>NZ_CAIPNF010000186.1 GCF_903866365.1 uncultured Thiocystis sp.
ATCCCCTTTGATCGACACAGAGTCCCAATGTATGCCCCACGATGAAGACAACATAACCCAGGCCCGTACCCGCTTGCAGGCACTGGCCCAACATCCGCCGCACCGGTCGGTGGCCATGTCGCTGCGCGCCCTGTTACCGGACATCGAGGCCGCCCAGCGGGCGGGGGCGTCGTCGACCGACATCCTCGCCGAGCTTGCCGCCGCCGGGATCGCGATCCGACCCCGCACTTTTGCCAAAACGCTCGCGCGGATCCGGCGGGAAGGGCGTGCTGTCGTGCCGGTCGCGGCTTCCGTGGCCACCCCAGCGCTGCGGGTGACCCCGACGTTGGAGACACAGCGAAGCAACCCCGCCGTCTATCAGGAGTTCAAGCGCCCGACTTTCGAGTACGATCCGTTGAAGACGTTGGAGGGTTAAAAAGCAGTCAAATTGTGCCTGCCCCCTCTTAAGCGGGCGTCAATGATGAACCGCTTCGTTTTTTCCCGTCTCGCCGTCAACCTGACGTCCCCATCGTTCCTGCTAACGCCGTGGTGTACGGCAAACCGAGGGGGTTCCGAAGGGGGGCGTGATGATCCCTCGCGTACCCGATTTGAGCCGGGCATGGTCGAAAACGCGACAAGATCAAACGACATGCGCGGTATTGAGGCATCCGTCATCACGGAGACGCGGCAAGGGACAAGTCGATGAAGGGCGTGACGAGAGTGAAGGGTGATCTCAGGGGGCGATCCTTGCACCGATCCGCGAACGCGAACGGAAGTGCAGCTTGCCGACCTCCTATACGCCGAGCGTATCCTGCCTGGACCGCCTAACGACCCTGCGAGGTTTGCCAACGGCTGCGGATTTCGCGCTCGACCCTGCTCGCGCTGTGCGAGTTGGCCGCGCGTCCGGCCAATCCCTGCACCCTCGCATCCCTTCTGGTCGGCTGTCATCACCGCATTTTCCATGCGTCGCTGGTGGTTTGGTTGGAACGGAACCAGATATTTCAGCGATCCACAAACCGCACGACCTCCAGGCTGACGCGCACCACGCGCCGGAGCCCAACATCAATGGCCACGTCTGCAGGGGTTCGTTCCTCAGCCGGGCTACCAACACCAGGCATGGAGCGCCCACTGGACCGTGCGCAGATGGTGGCCCCAGTGGGTCATAAAGCCGAGTTCGTAGTGAAACAGGGCGTCGGCCTCGGACGTCGAGCGGAAGCGCCACTGGATCAATTCCAGGTCATCGATGATCTCGGAGAGGTCGACCTCGGGGCAAACAATCTCCTCGCGGCCCGCCCGGTCGTCAGCGCGCACCTGCCTAACCCAGGCGGCGGCCTTGCGGAATGAAGCACGCCAGTCATCGCGGGATGGCTCCTCAACGTCCGGCTCATCGTCGCACTCGGTTTCCTCACGCCGGATCTGATGGGCCAGCCAAGCCAGCTCATCCAGGGCGCGAATCAAGGGTTCCAAATCGGGCGGCGCTGACGGCTCGGTATCCATCAAGACTAGAAAACGATCAACGGCGTCGGCAACGGGATGAGATCCCACCACGCTTGTGCCATTCTGCGCTTCGGCGCTCTCGGCAAGGTTGGGCTTGTCAGTCGGCAAGGGGGTGGGCAACATGATTTCCCTGAATGAGTTGGCGAGGTCTGCGATGAACCCCGGTTTACGCCAAAAAATTGATTCCACCTTAAGAGGATACGCTGTCCACGTTGAAACCTGGGATCCCGAATGTGGCGATACCTTCATCATGTTGAACGCGCGCGAGTGGCTGGAGAGCCAGCTCTCGGTGCTGACCGACACCGAGTGCCAGGTACTCGCGGCGGCCGATGCCCAGCTGGTCAGGCTCGCACGAACCGTCACGGTCGAGACGCTGGATGTCGAATACTTGCGCCAAACTCTGACGGTTGTTGCCGCCAGCCAACTGACGCGACGGAGCGAGGAGCATCGACGATGAGCGTCGCGGATCCACTGCGTGGCTATCGCGAAGAGGTCGGTTTTGGTCTCGCGGTCGGCGATGGGCCATTCCTGCGCCAGACCCGCCAGCGTCTGAGCACCTTGGCACTGACCGGAGCGCAGCAGACGGAACTGGAGCATATCGACACCTGGGTGATCGATGAGATCCTCTACGCCGACGAGTTGGAAAGCTTCTTGCTGAAGGACGATCCAGAGCACCCTTTGGCGGAGTGGTGGTGGCATCTCGGCGCGCTGCGCGCCCGCACCTATCCAGCGGACTTGCTTCCGCCCGTGCTGCGCCGGATCTACCGTGTTGAGGACCGCGACGCTCAACAGCCTGACGCGCCCGACGAGCCGTCATGCCACAGTACGATCGTCAAGGAGACCTGGAGGCGTTTGTGATGCGAGCAACGATTGCGCGGCGCGTCGAGGACGGCCGGATTCCCAAGCGGGAGGAAGGATTGGCGCGAGGCTTGATCGCTCAATCCTGTTCGGCTTCGTAGACCGCCCGCAGATGGTCGGGTAACAGGTGTGCGGGATAGGTCCGGGCACGCAGCTTGCCCAGATGCCACCACCAGCGGGTTAGGGGTTGGTCCGACCGATCCTCCAACAAGACGGGATTGATGTAGTCGTTAACGAGCGCCGCTTCGACGACGATCTCATCAAGTTCGTGCACTTCCTGGGATTGCGCCAGTCGCTCGTCCAATGCCTCCCGCGCCTGCCGCAATCCGATCCCTTCGCCGTCCATCGAAAACTGGAACCAGGCGTATTCCCTGTAACGTTTGAAAGGATCGTGCTTCTTGGCATCGAGATAGCGTGCGAAGGAATCGCGTTGATCGGCATCCATCGGCATTGGCGTGTTCTTCCGTCATCCGGCTTCATGGCACCCATGCCGAAGGAGTATAGATGCAGCGACCTCGATCCGACGCCGACCGGCGGGCGATCTCGGGATTTCCGCGATTCGCGCCGACGCGTTGCGACTGCGGCTCCTTCGGCGGATGTAGAATCAAGCGGCGGCTGACGAGAGTCATCAGGCTGACTTGGCCTTGCCGCCAGGCAAGATGAGCTAACCGGGGTCGCCAACCTGGTCCGTCAGCCGCGCCGCGCCGTAGCGCTTTCCGGCACCGACATTCAATCGAGAACGCATGATGCATATCCAACAGCAGGGCGACTGGCTAAAGGCGGCTCGGATGACGAGCCTTAACAATCACTATCTTGGCTTACGCTTTGGCACCGAGCCGTTGCACGATCCGCGCCCGGTCGCGGCCGATGTGATTGAGGGGGTAACGGCGGCAAATGCGGAATTTGGGGTCCGCTATCAGGTGTCGGAGATCCAGATCGACGAGCGCGATGCCTACCGCCCTCAGATCTACCAAATGATGGCCTATCAGCTCACGGCCTATGCGGCAATGCACGGTTTGTCTCAACCGGCATAGAAACACCGCACTGCCGGATGCATGCGTGTCGCGCCCCCCGGCCAACGTCCGAAACGTCGTGCGGCTGATAGCAGTATAGGAGGGATCAACGCCTGTTGAGCAACCGAGATCGGACCCGCGACGCGTGATCGGAGCAATGGTTTGCAGAGATCGGCGATCGGCCTGCTCAATTCATCCGCGCGTTCTGGTCGACGATCCGCCCCACTCTCGCGAAAATAGGCCCAGCTTGACCAGCGAGCGAGGCGACCGGGAGAATGGTGTGGGCACGGTTAATCTTTCCGGTACATCTTCCGCATCGTGTCAGCCGTCTCTTTTAAGTGCTGCCTCAGCCAATTTTCTTCGGATGGTGTCAACATTTCCGGCGCGGCGTAAGTAGAGGCGGCTTGGTCGTCGTCGCAGTCAAGCGCCGAATCGTCCTCGTCTTCCGGCGGGTGCCCGACCACGTCGCGCAAGTCCCCTGCTGACTCGGGGCCATAGGCCGAGGTTATACCACCTGATCGACCACAAGCGGTGGTAGAAATGCGTAAAGCTCTTCGTCTGTCATGACTGTTCTCGATAGAATCTCTCCGCCCCGTCACCTCACCCCCACTCAAAGCAAATGCCGTTGTCTCCGGGGTACGGCCGCAACTGGTCGGTCTCGTCTGTCAAAATCTGCACGGAGATTGCCAGTGGAAACGCCTTGCAAGCTGGAACATTAGCCATCCAATGTGATATCCATACATGACCCTTCGATAGAGCCCCGAAAATACAGCTTTAATCCAAGGAGTCAGTCTGATTATCACGTAAGACGGCTATAGTCGCCTTCCATCTCTGGCGATAGGTCAATATCCACTAACCTGAGACAGTGAATGCAAGTCCCGCATTGCAGGCCAGGCGGGGCCGCTAGCTCAGCATCGCTACCGTGGTATAGCCAACTAATATGATATGCAGACACTAAAATATAGATTAATACGCAAGCCTTTGTTTTTTATTCGCAATTTTTATTTTTAACAATTTAATATGCGCACATAATTAATAAGATGGCTATAGTTCTACTATTTCCGCCAGCTTGATGCGCAGCGCGAGGTGCCGCCGCTGCATTGAATCGCCCGCCGATAGAGACTAAGCGGTCGCGTTTGGTTGATTGCATCGACCCAATCTTCTACTCGCTTAATCGTCTAAGCCATGAATGGCGAGACAGACGGCGGCGAGTACGAGTTGATTCCAAGCCGCGTTCATTTTGTCGTTTTGATAAATGCCTGAGCTACCATCAGCACTCGGGCGGAATCGAATGGTGACGGGATCCTGGATGTAACGCCGTATCGAATCTTCCACGGCGATCTGGCGGGCGCGGTTTTTGGCGTGTTGCATGTAGACCGTAATCTCTATGTGAGGCATCGCTGAACTCCGTCAATGTGGCCGCGACGACGGTGCTCCAGTCCCCGCCACCAGGCGGGACTCAGGTACCTGCCCTACGGCAATGCCGCTGTCGATTTCCGTTCACGCTCTCAACCCCGGCAACCCCGCGAACGTTCCCACCGTCTCCACGCTCACCCGCACCACGCGTCGGCGTTGCGTTGATGACGGCGTCATTCTCCCCTGACGCTGCGACGCATGTGATCAAGGATCAAGCGGCATCGGCTATCACACGCTCGATTTGCAATGGATAAAATCCGCTTTTTTGCGCATCCAGAATGGTCATCTCGCCAATCCCATCCGCAGTGTAACCAATGTTGACATTCCAATTGACCGATTCATCACGCAGAATCGGTGCCTTGGAAAACTCGATAAACAAAATATCGTCATCTTCGTAATACACGATTTTCATGATCGGTCATCGCAAATCGTTCAATGTTCATCGCGTTTGACGACGGCCTCAGACAGGGCGTTGATCACACCGATGACGACGACGGACGTTTTCCGCAAGCGTCGGCGTTGCCATCCAGTTTAGCGCACCCAACCCCGGCAACCCCTCAACGATGATCCGCACACTCTCCAGGCTGACGCGCACCACGCGCCGGAGCAGATCCACGATGTCGCGGGGGTCGTCTGACCAGTCGTCAGGTTCGCTCTTGATCCTGCTGGCATTTGACTTGAGCCGCTTTCTTGTCGTTTGCCCTTCGCGGTGCTACTCCGCCTTGGTTGAGCGTTCCAAGTTCAATGCCAGCAGGCGGCGTAGGATCTCGGCCTCGGGCATCGCGGGCGAGTAATCCTCCCAGCCATAGCTCGTGGCAACGGCGGCATCGAGAGCTTGGTGCGCGTGCTCCAGCCAAGTTGGACGGGTGTTATAGAGGTTGGTCGGGGTGCGCTTCTTCAACGCGGCGGCATGCTCGGGCTTGGGGACGATGCGCTCCGGGTAGCCGGGGACGACTTCGGGAATGCGCTCGATCCACTCGGGCGGGTTCAGCCAGTTTTCGCGCAGGGCGTTGAGCCGGTGGGCGGCGTCGGCGATAGCTTGCGCCTGGAGCCGATGCGCCGGAGCGACGGAAGGAATCACTGCGCCGCTGTCCAGCGTTTCGGTCGCGCCGATGGTGTCGGCGGGGGTCAGTCCTTCGGGAAACGGGAAGGTCTCGAAGGTGGTGGTGGGGGTGTAGCGGGGCCGGTCTTCCAGGCTGGTGCCCATCCGCAGCGACCAGAGTTCATGAAAGCGCGAATGCAGGATGCCGAAGGTGGTGTCGTCGGACTTGGCGGTTACGATCAACTGATGATCGGAGCAGGTCGCGGGGTGAAGCCACAAGAATAGCCGATGCTTCGCTACCGTCGGTGTCGCGATATAGCGTTCCAGCCCTGCGAGTTTTGCCCGCATCGCTGGCCGTGGCTCGACGAAACGCCACCAGTAACGGGCGTAGGCTTCGCGGCGGTTCTCCTGACGCAAGGTCTTGACGTTGGAGACCAAGTGAGCGAATGGCTGCTCATACAAGGCGGCGGCGGCCTCGTCCATCTCGGGGCCGAAATCGATGATCCACATATCCCGTGGTCGACGCGTGACATCGAGACCATTGACCCAGGGCTTCACCACGTCGGCATTCGGTCGACAGTGCGGATTGGGCGCGGACAGCATGGCGCGCGCCGCCTCTCCAGCGATATCGAACGCACCGCCCTTGGTCGTCGCCATGTAGGCAACCCCAGCGTTTTGCGACAGGCGCCGCGATTGGGTGATGTCGACGCCCGTCTCCAGCGTTTCGGCGGCGGTCAGATCCGCGAAGATCCCCGCGACGGGGGCACCATTCAACTGCACAGAACGCCCGTGATCTTTCGTCGCGAACGACAGCAGGGAGACCCGCACCGCCGCGCCATCGTTGATCCACGGTTCATCTGACCAGGCATCGAAGATCGCGCCGGTGTCCGTGATGCGCGCCAAAACCTTGCGATTCGGACCACCGCGAATGCTGTTGGTGGCGACCAGCCCGGCGAGGCGAGCCTTGCCCGTCTCGATCTGTACCCGCGCCTTCTCGAACCAATAGGTAACGAGATCCGCATCGCCCGGTACGCGCCCCTGGTATCGCTTGCGCAGCCGAACGGCATAGTCTTCGCCGAGTGCCCCGACCATCTTCTTGTTGCCCAGAAACGGCGGATTCCCCACGATGACATCGGCCTCGGGCCACGCGGGTTCGGTCCCGTCCGCGTTCACGATGGCATCCTGCTGGCGGATGGTGTCGAGCGGTTTGAGGATGGGGTTCTTCGACAGCGAGAAGCCGTGGTTCAGCATCCACTGTATCTCGCCGATCCAGACCGTGACGCGGGCGAGTTCGGCGGCGTAGGGATTGAGTTCGAGCCCCAGCACGTTCTCCGGGCCGACGCGCGGGAAGCTGCGTGGCAGACCGAGCGTCTCGGCTTCCAGGATGACGCGGTGCTCCAGATCCTTGAGACCCAGCAGGGCGAGCAGCAGGAAGTTACCCGAGCCGCAGGCGGGGTCGAGCACCCGGAAGCGGGCGAGCCGGTCGAGGAAGCCTTGCAGGACAGCGTGGGCCTCGTTGACCGCCTTGGTGCGCACCGAGGGAGATTTGGCGGCGCCGGCCTTCGCCATCAGCGCGGCGATCGCGGCGTGTTGGGTCGCCCATGCGTCTCGCAGCGGATCGAGCACCACGGGATCGACGAGGCGCATGATCGAGCCTGGATCGGTGTAATGGGCGCCGAGTTGGGAGCGCTTTTCGGGATCGAGACCACGCTCGAACAAGGTGCCGAAGATGGTCGGGTCGATGGCCGACCAGTCGAGATCCGCCAGGGCGCGCAGGCGTTGGATGTCCTCCGGCGCCAGCGGGAGCGCGGCGGGCGAGGCGAAGAGTCCGCCGTTGAACCAGTCAATCGCCTCGAAGCCGATCCGCCCACCCGTCGCCATCGCGCCGAAGAGGTCTTGAAGCATGGCAGGCAGGTCGTCGGGGCGTTTCTGTCCAGCCTCCAGGAGCTTGCTGAACAGCTTGTTGGGCAGAAGATCGATATCCTCGGCGAACAGGCAGAACAGGATCTGTTGGCTGAAATGGGCGACCTGGGACGGAGCATGACCGCGCTCGCGCAGCACCTGAGCGAGATCGCCGAAACGACCCGCCGCCGCTTCGGTCAGGTGCGCGGTGGTGCGACCGGGGCGCAGCCGTTCGGGATCGCTGAAGGCCCATTTGAGTAAACGCCGCTGGGCGGGATCGAGCAGATCCTCCAGGTTGATCTGGTGGATCTCCGGGACCGTGCCGGTGAAGGCGGTATGGATGACGATCCGCGCGATGTCGGAGACGATCAGCAGCGGCGGGTATTCGAGGGCGGGGGTGTAGAGCTGGAGTTGCTGAAACGCCTTCTGGAGATCCTTGCCCGGCCCCTTGTACTCCATGCCGTAGCAGGCGCGTTTCCAGACATCGGCCCAACCGTCGCCGCCACCGGCTTTTTTCGCGCCCTTCTCGAAGCAGTACCAAGCGCCGGTCGGGTCGGCCTCGGCGGGGGTGGGTTCGTCGAGGAGGCGGCAGAGGTCGATAAAGTGTTCCTGGGCCGCCGAGCGTTCCTTGAGGGTGACGCCGGTCCATTTGGCGACGAACTGTTCCGGGGTCATGGTACGTTTCCAGCAGCGAGGTCTGCGCGTAGAGTATCACTGTGACGGTGAGGAATCTTTCGGCATGCGCTGGTCGTCTTGATGCCTCAATGCGACGGTCTCGGCACAGGTTCCACGGAAAAGGGAACCAACACTCATCACTTGTAAAGGGATGGCGCTGACATGCGGGCATTCATTCAAAAGCATCGTGGCGAATTTGCTAACGCCAATTTTCTCACGGCATATCTAGGGCGTGTCATCAATTGTAGTTGTGTGGGAATATTGTCGCCCGACCACTTCAAAATGAACGAGGAGCCCGGATGACTCAGCGTCGCTATGCCCTGCGTGACGATCAATGGGAGCGGATCAAGAACCTCCTGCCTGGG
>NZ_CAIPNF010000187.1 GCF_903866365.1 uncultured Thiocystis sp.
CCAACTGCCAACTGCCAACTGCCAACTGCCAACTGCCAACTGCCAACTGCCAACTGCCAACTGCCAACTGCCAACTGCCAACTGCCAACTATCGTTGTTCGATCGGCACCCACTGAAGATTCTCGACCCCGACATAATTCGCGCTCGGGCGGATGATCTTGCCGTCCTGCCGCTGTTCGATGACGTGGGCGACCCAGCCGGCGGTGCGCGAGATGACAAAGATGGGCGTGAACAACGGGGTCGGTACGCCCATCTGTGCATAGGACACGGCCGAGAACCAGTCGAGATTGGGGAACATCTTCTTCTGATCCCACATGACGCATTCGAGCCGCTCGGCGACCTCGAACATCGCCAGGTTCTGGTTGGCCTCGGACAGCCGCCGGGCGACCGACTTGATGACCTCGTTGCGCGGGTCGGCGATGGTATAGACCGGATGGCCGAAGCCGATGACGATTTCCTTGCGGGCGACCCGTTCGATGACGTCCTTCTCGGCTGCGTCGGCGCTCGCGTAGCGTTGCTGAATCTCGCAGGCGGCCTCGTTGGCGCCGCCGTGCTTGGGTCCGCGCAACGCGCCGGTGGCGCCGGTGATGGCCGAATACAGATCCGAGTTGGTACCGGCGATCACCCGCGCGGTGAAGGTGGAGGCGTTGAACTCGTGCTCGGCGTAGAGAATGAGCGAGGTGTGCATGGCGCGCACCCAGTCGGCGGATGGCGTCTCGCCGTGCAGCAGGTGCAGGAAATGACCGCCGATGGTCTCGTCGTCCGTCTCGACCTCGATGCGCCGGCCATGATGGGCGAAGTGATACCAGTAGAGCAGCATGGAGCCGAAACAGGCGATCAGACGGTCGCCGATCTCGCGCGCCGCGCCAACCGGCATGCTGTCCTTCTCCGGCTCCAGGGTGCCGAGCAGCGAACAGCCGGTGCGCATCACGTCCATCGGATGGGCGGAGGAGGCCGGAATCTGCTCCAGCGCGGTCTTCAGCGCCGCCGGCAGTCCGCGCATGGATTTCAGCTTGTGCTTGTAGGTGGCCAGCTCGGTGCGGGTGGGCAGACGCTCATGGATCAGCAGGTGCGCGATCTCCTCGAACTCGGCCCGGTCGGCGAAATCCAGGATGTCATAGCCGCGATAGTGCAGATCGTTGCCAGTCCGTCCCACCGTGCAGATGGCGGTATTGCCGGCCACGGTGCCGGACAGGGCGACGGATTTTTTCGGCTTGGGCAATGGGCTTGCGTCGTTCTCGGCCATCGTTTCCTCTCCTCGGTTAGAACCGCAAAGGTCTTTAGATTGGAACCGCAAAGGCGCAAAGGACGCGAAGAAAAACAAGGGTTTACAATATGCACGACAGTCACTCGTTGGGTGACTGCCGTCATCGAGGCAAAACATTGAAATCCTTCGTGTCCTTTGCGCCTTCGCGGTTCCAATGATTTTCGGTTTACGCCTCGGGTTGCGACTGTGCGAACAGCTCGTCGAGCTTCCGCTCGAAGCGGTGATAGTTCAGATAGTCGTACAGCTCCATGCGGGTCTGCATGGTGTCGACCACGTTGGCCTGAGTGCCGTCGCGGCGGATCGCCTGATAGACGTTGAGCGCGGCCTTGTTCATGGCGCGGAAGGCCGACAGCGGGTAGAGCACCAGCGACACGCCGACCGCGCCCAACTCGGTGGTGGTGAACAGCGGCGTGGCGCCGAACTCGGTGATATTGGCCAGCACCGGCACCTGGACCGCCGCGATGAAGGTTTCGTATTGAGCAAGCTCGGTCATGGCCTCCGGGAAGATCATGTCCGCGCCGGCCTCGACACAGGCCACCGCGCGCTCGATGGCCGAGTCCATACCCTCGACGGCCAGGGCATCGGTACGGGCCATGATCACGAAATCGTCGGTGCGCGCGTCCACGGCGGCCTTGATGCGGTCGACCATTTCGCTTTTGGAGACCACCGATTTGCCGGGGCGATGACCGCAACGCTTGGCGGCGACCTGATCCTCGATATGACAGCCCGCCGCGCCCGCCCGGCGCATCTGCTTGACCGTGCGGGCGATGTTAAAGGCACCGCCCCAGCCGGTGTCCGCGTCAACCAGCAGCGGCAGCTCGGTCGCGTAAGTGATGCGGCGCACGTCTTCCAGCACGTCATCCAAACTGGTCATGCCAAGGTCCGGCACGCCGAAAGAACCCGCCGCGACCCCGCCGCCGGAGAGATAGAGCGCCCGATACCCCGTCCGCTCGGCCATCATGGCGTGATAGGCGTTGATCGCCCCGACGACCTGCAAGGGACGTTCTTCCTGGACGGCACGGCGTAGCCGGGCGCCGGGGGTAGTCTGTTCGGTCATCGTGTTCGCCTCGTCAATTGTGAGTCGGATGGGAAAGGCCTGTTCTGAGCGCAGTCGAAGGGCGCAGCATGCCCATCTTCAGGGTTCGGCGCGTACTACCTACGGACAGGCTATGAATGGACAGGATTAACAGGATTGCGCAGGATTGCTTCAAAAGCGGTTTTTTGAATCCCCTGTAAATCTTGAAAAATCCTGTTAATCCTGTCCATTTGCATCCTTTAGCATGGGTATGAACTTGTCCGGAAATCGCCTAAGAGCGTTTCGGGTTCGCCGGTCGTTCAGGTTGGACCTGCCGCCAGCCGGCGCTCGATGGACTGCCGCGAGGCACGAATATGCCGACGCATCAGCCACTCGGCCAGTTCGCCGTCGCGCTCGGCGATGGCCTCGACGACCTGCTCGTGTTCCTTCAGCGCCTCGCGCACCCGGTCGCTTTTCATCCCGAACTGACAGCGGTACATCCGCGCCAGGTGGTAAAGATCGTTGCAGAGAATGTCGACCAGTCGGTGGTTGCCGCTGCCCTGGACGATCTGGAAATGGAAATCCAGATCCCCCTCCTGCTGAAAATAGGTCTGCCAGTCGTCGCGGGCGACCTCGTGCCGGTGGCGTTCCAGCAAAGCCTGAAGCTCGCCGATCTCCGCGTCGGACATGCGTTCCGCCGCCAGTCGCGCCGCCATGCCTTCGAGCGCCTCGCGGATGACGTAGATCTCCAGCAGTTGATCGTTGGAGAGCGTGATCACGCGCGCCCCCACATTCGGTTTGCGCTCCACCAGATTGGTCGCTTCCAGCCGTCGCATGGCCTCGCGCAGCGGGCCGCGACTAATGCCGTAGCGGGTCGCCAGGACGGGTTCGCTGATCTTGCTGCCGGGTGGAATCTCGCCCGCCACGATGGCTTGCCGAAGCTGGTCGAAGACCCGGTCGGCGATGGTCGAGCAGGCGTCGGAATCGACCCTGGCTGGATTGAGCATCTTTCTGTTGTCGACAATCTTGATAAATTAAGGTGGTAGGATAGCAATAATTTTTAAAAACTCAATAAATTGTCGACAATATTTTTTGTCATTGCGGCAGAATTGGTTTCTTTGTGAAACTTTATCGCCGTGACCCGTACAAAGGCTGCTAGCTTGTACACCGAAATCGCGTCCATTCTGGCATGCGTTGTCCGTGCCCCGATTCAAGCTTGCCTGAACCAACGGGCGTTGGGGCCGACTCGCTTTGACGCTTGCAATTTTTAATCATTTAAACCGCGTCTACTGCGAGGTTCGTTGGTTGGGGTGAGCTTGCGGTCACTCGAATCAATGCAGATCACTCTGGGCGCGGTTTCATCTTCAGGAAGAGCGTCTCATGTCCGAAAGACCGACCTCCCGCGGCTCCGCCGTTCCGAGCAAGCGACTCAGTCGTCTCTGGCATCTGGGTCGCGCGACCGGCGACCTGGCCGCGGGGATCGGGGTCAAGGGTCTGATCGAGATGGCGCGCGGTCGCGGGGGAAAATACCCCTCGCGGATTCAGATCTCCCCTGAATCGACCAAACGTTTCACCGATCGGCTCGCGCACATGCGCGGCGCGGTGATGAAGATGGGCCAGCTCATGTCGATGGACGGGACCGACATCCTGACCCCGGAAGCCGCCGAGATCCTGAGCGCGCTGCGCGACCGCGCCGAGCCCATGCCGTTGAGCCAACTTGCCAAGGTGCTGGAGAGCGAATACGGAGCGGGTTGGGACAAGCGCTTCAAACGCTTCGATTTCACGCCGATCGCCGCCGCGTCCATCGGGCAGGTGCATCGCGCCGAGACGCGCGATGGACGGCAACTGGCGCTCAAGATCCAGTTTCCGGGCGTGCGCGAGAGCATCGACAGCGATATCGACAACATGATCTTCTTCGGCAAGACCTTCGGCATGGCGCCGCCGGGAATCGACATCTCGCCCTATCTCGACGCGGCGCGCCGCCAGCTTCACCGCGAGGCCGATTATGTCGCCGAGGCCGATGCGATGGACGCCTATCGGGTCCAGGTCGGGGACGATCCGGACTTCTTCATTCCCGGTGTCCATCGGGATTTCTCGACGCAGGGCATTCTCGCGATGGATTTCGCCGAGGGCGTTCCGGTGGACCGGCTGGCCGATCCCAGTTACCGGCGCGCCGAGCGTGATCGCGCGGCGACCCTGCTGATGCGCCTGACCTTGCGCGAACTGTTCCAGTTCTCGCTGGTCCAGACCGATCCCAACTTCAGCAATTATCTTTACGACGCGACCAACGGGCGCATCGTGCTGCTGGATTTTGGCGCCACGCAGTCGGTGTCGCCGGTGCTGGTGGAGCAATATCGACAGATGTTCAAGGCATCGATCGACGATGATCGCGAGGGCATGCGCACCGCCGCCGTGGCGCTCGGTTACATGGGCGCCGACGATCCCCGCGAACAGGTCGAGGCCATGATCGACATGCTCTGTCTCTCCGCCGAGCCGCTGCGTCAGCCGGGTTATTACGACTTCGGGGCCTCCGATCTGTTCGAGCGGGTCTTTCAGCGTGGCCGCGAACTGTTCCACTCGGGTGTTTTCACGACCGTGCCCGCCGCCGAGACCATGTTTCTGCATCGCAAATTCATGGGGTCGGCCATGCTCGCGCGGCGTCTGCGGGCACGGATCGATCTGATGACGATGGCCAAAGCCTGTCTGGCGACCGGTGCGTGAGCTTATCACCGCTTTGTGTCTCCGTGAGAGATAGGCTTGTCTTCAATGTCTCTAACTGGAAAACGAGAGGGCGAATTCGATGATCGCCCTACAAACGTTGCCACGCATGTCGCCCGCAGCTTATCTGGCTTACGAGCTTGAAAGCGAATGTCGTCATGAGCTGGTGGATGGCTATTCATGAGCACTCGACGCAAACCGCCCTTGGAAGACGAAAAACCGAGGGAACCTGACTGACCGGAATACGGAAAGAACACCTACTAATGTCTGCTCAGGCTCTGCTAGAATCCGCAGAACAGCACTGATCGCTTTTAAGGAATAACCTAATCCAACGCGACGGGGCTTGGCAATTTCCTTAACCACGATCAAGTGGCGACATAATATGCGACTTTTCTTGGCGTTGGGCGCGGGCATGCTGGCGGTAGTCGCCGCCGTTCTGGCGGAACCTGAGGCAAGGCCTGCTCAAGCTGAGGTGTCTGAGTCCCGACCCGCGATCATCGGGATGCCGGCGTTGCACTTCGATCGCCTGCAGGGCATCGTCGAAGCGGTCGACCGCGACCAGCGAGAGATCAGGCTCAAGCTGCCGAACGGCGCGGAACGCCCGGTTCGCGTCTGGACCGGTGCCTACCTGCACAGTCTGCGTAACCTCGACGAGCGCCAACGCCTGATCGAGCCGCCATCCGCGTTGGATTTGCCGGTCGGGTCGAGGCTCGCGGCCTCGGGGCTGCTCTACGAAGGCGACCCGGTGCTGATCGCGAAGGAGATCGCGATCTTCGGCCTGAGCGACGAGGATTTGGTCTTCGAGCAGCCGGACTGGTGGTCGTCACAGGCGCGCGATATCGCGAACTTCTGGATTCTTCATCAGCTCGGCGCGGGAGATAACTGGGATCCGTCGAGCTACCGCACCCGCTTGGCCAAGACCGGCGCCGACCGCGACGGGGAGCCGTGGCAGGAGACGGCGACCCTGTCGCGCCTGATCTACGGCCTGTCTTCCACTTACCTGATGAACGGCAACCCGCGGGTGCTGAAAGCGGCGCGCGAGCTGGTGCGCTACCAGCGCGAGCGCATGCGGGTGGAATCGGCCGATGGCCGCTATGTGTTTTGGTTGCACGCACTGCGCGATGGCAACCCGGTGCTGCCATCGGCCTTCAACGAGGACGCGGGGACCATTCCGCTCTACGAGCAGATCTACTGTCTGGCGGGCCTGACACAGTTCTATCGCATCACCGGCGATCCGCAAGTACGCGCGGATATCGACAAGACGCTCGTCTTCATGAACCGCTTCTATTGGGATGAAGGACCACAGGACAGCATGAAGCAGGGCTACTTCTCGCACATCCATCCGGGAACCCTGCGCCCGGCGGATGCCGGAGAGCTGAATGCGAACAACAAGAACTGGAATTCGGTCGGCGACCATCTCCCGGCCTATCTCGAAAACTACTATCTGGCGACGCGCGATCCAGCCCTGCTCGCCCGGCTGCGCCTGCTCGGGGAGTTGATCGTGACGCATTTTCCCGATCCCGACAGTCCCTTCGTCAACGAGCGTTTCGACGCCGACTGGAACCCGGATCACGGCTACGCCTGGCAGCAGAATCGCGGCGTGATCGGTCACAATCTCAAGATCGCCTGGTGTCTGACCCGGCTCTATCACCTGACCGATGAGCCGCGCTTCCTCGACACGGCCCGCCAGTACGGCGACCGAATGCTCGTCTGGGGGCAGGATGGGCGCCGCGGCGGCTGGTTCGACAGCATCGAGCGGGAGCCCGATCCGGTGACCGGGCGCTACGAGCTGGTCTGGCATGATCACAAGTCCTGGTGGCAGCAGGAGCAGGGAATTCTCGCCAATTACATCCTCTATGCCGCGACCGGCGAGCAAAAGTATCTGGATTCCGCCCGCGCCGGTTCAAGCTTCTACAATCTGGCCTTTCCGGATCACGATGACGGGGATGTCTATTTCGATGTGCAAGCCAACGGCACGCCCTATCTGCTCGGCGACCGCGCCGACAAGGGCAGTCATTCCAAAAGTGGCTATCACAGTATGGAACTGACCTACTTCGCCCATCTCTACACCAACCTCTTGGTGAAACAGCGTTCGGTGAGGCTGCATTTTGCGCCGGCGCTCGAGGCGGGCGGCACGGATTTTCAGGTGCAGCCCATCTCCCTGCCGCCAGGCAAGGTTGAACTTGCATCGGTGACGCTCGATGGCAAGGAGTTCAAAAACTTCGACTGTAAGGCCATGGTGGTGCATCTGCCGGCATGGGAAACGCCGGAACTGATCGAGGTCACCCTGAGCCCGGTCGAGTGATCCTGAAGACGTCTATCGTCCGATCCCCAATCGTTAATAAGGTTTCGCTGACTCCGGGCGATCAGCGGCGCTTGATCGCGGGCATCCGTCCTCCTAGCCTCAGGCCGCAAACATGAAGCTTCTCGACATTCGCAAAGACGAATGGGACAAGGTCGTCATCACTTGGACCATGACCGCGCTGCTTGCGCTCGGCTATGCCATCGGCTGGAGCGCCGTGCATTCCATGCTGGTCAAGCGCATGGGCATTGAGTATCTGCCCTATACCTACATCGGTATCAGTCTGCTCGGCGTCCTCGGATCGATGGTCTATCTGTCCTTTGCCGATGCCGTGCGCCGCGACCGGCTGCTGATGATTTTCTGCGCCGCCACCGGCAGCGTGCTACTGCTGTCGCGCTTCCTGGTCACCGCCCGCGCCGAGGGCGAGAGCGGCTTCACCATTCCGCTGATGCTGTTCTTCATCGCCGTCTTTTTCGCCCAGGGCGTCGGCAATGCCTCGCTCGGCTCGCAGGTCTGGACCATCATCAACGACATCTTCCGACCCTCCCAGGGGCGCCGGCTATATCCGATCATCGGCACCGCCGGCACCATCGGCGGCATCGCCGGCGGCGCGTCCATCCATTACCTCGCCGGGAGTCTGGGCACGGCCAACCTAGTGCTGATCTGGGCCGGCGCAACCTTCGCGATCATTCCCCTGACAATGTGGCTGCGGCGGAGTTTCGGCGCCGAGCTGCGCGGTCAGACGCGCGGTGGCGGGGAAGCGACCGGGGGCCGGCTGCGCGAGGGCTGGGGCTTTTTCCGATCATCGAGCATGGCCCGCACCCTGGGCATCGTCGCGGTGATGTTCTGGATCGTCGGTTCCTTCGCGGATTTCCAATACACCCGCATCATGAACGCCACCTTCCCGACCGAGGCACAACTCGCCGGGTACTACGGCATCTATGGCATGGTCATCAACATTAGCGGTCTGGCGGTGCAGATATTCGTGAGCGGTTATCTGCTGCGGCGCATTGGCGTGGGTCGCGGCTTGCGCGCACTGCCGGCCACGATACTTGCCGGGTTTTCGCTGGTGGCGACCTGGTTCACCTTCTGGCCCGGTCTGTTGCTGCGTTACCTGTGGGATCTGGTCGGCATGACCATCCAAGGTAATTCCTTTCATCTTTCGATCAACGCCATCCCGGCGGCTTTGCGCGCGCGGGTACGCGGCTTTATCGACGGTGTGATCAATCCGCTCGGCGGCATCATCGGCGGCCTGGCGATTCTGCTGCTGCACTTTCTGTTCGACGCGACCGACGGCACCGGCTGGAGCGATCCGGTCACCTTAGTCGGCATGGGCTTCGCGCTGGCCTGGCTGGTCGCGGTGATGCACTCGCGGCGCGATTATCTCGACCTGATCGAACAGAACCTGTCGAGCCCCGAGCGCCGCACCGCGATGGATGCCATCGAGTGCCTGGACGAACTGGGCAGCGCACGCGCGATCGCGCTGCTGCGCCGGATCGCCGCCGATCCCGACGAGCGCAAGCGCGCGGAGGCGCTGCGCGTCCTCGCGTCCGCGGCGGCAAAGGAGGCCGAAGCCGATCTGCTGGCGGCCCTCGCCGATCCGTCGCCGCAGGTGCGCCGGGCGGCGCTGCGCGCGCTCGCGCACATCCATGTCGATGTCAAATCCGAGGCGATCGCCGCCGTCGAGCGCGTGCTGGAGCAGGATTCCGAGCCGGCGGTGCGCGCCGAGGCACTGCGCTGCCTGATCGGTCGGGTCCGCGGCCGCAAGCTGCAGGACGCGGCGCAACGCTGGTTACAGCATCCCGACGCGCATCTGCGTCAGCGCGCGGTCGAGGCGGTCGCGGCGACCGATTGGGATCATCGCGCCCTTCTAACGGGCTGCCTGGAGGACGAGAGCGCCAGCGTGCGGGCGGCGGCGGCGATGGCGCTGTGGAAGCATGGCGCGTCGCGCCCGCGCCTGGTGTCGGTGCTAGAGACGCTGTTTCAAGCCGAATCCGCGCCCGATCGGATCGCCGCCTTGCGTGCCTGCCATGCCGTTGGCCATGCCCCTAACCTGGATGCGCCACGGCACTGGTCGCGCTCGCCCGATCCGGTGGTGCGCTTTCTGGCTAACGCGGCGCTGATCCGCTTCGTTTCCGAGGGCGCGGATGCCGCTGGCCAGCGACAGGCTTGGATCGACGACATGATGGCAACGCTCGCCGATCCGGCGCATGCGCGGCGTCTGACGGACGAGGTGCTGCCGCTGATCCCGGATCTGGGCGAAACGGCGTCCGACGCCATTCTGCTTGCCGCCGCGCGGCTTCCTCCGGAGCAGAAAGCCCAGGTCTTCGCGGTGCTGCGCGACTGGTTCCGCACCCTGGATTCGCGCATCGACATTTGACATCAACCGTGCGAGGCTCCGCGATGACTCTTCATGCGATCACAACCCGCGACTGGCATAGTGGCCGCCGTGTCGCTGCCGCCCTCGGTGCCTGGCTCCTGGCTCTCCCGCTGCTCCTGGCGCCTGGCGCAGCTTCGCTGGCGGAGACTCCAACCGTGACGCCGACGCCGGCCTTCGCGCCAACCCCGGCGCTCATCGGCGACGCCGTGCAAGCGGCTGCGCGTGGCGATGCCGACTGGCTCAAACAATGGCTCGATACGGGAGGAGATCCGAATCGCGCCGATGCGAACGGCTGGACGCCCCTACTGAAGGCGGCGGTGCGCGGCCAGGCGCCGGCGGTCGCAATTCTGCTCAAGCATCCCGAACGGGCGGCGGACCCGGGGCTCGCGTTCGCGCCCTCCGGCGCTCTGCCCATCCACCTGGCCGGCCAATCCGGGGACGTGGAGACCGCGCGGCTCCTGCTCGATGCGCGCCCGGAGGATCTGGATGCGACTTGGCTGCTGAACGGTCACACGTTGCTGTTGCAGGCGGCCTTCTTCGGGCATGTCGAGCTGGCGAGGTTCGCGCTCGAGCGCGGCGCGAACCCGTCCGCGACCACTCTACGCCGGCTGACGGCGCTCGATTTCGCGCAACAGTTCCAGAATCGGCCGCTGATCGAGGCGCTGTCATCGCGCCCGCCCGACCCGGCCGCGCGGGATGTCTTTTTTCAGGATCTGCTCGAACGCATTCGCGAGCCCGTTCCCGCCGGGGAAGCGGACGCGCAGCGCCGCGCGGATGTCGCGGGTGCTGCGATCGACGAGGCGCTCAAGCGCGCGGGCGCCACCGACGAACCCATTGACGACATTCTGAACGGGCTGCTGCCCAAGCTCGATGACGTGGAGATCGACCGAATCGCCGGCGATCTGCGCCAGCCGCTGATGGTGATCGCCGTGACCGGCAACGATCCCGGCCCGGACCAGGCGCGCTCCGCCGGGCTGCGCGTGCGCATCGTCGAGGCGCTGCTCGCGCGGGGCGCGAATCCGCTGGTCAAGGAACATCACCCGATGGGGGCGACCGCGATCATCCGCGCCTCGGTGTTCGGGCACCTCGAATGCCTCAAGCGGATGGCCGCGCACCTGTCCGCCGCGCAGCTCGCCGACGCGCTGAACGAAATCCCCGCGGTCAATGGACTCACCGGCCTGCATGATGCCGTGCTGCGCGCCGGCACCGTATCGGTGGAGCGTCTGCCGCATTACCTGGAGCAGATCCGCTGGGAGGTCGGCAGCGGCGCGCGCTTCGATATCGAGGACTTTTCTGGCAGAACGCAGCGCCAATACGCCGAGGCCATCGCCGATCTGCGGCGCCGGGCGCAGGTGCTGGAGATATTCGACTCCCGGCTGCCGGTGCCGCAGTGGAATCATGTCGCGATCGCGGTCCCGGTGCTGGAAGACGCCATGGCCTGGTATGGCGATGTGTTCGGCTTCGTGCCGCTGACCAAGCCGATTGTCCACACGCCAGCCGTTGGCGCGCGCTGGCAGATGGCGGTCGCCCTGTTCGGGCCCGCGACCGAGCGCATCCGCTTCGTGCGGTTGCGCGCGCCGGCGATGCCGTTCGGGCAAACCATCGAATTTTTCGAGATCGCGCCCAAACCGACGGCGCCCCCGCCGGAAGCGAAGCGCACCTCCGGACTCGTTCATGCCTGCCTGGTAGTAGGCGATCCGGAAACCTTCGCCGCGCGCATCGAGGCACGGGGCGGAGTCCGGCTGTCCGCAGCCAACTTCGGCGAGGTCCAGGTGATTTTCTGCGCCGATCCCTGGGGCAATATCATTGAGCTGGCCTCAGGCCCCTGGTAATGTGCATGACAGCATCGACAATGATTGGGCACGACCTATGAATAGCCTTCGCGAAACTCAGGATGGCGATCTGACGATCGTCGAGCTGCTCGGCAAAATGGACGCCTCCACGACGCCGGGCATCGAGGCGCGCCTGCTCGAACTCATCCGCGCCGGGAATAAGTACCTCGCGCTCGATTTCGCCGGGGTGACCTACCTCGCCAGCAGCGGCCTGCGGATGCTGCTGGTCGTCGCGCGCATGGCCAATGCGCTCGAAGGGAAACTGGTTCTGCACCAGCTCGATGACGCCATGATGGAAACCCTGGAGATGACCGGTTTTTCGCCGTATTTCGCCTTCGCCGCGAATCGTGATGAGGCGCTGCGGCAATTGCGGGAATGACGGGCTCCGTCCTCCGTCGGCGGCCTAGTCGGCAGAACCTGGCTGGCGTTGCGCCGAAGCGATCTAATCGATCAATTTTCCATTGCGTGCAATCGCGATTGCGCGCGTTTCAACCCAAGCAGAGAGTGATAGGCAAACCATGAAACATCTCGTTTTTCTAGCGCTTGCCACGGTGTTTTCGTGCGGTGGGGCCATGGCTGATACCAGCTCGCCCGCGTCGCAGAGTCAGCGCATCCTGTTCGTCATCTCCGAATATGGCTATTGGGGCGAGGAACTGGTCGGACCGCTCGAAGCGGTCACGGCGGCGGGCTATAGCGCCGACTTCGCTACCCCCAAGGGCACTAAGCCGCTGGCGCTACCACCGAGCATGGACCCGAGCTATGTCGATCCGCCGCTCGGTCGTACCGTGACCACGGCGGAAATGGCCGACAAGGTCAAGGCGCTGGAATCCTCGGATACGCTCGCCAATCCGATCAATCTCTCCAACTGGCTGCCGCAGCGACCCTATCTGAGTTCGCCCACCTATCTCGACGATCTCTACGCCTACAACCATCGCCTCGATGAAATCGGCAAGGAGATCGCGCGTAAGTATGACGCGCTGGTGCTCGTGGGCGGGAGCGGTCCGATTCTCGACGTGGCGAATAACAAGCGCGCGCAGGATTTGATTCGGCTGTTCCTGCGCTCCGATAAGCCTGTCGCCGGCATCTGCTACGGCGTGGCGGCGCTCGCGTTCACCCGCGATGAAATCACCGGCAAAAGCATCGTCCATGGCAAGCGGGTCACCGGCCATCCGCTGATTCACGATTACAACGACGGCCACGGCTACCTGCACGTCGACGGCATTTTTCCCGGCGCGCCCTATCCACTCGAATCCATTCTGACCGATGCCGTCGGCCCGGATGGGCAGTTCATCGGCAATGTGGGCAAGGCGTATTCCGTGATCGTCGATTATCCGATCATCACCGCCCGCACGACCTATGACTCGGCGCTGTGCGGAGAGAAACTGGTCGCGGTGCTGCGACAGGGTCTGAAGCGCTACGGCTGGTAAGACCGCTCCATCATGCCGCTCTCCCTGGCGAACGTGCTGCCGCGCCGGCTGCGGGCGCGCTTCACGCTGATTGCGATCGCCTCGGCGGGGACGATGTTCCTGTGCATCGCCCCGCTGACCCTCTGGTTTGGCGAGCGTTTTCTGGTCGGAGAGCGGATTCGCGAGGTGGAAACCCGGCTCGATGCCGTGCTGAGCCGCGGCGATGCCGACCTGCGCACGGTTCATCAGCAGGCACTGGGACTGAGCGACATCCTGCCGCAATGGCGCAGCGGAGATGACAGCGAAGCGCTGGAACTGATCCGGCGCTATGTCAGGCACCTGCCGAAAGCCTATGGCGTGCGCCTGGCCTTCGAGCCGGACAGCCGGTTCGCGTCCGAAGGGGGGGCGAGCCTCTACCTGAAGCGCAACGCGAACGGCCAGTTCGAGCAGGTCATCATCCCCTACGCGCATGACGATCCCGCCTCGCCCGGCGGCACCTGGTATCTGCCGGCAAAGAACCAGCCGGCGGACTTCGCCGATGCACGCTGGAGCGATATCTTCGCCGCCCCCGAGTCGGCACCGGAGAAAGTCCTGTCCTGCGTGGTCGCAATCCAGGAGCCCACCGGGGAGCAGCCGGTCTTTGCCGGCGTGGTGGCGATCGACGTCGCCAGCGGCACGATCCGCGACCTGTTGGGAGAGTTGCGGATCGCACCGTCCTTTCAGGCCTATCTGATCCAGCCCGACCGCAAAGTGTCGATCGCCGCCGTCTCGGCCGATACTCCAGCCGGGTTGGCTGCGGATATTTACGCCCTTGGGGAGCGCAACCCATTGATCTTTGGCGGGTTTACCGCATTGCAGAACCCCGATGCGCCAGATGGCTGGTTCATCGCGCGCAATCCCGTCACCGGCGAGAAGAGCTGCTTTTTCTACGAACGACTGAGGCACAGTCGCGCGCAGGTGCTCTATGTGGTTCCGATGCGCTACTTCGCGCAGGATCGGCCCTATCTGCTCGGTGGCCTGTTTCTGCTCGGGGTGTTCAGCATCGGCGGCATGGGCCTGCTGTTGCGCTGGAGCGCGGGTATCGTCACCCGCAATCTCGACGTGCTGCTGCGCGGCGTCGGTCAGGTCAGCGCCGGCAATTTACGCGAGAAGTTGCCGCCGGCGGTGGCGCACGACGAGACGGCGGATGTCATCGACGCCTTCAACGACATGGTCGGCGAGCTTGAGCAGGCCTTCCATCGTGCCGAGGAGCTGGCGCGCCGCCAGCAGCGGGCCGACACCGAGCTTGAGCTGGCGCGGTTCATCCAGCTTTCGGCCCTGCCGGCGGCGATTGCGATTCCGGGCGGTCGCATTCGCGGCCTGACCCTGCCCGCGCAGCAGGTCGGTGGCGACTTCTACGATGCCTTCGTCCTGCCGGGCGGTCGCGCCGCGCTGGCCGTGGGCGACGTATCCGGCAAGGGCGTTTCCGCCGCGCTGTTCATGGTGCGCGCGAGCCTGTTGCTGCGCGCGGCCGCCGCGGTCATGTCGCCGGCGGACGCCCTGGCCCAAGTCAATGCCGCGCTGGTGAAGTCGAATCCGGCGATGATGTTCGTCACCTTCTTCTTCGCGGTCTGGAACCCGGTCAAGGGCCGCTTGACGTGCGCCAACGCGGGTCACAATCCGCCGTTGCTGCTGCGCGCCGATGGCGCGCTGGAAACCCTGGTCAAGCGCAGCGGCCCCGCACTCGGCGCGCTGCCCGGACAGGATTATCCGACATTCGAGGTCGCGTTCGGCGTCGGCGATCTCCTCGCCGTCTATAGCGACGGGATTACCGAGGCGCCATCGCCGGACGGCGAGCAGTTTGGCGCCGGGCGCCTGCATGAACTGCTGGCCCCCCATGCGTCCTGGCCACTGGCCGAGCTGGCGAAGCGAACCGTCACCGAGGTCGAGAACTGGCAGGGCGAGAGCGAGCGCTTCGACGACATCACCCTGCTGCTCGCCGAGGCGACGGACATGCCGCGGGCGCACACATTTCCGGCTGATCTGGAAACGCTCGAACAGGTGGTCGCCGCCGTGCAGGCGCACGCCCGGGAGGCTGGATTCGGCGACCGGGACGCGCAACAACTGGCGCTGGCCGCCTGCGAGGTTGCCACCAACATCATCACCTACGGGCTCGACTCCGATCCGGCGCGCATCTATCGCCTGTTCAGCGCGACCTGCCAGCAGGCGTTCATCCTGCGGTTCGAGGACGATGGCGGGCCTTTCGATCCCAACGCCCTGCCGCCGGTCGATCTGAGCGCGACCCTCGATACCCGCCCCGTCGGCGGTCTGGGCTGGGTGCTGATTCGCAAGGCCGTCGATGATGTAACCATGGAGCGCGTCGCCGATACCAATATCCTGACTCTGCTTCGGCATCTTCCTGACGGAGGCATCTCATGAGATTCACGACCCTTCTGCTGCTCGTAGCCGCAACGCTGTTCCAATCCCTGCCCCTGTCGGCGGAGCCGCCACCGCCGCTCAACGAAGACATGGTGCGCAACACCCTGCTGTCCTGGTTCCGGCAAACCAACGACCACCGTCCGCTGGAAGAACTCTTGCCCTATCTCGATGACCAGATCGAGATGTTCTATCCCGACCGGCCCGAGCCCTTTCAGGGCAAGGACGCCTTCGCGGACTGGTACCGCAAGGCGCTGCTGCGCTATTTCGACGAGACTCATCACCTGGAAGCGCTCGCCATCCGCATCGATGGCGATACCGCTGCGGCGGATCTCATCGTCCGCTGGGAGCGACGCGAGTGGGAGCCCGGCGCCGCGCGCAGCCGCTATACGGCTTCGCTGTCCTATCAGGATGTGGTGTTTCGCCGCGATCCCGCCACCGGCCGGCTGACCATCACCAAGAAGATCGTGAAGAAATTCGAGCCGACCGCGCCGATTTTCGGCGGGGCCGAGTAAACCCGATACGAGGCGCTCGATAAGATGCGCCCGATAAGAGGCAAATGACCGAACCATGAATCTGACGATCTCCCCCTCCAGCCATTACGCGCTGGCCGCCGTATCCGGCGACATCACGCATGCGGTATCGCCGCAGTTTCAGGAATCCCTGCTCGGGGCGCTAGCTTCCCATCCGGCCTTGGTGCTCGAATGCTCCGGCATCGGCATCCTGACCAGCGCCGGGCTGCGCGCCCTGCTGCTGTTGCACCGAGCCGCGCAGACCGATGGCAAGCGCCTGGCGCTGGCCGGCGTCCCCCAATCGGTGCGGGACGTGATGGAAATCACCGGATTCTGGACTCACTTCGCCGTCTTCGAGAGCGAGGATGCCGCCGCGGAGACCTTGCGGCAGCCCGCCTGAACCCCATTCACTTTATCTGGAAGCAGCCTGATGGAAGCGCGAATCGATCTGTACCCGACGCAAACCATTTCCGGTTATTCCGTCCGCCCCGGACGTGCGCTGCCCTATGGCGCCACCCTGGTTCCTGGCGGGGTCAATTTCTCGATTTTCTCCTCGGTTGCCACGGCCTGCACCCTGGTGCTGTTCGAGAAAGACGGCGGCGCGCCGCTCGCGGAGCTGCCGTTGCCTGATGCCTTCCGCATTGGCGATGTCTGGAGCATCACGGTGTTCGGACTCGACCCCGAGGCCTTCACCTATGGCTTTCGCATCGACGGACCCAATGACCGCGGCGCAGGACATTGGTGCGACCGCTCGCAAGTTCTGCTCGATCCGCGCGCGCGCGCCATGACCGGCCGCGATTGCTGGGGCGTGGAACCCAACCCGGACGATCCCTATCCCTATCGCGCCTTCGTCGCGCCGGAAGACTTCGACTGGCAGGGCGACCAGCCGCCCGGCTATGCGCTGGAAGACCTGGTCATTTACGAAATGCACGTGCGCGGCTTCACCCGCCATCCGTCCTCCGGGGTCAAGCATCCCGGCACCTATGCCGGGCTGGTCGAGAAGATCCCCTATCTGGTCGAGCTGGGCGTGAATTGCGTCGAGCTGCTGCCGATCTTCGAGTTCGATGAGTTCGAGCTGTCGCGCCCCAACAGCCAGACCGGCCGGCTGAACATGAACTATTGGGGCTACAGCACCGTCGGCTTTTTCGCGCCCAAGGCCGGCTATGCCGCGACCGGCGCGGCGGGTATGCAGTGCGATGAGCTGAAAACCATGGTGCGGGCGCTGCACGCGGCGGGCATCGAGGTCGTGCTCGATGTGGTGTTCAACCACACCTGCGAGGGCGACCACCGCGGCCCGACCATCAGCTTCCGCGGGCTGGATAACAAAACCTACTACCTGTTGACGCCCGAGGGCTTCTATCACAACTTCAGCGGTTGCGGGAACTCGATGAACTGCAACCATCCGGTCGTGCGCGAGCTGGTGCTCGAATGCCTGCGCTACTGGGTGGCGGAATACCACATCGACGGTTTCCGCTTCGATGCGGCGGCCATCCTCGGACGCGGCGCGCATGGCGGGCCGATTTCCAACCCGCCGGTGCTGGAGGAGGTCGCGACCGACCCGGTGCTGAGCAAGACCAAGCTCATTGCCGAGGCCTGGGACGCCGGCGGCCTCTATCTGCTCGGGCAATTCCCGAATTACGGGCGCTTCGCCGAATGGAACGGCAAGTTCCGCGACGATGTGCGCGATTATCTGCGCGGCGAGCCGGAACGCGCCGGCCTGCTCGCGACCCGGCTGGCCGGCTCGCCCGATCTGTACGAAGCCTCCGGTCGCGGTCCGCGCGCCTCGGTGAATTTTGTCACCTGTCATGACGGTTTCACCCTGCGCGATCTGGTCAGCTACAACACCAAGCACAACGCGGAAAACGACGAAGGCAACCGCGACGGCATCGACGACAACCGCAGTTGGAACTGTGGCGTCGAGGGCGACACCGACGACCCCGAGATTCTGGCTCTGCGCGCGCGCCAGTGCCGCAACGCCATGCTGGCGCTGATGGTCAGTCGCGGCATTCCGATGCTGCTAATGGGCGACGAGGCGGGACATACCCAGCGCGGCAACAATAACGCCTACTGCCACGACAGCGAAGCCTATTGGCTCAATTGGTCGGCGATGGACAAGGACATGCTGGCCTTCGCCCGCCAGGCCATCGCTCTGCGCCGCCGCCATCCGGTGTTGCGCGTGCCGGCGCACCCGCGCTCCGATCGCCCCGGCGCGCTCGGCTTTCCCGAGGTGTCCTGGCACGGCTGGCAGCCCGGGCAGCCGGACTGGTCCTCGCGCCTGCTGGTCGGTGTGTTCGCCGGCGAGTTCGCGGGTCAGGCCGATGTCGTGCTCTTTGGCTGGAATAGCGGCTGGACGGCGGAGGACATCGAGCTGCCCGCGGCGCCGTCCGGATACGCCTGGTTTGCCGAAATCAATGTCACCGCCCCAACTGCCGCGCGCGAGCCGCTCGGCGCGCGGTTTCTGATTGGCCCGCGTTCGGCGATCGCGCTGGCGCTCGTTCCGCTCGACGAGGGGGGGCGGGCATGACCGCCCGCTGCGGCAAGAACCCCGCGGGCGGGCGCTGGCTGGGACTGGCGCGCGCGCTGCTCGTCGGCCTTGGCGCGCTGCTCGCGGTCGGCTGCGACCCGCCCCCGCCGGCCGCCGTGCTCGCGCCGCATCCGGTCGTCACGGTGCAGCCGCGGGTCGCGCGGGTACCGGTCTATATCGATGAGATCGGGCGCTGTCTGCCGACCAATCGGGTCATGATCCAGCCGCAGGTCTCCGGCCTGTTGCTGTCATCCCATGTGCGCGATGGCGCGGACGTACATCGGGGCGATCTGCTGTTTGAGCTTGACGCCAAGACCTATCAGGTCGCGCTCGACCGTGCCAACTCCAAGCTCGCCGAGATCGAGGCCAAGGCCGAATTCGCCAAGGCGCAGCTCGCGCGCAACACCAAGCTGCGCGAGCGCGACGTGCTCGCGACCCGCGATCTCGACGACGCGCGCAAGAGCGAGCTGGAAGCCGAGGCCGAGGTGCTGACGGCGCGCGCCGATATCGAAGCCGCGCAGATCGACCTCAAGTACTGCGCGATCCGCTCGCCAATCGATGGCCGCGCCGGTCATCGCCTGGTCGATCCGGGCAACATCGTCAGCGCGAATGCGACCGAGCTGATCGAAATCCAATGTTTCGATCCGATTTTCGTCGAGCTGGCGTTGCCCGAGGAACAGCTTCCGGAGGTCCGCGAGCACATCGCCACGGGCGAGCTGAGCCTGATCGCCGCCTACCCGGACGCCCCGTCCGTCGCGCGCGAGGGGAAGCTGGTCTTTCTCGACAGCGCCGTCAACGCGCGCACCGGCACCGTACTGCTGCGCGGCCTGTTCGAGAACAAGGATCGCGTCTTCTGGCCCGGCCAGTTCGTGACGGTGCGCATCCTGCTCGACTGGCTCGATGACGCGCTGCTGTTGCCGAAAGAAGCCGTGCAGACAGGCGTCGATGGCCCCTATCTGTTCGTCGTCAATACCGATGACACCGTCTCCCAGCGCCCGATCCGCATCGGGCAGCGACACGGCGATGACATTCTGGTCACGGAGGGCCTGAAGCCGGACGAAACGGTCGTGCTCGTCGGGCAAATCGGTTTGCGCGAGGGTGCCAGGGTTCGCGTCCAGCCGGCCGGCACCTCCCGATGAGCGGCCACCTGTCGGAGCCATTTGTCCGCCGGCCGGTGATGACCAGCCTGCTCGCGCTGTGCGCGGCGCTCTTTGGCGTCCTGGCCTATTTAAGCTTGCCGATCAACGACCTGCCTGCGGCCGATGTGCCCGTGATCACGGTCAGCGCGAGCTATCCGGGGGCGACGCCCGAAGCCATGGCCAGCCTGATCGCGACCCCGCTGGAGAAGCAGTTCCTGCAAATCCCCGGCATTCGCCTGATGACCTCGAGCAGCCAGCAGGGATTTACCAGCCTGGTGCTGGAGTTCGCGCTTGAAAAGAGCGTCGATGCCGCCGCCACCGATGTCCAGGCCGCCATTGCCCAGGCCAGCGCCAGTTTGCCAGCCGATCTGCCCGCGCCACCGGTGTTCTCCAAGTACAACCCCAACGACCAGCCGATCTATTACTTCTCGCTGAGCAGCGAGACCATGCCCGAGGCGGAACTCTACGATCTGACCTCCACTCAGGTCGCGCGCCGGATCGGCACGCTGCCCGGCGTATCGCGCGTAGACATCTACGCGCCGCGCGGCGCCGTGCGCATCAAGGCCGATCCATCCAAGCTGGCCGCGCGCGACCTGACCCTGACCGACTTGGTCGCGGCGGTCGAGCACGGTACCGCCTACGAAGGCTCCGGCCAGCTCGACGGCGCGGCGCGCTCCCTGCTGCTCAAGCCCTTAGGCCAGCTTGAAACCGCGGACGACTACCGGAGCCTCATCATGGCGGTGCGCGACGGCTCGGCGATCTATGTCGGCGATGTCGCCGAGGTGGTCGATTCGGTGCAGAACGAGCGCCAGAAGACCGTGGTCTGGGAGCGCGGCGCACCCAATCGCGGCTCCGCCATCGTCGTTGGCATTTCGCGCCAGACCGGAACCAATGTCATCGCGACCGCCGACGCGCTGCAGAAACTGCTGCCGGAACTGCGCGACAGCCTGCCCGGTTCGGTTACCCTGACCGAGCTGTACGACCGCGCGCAAATCATCCGCGACTCGATCAAGGATGTGCGGGAAACCCTGCTGATCGCCTTTCTGTTGGTCGTCGCCGTGATCTTCCTGTTTCTCGGTCGCGTGCGCGACACCCTGATCCCGGCCATCGCCCTGCCGGTGTCGCTGTGCCTGACCTTCATCGCCATGCGGGTGCTGGGCTACAGCCTCGACAACCTGTCCCTGCTCGCGCTGACGCTGTCCATCGGCTTTCTGGTCGATGATGCGATCGTGTTTCTGGAGAACACCGTGCGCCGCATGGAGGCCGGAGAAAACGCGGCGGACGCAACCCTCGCCAGCGCGCGGGAAATCAGCTTTACCATCCTGTCGATGACCCTGTCGCTCGCCGCCGTCTTCCTCCCGCTGGTGTTCATGCCCGGCGTGCTCGGCCGCCAGCTCCAGGAGTTTGCCATCGTCATCATCATCGCCATCCTGGCCTCGGGGATCGTCTCGCTTACACTGACCCCGCTGATGTGCGCGCGCCTGCTGCGCGGGCACGCACCGGGCGAGCAACGCGGGCTGGAGGGTCTGTCCCAACGCCTGTCCGCGCGCCTGGCGCAAGCCTACGGTCGCTCGCTGCGCGGGGTTCTGCGCTATCCGCTGGTTTCGCTTGGCGTCTGGCTGCTGTGTCTGGGCGGCAGCGTCGCGTTCTTCGTGCTGGTGCCCAAGTCCCTGCTGCCGACCGGCGACAGCGGCTTTGTGCGCGGTACTCTGCAAACCCAGGAAGGCACCTCGCCCGCGCGCATTGAGGAATTTCGCAAACAGGCCGAGGCGATCATGCGAGCCGACGAGGCGGTGCAGACCACCCTAACCTACACCGGCGTCACCGGCACCGGCCTGGCATCGTCCCAGGGGCGCTTGATCGCCTTCCTCAAACCGCGCGCCGAGCGCCCGCCCATCGACCGCGTGATCGCCCGGATGGCCGCCCCCATCAACGCCATCCCCGGCGCTCAGGCCGTCCTCCTGGCCAGCCCGGTGTTGCAGGTGAGCGTCGGCGCCACTCCGACCAACCAGGGCAAATTCGCCTACGCCATCACCGGACTCGATCGCGCCGAGGTCAACCAGGCCGCGCTCGCGCTGGTCGATCGTCTGCGTGCCTATTCCGGTTTTTTGTCCGTCAATACCGATCTGCGCCTGAGCACGCCAATGCTCGACATCGAAGTGCTGCGTGAGCGCGCGTCGAGCTATGGCGTCGCGGTGTCGGCCATTCTCGACACCATTCGCGTGGCGTATTCGCAGAACTACGCCTACCTGATCAAGAAGGGCAACGACCAGTATCAGGTGATCGTCGAGGTTGCCGATCGTCTGCGCGACGACGCCGCCGACCTTGGCCGGCTCTATGTGCGCAGCCTGCATGGCGAGCTGGTGCCGCTGCGCGCGGTGGTGCGCTGGACCGAAACGACCGGCCCGCAAACGGTCAACCATATCAATCAGTTTCCCGCCGTTACGGTGTTCTTCAATCTGGCACCAGGCACCAGCATTGGCGAAGCGGCGACGGTGGTCGAGGCGGCGGCGAAAGAGATCCTGCCCCAGGGCGTCTCGGGCCGGATGCAGGGCGAGGCCCGGATCTTTCAGGAGACCATGGCCAGTCTCGGCATTCTGATGCTGTTTGCCGTGCTGGCGATGTATGTGATCCTCGGCATCCTGTATGAAAGCTATCGCCATCCGCTCACGGTTCTGAGCGCCCTGCCGGTGGCAGCGGTGGGCGGTCTGGCCTGTCTGCTGCTGCTTGGCCTGGAGGCGTCGCTCTATGCCTATGTCGGCATGTTCCTGCTGATTGGCATCGTCAAGAAAAACGGCATCATGATGGTCGATTTCGCGCTCCAGCGCATGGCCGAGGGCCAGGATGCCGTGGCCGCCGTGCAGCAGGCCTGCGTGGAGCGCTTTCGCCCGATCATGATGACCACCTTGGCCGCCGCCATGGGCGCGGTGCCGCTCGCACTCGGCTATGGCGCCGACGGCGCGTCGCGTCAGCCGCTCGGCGTGGTCATCCTCGGCGGGCTCGCGATTTCCCAGCTCATCACGCTCTATGTGACCCCGGCGATTTTTCTGCTGCTTGAACCGCGGCGGAAAGCCGCGCATTCGCTGGCGCAACCATCCGACTGATGATGGTCGCGCCGGGATTCTCATCGCGCTTCACTCAACCCCCTGATGGATGGATCACTATGAAACCGTTTCTGCCCGGCCCATGGCCCGACCTGGGTATACTCTTCCTCCGCCTCGGCGCCGGCATCACCATGATGGTTCATGGGGGGCTCAAATTTGCTGGCGGACAGTCCTTTCTCTCCACTGTTGGAGCCAACTGGTCCGCCGCCATTGGCATTCACTTCGCTCCACTGTCCTGGGGTATCTTCGTTGCCCTGGTCCAGACCCTCGGCGGCTTGCTGATCGCCGTCGGCTTCCTTTCCCGCCCCGCGGCGATCCTCCTCACGTTCGTCATGGCGGTTGGCGCGGTCATGGTCTATCAGAAAACCGGCATGACCTTTAAGGAATGGTCCCATCCTTTGGAGGCGGCGCTGACCTGCCTGGCGATTTTTGTCATGGGTAGCGGGCGCTTCAGTCTCGAAGCAAACAGGATTCGCGGGCGATCGGCTGGCCCCAATCTATAGGTGCTGAATCAGCTCAACCCCATATTCGCCGGTGATCACATTCGCGCGGAACCGATAAATGCCATCGCGCGGGCACTCGAAAGTCATCGCCGGCGGATTGCCGTGCGTGGCGAGGCGGCGATAGCCGTCATAGGGATAATCGGCAAAGGCCCAGAACCAGCCGGCGCCATTGGCGGCATATTTGTATTGGTAGGCGCGGCCGGCCTTCAGGCGTAAATCCTTGCTAAATACGCCATCGCCCGCCGGTGTCATGTGGTGCATCGGATCGAGCGGGTTCCAGCCCTGAGCACCATCCGCCGCAAACTCAATAAAATCCCCGGCAATGGCCAGGGTCTCCACGTTGATCGCCGGCTCGACCGGCGGATCGAACCAGTAGATCCCGTCGGCCGGATTGAGCGTCACCCGATAGGCGCCATCCGCCGGGACGCGAAAGTGAATGTTCGATTCCTGCGGGGCGGAATGCCAGGTCTTGCCCCAATGACCGCCCGTGCCGATGCTGTCGAGCGCCCAACTCCCGTCGATGGAAAAATTCATCGTATAGATGCCGGTTCCGGCGGCGCCGGTGGTCTTGAGGTTCAGTGTCTTGTGCCAAAGACCATCCTCACCGCTGTCCATATCGTGCTCCGGAGCCAGCGGATTCCAGGGATCGGCGACGACATCGCCATCGATCTGGTATTCCTCCACCTGAAAGAAGCTGACCGGCGGCTTGATCTCGAAGCGATAGTCCTCGGGCCATACCGTCAGGGTGTAATCGCCATTGCGCGGTACGCGGAAAATCAGCGCCGTTTCCTCGATGTGACCCACGCGGCTATCGTAGCCGTTGCCGCCCGCGAGTCGCCCCGGCTGATTCAGGATGGCACTGAAGCCATGATCGGAATTGTGGTTCGCCGAGATCAGCGTCTGGTAAACGCCATCCCCTTCGTGCCCACCCTTGGTCGTGAGCGGCAGCGTGATCGACCAGGAACCGTCCGCATTGCGGTGTAATTCATGCGCCGGCACCCATTCGTCCCAGCGCTCGGCGGGGCGCATGCGCCGACCGTCGAAGCACTCGAAGGCGCCCTCCCGGTCGTGGACGAAGCCATTCCACTGCATGGATTCGATCCGGTCGAACTCCTCGACCGGCGGAGAGATCTCGTAGCGGCGCCGATGCGGATCGAAGATCACCTGATAGGCGCCGTTGCTCGGCACGCGGAAGATGACGTTTCCGGCAAAGGCCGAATTGGTGCCACTGAGCAGTTGACCCGCTTCGCGGCCACGCTTATAGACCTCCCGCAACTCCTGGTTGGTAAAAAACCGTATGGCATAGACCCCGTCCGCGTTGCGCCCACCCGTGGTCCTCAGTTGCAATACTTCAGTGAAAGTGCCATCGCCCGCCGATCGCATCGCATTTGTTTCAACGAAAGGATTCCAAGACCCCCGACTTTCTCGAACGGTCCCAACAAGCTGCGCCGTGGCTATGGGCTGAGCAATAGCCTTTTCGGGGTTAGTGCCAATAAAGAAAAGAATTCCACTCATCACGAGCAGTGCTTGCAGAAATTTCGGAATCATGATCTCGAAGTCTTTTATCATGTAGATCACCAATATTTTATAGTCAGTTAATGTGAGATCCGGATGTTAATTGTTCGCCCCCTGGAACGGTCTCAGGCCGCCAGGGCAAGACGCCGCACCGCGCCAAAATCGGTTTTGCCACTGCCGAGCTTGGGGATCGAGTCGACCCGCAGAACCTGCGAGGGGATGCTCAGCGGATTGAGACCGGCCGCCAGCAGCTGCCGGCGCAGCCCGTCCGGATCGATGTCCCCGGCAACCAGCAGCAGGATGCGTTCGCCCTTGCGCTCGTCGGGCAGATTCACCGCCGCGACCTCCAACTCGGGCTGGCCGAGCGCCCGTCGTGCCTGTTCCTCGACCGCGCTCAGGCTGATCATCTCGCCGCCCAGCTTGGCGAAGCGGGAGTAGCGGTCGACGATGGTCAGGAAGCCGTCGAGGTCCAGATGTCCCTTGTCGCCGGTCTTGTACCAGCGCATGCCGTCCAGCTCGACGACCGCCTCGGCGGTCTTCTCGGGTGCCTGGAGATAGCCTTTCATGACCTGCACGCCGCCGATCAGGATCAACCCGTCCTCGCCCGCCGGCAGCGTCTCCAGCGCGACCGGATCGACGACGCGGAAACTGGTCCCCGGTAGCGGCATGCCAACGGTGCCGGGGCGCGAGCCGGACTGGATCTTCCAGGTCTCGGTCTCCAGCGCGTCCGGGACGTTGACGCTGGCGACCGGCGTGGTCTCGGTCGCGCCATAGCCCTCGTAGATCGGCTTATGGAACTTGAGTGCGAAGGCTTCGCGCACCTCCGGTCCCAGTCGCTCGGCACCGGCGACGACGATCCGCAGCGACTGGAGCATCAGCGGATGCACGCGCTTGTTGCGGGTGTAGAGCCGCAGGAAGGTCGAGGTGCTGCACAGCACCGTGGCGCGATGACGGGCGATGGCTTTAGCGGTGCCGGGCGCGTCGGTGGGGTCGGGGTGACAGACCATGGGGATGCCTTCCAGCAGCGGAAGGAAGGTGGTCGCGGTCAGCCCGAAGGCATGAAACAGCGGCAGGTTGGCCATGATGACGTCGCTGCGTTCGGTATTGAGCACGTCCGAGATCTGGCGCACGTTGGCCATGATGTTGCGGTGCGTGAGTTCGATCCCCTTGGGCGCGCCCTCGCTGCCGCTGGAAAAGAGGATCGCGGCGGTGTCGTCCGGCTTGGCGTGGTCGCCGAACAACCAGAGCAAGGCGCGCGCGGGCAACAGACTCGACAGCCCCAGCATGGCCAGGGCGCTCAACCGGCCGATCCCGGCGCGCATGCCTTCCATCGGATGCAGGGTCACGTCCGGCAGGGTCGCGCCGAGATCGATCCCGCGCTGTTCGAGCTTGCGCAGAAAGCGGTCGGCGGTGATGACATGCCGAATGCCGGCCTGCGCGACACCGGCCCGTAACGCCTCGGCGCTGGCGGTGTAGTTCAGATTCACCACGGTCTTGCCCGCCATCAGCGCGGCCAGGTTGGCGATGGCCCCGGCGCTGCTCGCGGGCAGCAGGATGCCGATGGCCGGCTCCGGCGCGAGCCGGCGCACCCGTCCGGCGAACAGCAGCACACCGACGATCAGACGGCGATTGGTCAGCGAGGTGCCGATGGAGTCGATGATCGTCACGGCGCCGGGATCGCGCTTGGCGGTCGCGAGCCAGGCTGCCGGCAGGGTTGGCAGGCTCGTCACATAGGTCTGCCAGGAGGTGACCGAGAGCTCGAACACTGCCTGTTTGACCCGCTCGGCGGTGGCATCCAGCGGCAGGGTGGGGCCAAAGGCGACGATGACCTCGCACATCCGACCCTCGCGACGATTGGACTTGAGTTTGTCGCTGGCATAGGAGAAGCGGCTGCCCCAGAGACCGCGCTGATAGAAGGGCAGGATGACGCCCGAGCTGGCCGCGCGCGCCGACAGCTCGAATCCGCGCTTGAACTCGGAGAGCTGGCCGTTCTTGCTCAACGTCCCTTCGGGGAAGATGCACACGACCTCGCCCGCGTCCAGCAGCCGGGTCACGGTCCCGATCGCCTGCCGGCTGCTCCCCCGCGAGATCGGAATCACGCCGAAGAAATCCAGAAACCAGCGCAGATACCAGCGTTCGTAGATCACCCGTTCCATGACGAAGCGCACCGGGCGCGGGCTGGCCATCTGCATCATCGCCCAGTCGATCCAACTGACATGATTGCCGAGCATCAGCACGCCGCCCTGCGCCGGCAGGTTTTTCAGGCCCATGACATTGAGCCGGTAACGGGTCGACATCGCGCGGCCGATGAGAAAGCGCACCAGCGACTGCGGCAGTTGATAGAGCGTGTAAAAGGCGCCGAGCAGGGCAATGACGGCCAGCGCGAGCATCAGGGCCAGACCGCCGATGTGGAGATAGGCCGCGGCGACCGTGAGGGCGAGAAAACTCAGCATCAGGATGTTCTGGATGAAATTGTTGGCCGCCAGCACCCGCCCCAGATCGTCCTCGCCCGCGTTGAACTGGATCAGCGCGTTCAGCGGTACCAGATACAGTCCGGCCAGAACACCGAGCAGCAGAAAGTTGATCCCATGCGCCCAGGCCGAGCTAAGTCCGGGCAGCAGGAACAGGGTCGCGGCGATGCCGAGCGCGCCGATCGGGATCAGCGCGGTCTCGATGTGATCGCGCGAGACCCGCCCGGCGACGATCGAACCCAGGATGATGCCGAGCCCCGAACAGGCCAGCATGCCCTGTATGACCACAGTGTTGGTCTCGCCCAGCGTCTCCTTCGCGAAGGCGGGGAAGACCGCCAGCATCACCTGCGAGATCGACCAGAAGATCGCCAGCCCGACGATCGACAGCCAGATCACCTGATTGTCCCAGGCGTCATGCAGATTGTGTCGCAGATACCGCCCGCCGAGGTACTGACTCCAGTCGAAGCGCATCGCGGCGCCTGGATTCCTCTGGGGCAGACGGTAGGCCATGAAGACTTCGGTCAGCGAACAGAGCACCAGGATCCAGCCCAATGGCGCGATCAGGCCCATGACCTCGCCGGGCGTGGCAAAGCTGGTGTCGCTCAGACGGCCCTCGAAGAGGATGGAAAAGACGAAGATTCCGGCCAGAATCGCCGTGGTGGTGGTTGCCTGGACCCAGCCGTTGGCGGCGGCCAGCGCTTCCTTGCCGACCAATTCCTTGATGTAACCGTATTTGGCCGGCGAATAAATGGCGGCCTGCGCACCCAGCAGAAAGGTCATGGCAAAGGCCGGCCAGAACCAGCCGAGGTAATAGCAGAGCGTGATCGCCAGGGTGAGCGCGACCGCGATCCAGGCGCTCACGCGCATCACGCGGTTCTTCGGGAAGCGGTCGGCCAGGAAACCGGACGGCGTGAACAGCAGCACGAAGGGCAGCAGGATCAATGCGTTGACGATGGCGGTCAGCAGGATCTGCGCCTCGCCGTCATAGGTTTTGAACAGCGTATTCTGGATGACGATCTTATGCCCCAGGTCGACGAAGGCATTGAGAAAGAGCATCAGGATATAGGAGAGAAAGCCGGTGATGCGAAATAACTGACCCATGGACTGTGCCTTATTGATGCGCCGATCCCCGTGGATCCTTGGCGCGGAATGGATAGGATTAACAGAACTCGGATGCCTTTGTGCGGTTCGCCTTTCTGGCCGGCGTATCCAAATTCAGCATCCTCAGGCGTCCGCCCTTCACGGCTGGGCCGGTCTGTCCGGAAACCAGGTCTCCGCAAGGATCTCCTCCGGACTCCAGGGGCAGGTCTCCGGGAAATCGGAGAGCCCGGTTGCCTCGGCGGCCTGCGCGATCCCGTCATCCCACACGGCGTTCCACCAGGCGGGTTCCTTGAGTTTGACGCGCAGGCTGGGCGTCTCTTCCAGGCGCCTGAGGATCCCGCGGCGCTGATTGCGGATCGTGATTTGCCAGCTCGCGCCCCGGCGTTCGGGCTGAAACCGCCATTTGAGCAGATGCGCCAGTAACACCGCCATCCGGTTCGTCAGTTCGCGCTGCTCGCTCTTGCCCACGTCCTCGATCTCCTCGGCGATGTGTTCCAGGTCGAGCAATTCGAAACGGCGCGCGCGGATCAGCGCGGCTTGCTCGTTCGCCCAGGCAACGATGTCTCGATCATAGGTTTGCATCGGTTTCACCCATTTTCCTCAAGATCATCCCATCGGACAGGAATCGGTCAATCGAATGCGCCGCTCGTTGGTTTCCTGAGTGCCCGCAGATAACGCTCGGCGCTGCGACTTTGCTCATATTCTGCAACGGCGCCGCGCAGAGTCGCCGACGGGAGCGGATGCTCCAGTGTTGTCCGCATGGCCTCGGCCATCGCCTCCACGTCGCCCACCGGCACCAGAGGTCCATAACGTCCGCCATCCAGGAGTTCGGAGGGACCGCTCGGGCAGTCGGTCGCGACCACCGGCACCCCAAGCGCCATCGCTTCGGTCAGCACATTGGGTGAACCTTCCCAAGCGGACGACAACACGAAGACTCCGGCCCGTGCCAAAAAAGGATAGGGGTTTGTCTGGAAACCGGGCAGGTCGACGCTGTCGCTCAGTTCCAGTTCGGCAATCAGTGCCATCAGTTTGGCGCGTCCGGAACCCTCGCCAAGGATCAGCAGCCGGCAGTCGCCGGTCTCACGCAGTCGCGCGAAGGCGCGAATCAGGGTCGGAAAATCCTTCTGACGTTGCAACCGTCCCGCGCCTAGGATCACCGGCGGTTGACCGGGCGCCAGCCAGGGGTGCGGGCAGGAAGCCGCCGCCTGGGTCTCCAGCTCCGGGGTAATGACCGGATTACGGATGACTCCGATCCGTTGGCGCGGGATGCGGGCGATGTCAGCGGTGTCGTCGGCGACCCCATTCGACACGGCGATGATGCGGTCGATCCGCGGATAGAGCAGACGGATCGGCGCATACCGCAACCAACGCTCGGGGGGGGTGCGCTCGGCCATGGCGGTCGAGAGATTGGTTCCTAAACGAAGCAGGATGCGCGTGTCGGTTCGCGCCAGCGCGCGCGCCAGCACGGCGGCGCGTCCAGCCCGATCCTTGGCTGCCAGCAAGGCGGCCGGACGACGCTCGCGTAAATAACGGGCAAGCGCCGGAATCGCGAGAAAGGTGTGGTCTGCCTCGAGTCGAATCTGGTTGACCTGAGCGGGTAGCCGGGTCAAATGGGGACTGTCGGCACGCACGAGAACCAGATCGACCGGCTGTCCCAGATCCACGAAGCCACGCAGCAGATTGATCAGCATGCGCTCGACGCCGCCGCTCCCCGAGAAGGAGGCGAAGACGGCGATGGGCGGCGGTGTCGTGGACATGGAGACATCCGGTCTGTGGGAGGACATTGGCGGGATGATACGCGATCATAGGCGTCCGTCGACTGCCGCTGGCCGGCGACCGCCAGCGCCGCGACTGTTCATGGATTGTTGCTATATTTGGCGAGGGCGCATGGCACTTTGGCGGGAGGATAACGGGTGTGATCCAGGTCACTGCCGTGCATGTTCGTGAGCGTCCATTGGTGGCGAAGCCGCTTCAGGTGTCTTATTCTCCGGTATTCCAACGCAAACAATTATTTCGCAGGAGTCGTCGAGATGGAAATAACACGGCTGACCGGAAGGCTGGCCTTACTGATTCCGCTGATCATCTCCGGTATCGCCTCTGCGGTGGATGTCTTTCCGGAACAGAAGATCGCGGGCGTGACCGCGCAGGCGCGCCAACTTGAGCAGAAAACCGCCTTGCAGCGCTTGCAAACCCTGGTCGGACAACGCCCGACGACCGCCGCCGCGCGGGCCGAACTGACCTCGGACGATCGGGAGAGCATCGCGCGGTACAACCAGACGGCCCCCAGCGGAGCGCCGCTGAAGGTGGGCGTCGTCAAGCCGATCCAACTCGACATTGACCTCAAGCCGCTTGACGTCGCCGCGATGACCGAGCAGACCTACAGCTTTCTCGGCGGCACGGTGCGGCGTACCGGCGGTCTCCTGACCCTGGCCATCCGGCTGGACACCGAGGGCGCCGCGGTTTCGCGGGTGCGCATCGACAACCTCCGCTTACCCGAAGGCGCGGTGATCCACGTCGACAACAATACCAGCGAAGCGCGCTCCTATTCTGGTCGTCAAAGCAGTTTCTGGACGCACTCCATCTCGGGAAATCAGATCTATCTCCAGGTTGAGTTGCCTGATCAAGCCTCTGACGACGCGAGTTTCCAGATCGGCGCCGTGATGCTGCTCGACACCGCCTCCCAGGCGTTCTGCCCGATCAATGCCGGCTGCATCCAGGACGGATCCTGTTATGACACAACCGATTGGAGCGAAATTGACAAGGTTCGCAAGGCTATTGCGCGCATCAACTTCATTGAGGACGAGGGAGGGTATCTCTGCACTGGCGGCTTGCTGGCCGACACCGACCAAGCGACCACCATCCCCTATTTCCTGACCGCAAACCACTGCATCAGTACCCTCGAGGTCGCTGCGACGGTGGAGACCTGGTTTGACTACCGGACAGCGTCCTGCGGTGGAGAATGCCCCAGCGCGCCAGGCGCGTCCTCGACACTCGGTGCAACCCTGCTGCACCATTCGGCGGTCGACGATCACAGCCTACTCCTCCTGGATGAGGATCCGCCGGCGGATTCCTGGTATTTGGGCTGGACGGAAACCGCCGTTGAAAGGGATGAGGGGACGATGCTCTATCGTTTGAGTCATCCGCAAGGTTCGCCCCAGGCCTTGACGACTCACAGCATCGACGCTGGCGCCCCAATCTGCGGTGGATTGCCACGAGGAGAATTTATCTACAGTCGCGATGTGATCGGTGCGACCGAGGGCGGCAGCAGCGGGTCGCCGGTCATGCAGGCTAACGGTCAGGTGGTGGGGCAACTCTATGGTGCCTGCGGCTCGAATCTTGACGATGTCTGCGACACGGAGAGTAACGCGACGGTCGATGGGGCGTTTGCCAGTTACTACGCGGATGTCGCGAAATGGTTGAATCCGGATCCGCTAAAGTTGCCGTTGACGGTCCAGAAATTGGGTAGCGGCGAGGGGCGAGTGGTTTCGTCCCTGGCGGAGAGCGCGGACACTGATGCGCCCCTATCGCAAACTCAGTCGATCGCACAACCGAGGCTGGTCGGCGGGGTGGCGGTCGAGAGCACGGAGTGGCCCTGGCAGGCCGCACTGGAAATCAGCACCTGGCGGATCAATGGCGACCGCCCGTCCTGTGGCGGATCGGTGATCGACGCCAATTGGATCTTGACCGCCGCGCACTGTGTCGTCGATGCGAACGTCAATGACCCCTACAACCCCTATGTCACGGTGGCACCCGCGAATATCGACGTTCGCACGGGATCCGACCGCTTCGACGTCGGTGGTCAGGCATCCAAGGTCAAACGCATCGTGAGGCATCCCGAATACAATCCGCTGACTCTGGAAAACGACATTGCGCTTCTGGAACTCAAGGGGCCGGTTTTCGTGGAGCCGGTGCGTCCGGTCACGCCGGAGCGTGAAGAGACGCTCGCCTGTCTTGGCACTGAAGGGTCCGTCACTGGCTGGACTCCCAGCGATTTTTGCGGCAATCAGGTGACGCTTCTGTCGAAAGTGGATGCCACCCTGGTCGATCCGTCGAACTGTCGGGATGCCTACGAGAACGTCACCAATGACATGATCTGCACCGAATCGGAGGTTGGCGAGACCGAGGATTGTCAGCTCGACGATGGCAGCCCGCTGGTGGTCGACAATGGGCGGGGCGGCTTCGTCCAGGCCGGTGTCGTCAGTCGCGGCAACGATTGCGACTCGGCCGGCGAGCCAACCGTTCACATACGTCTCGCCAACTATGTGGAGTGGATGGAAGAAGTCACCGGCCTGGATCTCACCTCCGATGTTGGCGATGGCATCATCGACTGCGGCAGCACCTGTTCCGCCGAGTATCCCAGCGGAACCTCTGTCACCCTGACCGCGACGCCCGAGCCTGGATCAACCTTCGCCGGGTGGGGTGGCGCGTGCAGCGGCCTGGAGACCTGTGCGGGGGTTCTGACACAGGCGCAACATGTGACCGCGACCTTTAATTCGATCGAACCTCGCAAGCTCTCCTGCCCGACCATCTCACCCTGAGACTGACGCACAGGGGACTCAAGCGGCGTTCAGCCGACTTGAGTCTCCATCGGCTGCACGCACAGCAACACTTCGATGAATCCGCGAGTTTCCTCATCATGCAAACGACCGCTGACGAGGTTTGGGCCTTATTGCGCGAATTGATTGAAGCGCAGAAGGAGACCGACCGGAAATTTCAGGAAACCGACCGGAAGTTTCAGGAATCCAGCCGGAAAACTGACCGCCAGCTCAAGGAGCTGGGCAAGCAAATCGGGGGTCTGGGCGAAAAATTTGGCAGCTTCACCGAGGGTCTGGCCTTGCCCTCAATGGAGACGCTCCTGCGCGAGCGTTTCGGGATGGAAGTGGTCAGCCCGAGCGTGAGGATCAGCAAGGCCGGTCAGCATCTGGAAATCGACGTCTTGTCCTATGCCAATGGTCCGATCAACGCGGCCTATGTCGTCGAGGTGAAAAGCCATCTGCGCGAGGAAGCGATTGCGCAGTTGAAGGCGTTACTGGAACGCTTCCGTACCTTTTTTCCCGAACATCGCGACAAGCGCGTGTATGGCATCCTGGCGGCGGTGGATCTGTCGGCCGCCATGCGCGAGCGGGTGTTGAGCGAAGGCTTCTATGTCGCGCGCATTCACGATCAGGTTTTTGAGCTGGATGTGCCCGAGGGCTTTCAGCCAAGGGCGTATTGAACCGCGCCAAGGGCATCATGCGTCGTTATTGGATCGAACCTAAAAAGAGCGGTGGAACCGCAAAGCAACGACAACGACAACGATGGCGCCAAAGCCAAAGCAGGGTACGTACTGCGTACCATTAGGCGCATCGAAAAACCGCTGTGTTCAGGGAAAAAACACGGTGGTTCAATCAAGTGTCCGTGCCAACAATCGGCGTCCGCGCCGATTGAGGCGTAAGGTACGCACTGCGTACCTACCCGGCTTGTTTGGGATTCGCTGGCCTGTAGTAGGGGCGAATTCATTCGCCGCGTTGGTTGCGCGGAGACAGGGGCGAATGAATTCGCCCCGATCAAGGATGCCGCGCAACCTTCGCGTCGAGCGCATCGATCCTAGCCTTGGAGCATTGGCGGGACGGCGATCATCCCACACGAAGACCATTGATGACACGCCCTCAGAACGGAGCATGCCAGTGCGTGAGGGCGTTCAAGGCGGGAAACACGGCCGATACGGTGCCGTGAGGCGGTCGCGGTCGGCGGAGGATGGGCAGGTTCCGTTCGACGTTTCGGGGTGCGGAGCGCCCCAGGAGGCGAGACGCCGCGGAGCGGTGTCATGAGTTCAAAAACGAAACCGCCGGCAGACGTGTAAACGGCTGCCGGCGGTGTTGCGTTGAGAGATCGAGGAATCAGTTATAGGGGTTGGGCCGGTTCAGGAAGTCCTCGTAGGCGTCCGTGTCGATGGTGTTGGGGGGTAATTTGGTGCCGTGCCAGGTGAAGTTGTAGGGGCTTGAGTATGCATTCTCAGGAATCTCGACGACACCGCCATATTGACTGCAACTGCAAAGCGCCTGTGTTTGATAGGTATCGCAGGGCTCGATATTCCCTTCCTCGTCCTCTACGCCGCATCCTGGCGGAACATCCTCTATGATTAAACACCCTGTCTCGATGCCGGCAACGCATTCCGTTGGAACATTATTACAGGACAGCCCCTCGCCCCCCTCGCAATCAGCAGGGACATAGCAGGAGTTTCCGCTCTCGCATTCACAGGATCCGACAAAGCCGGTTTCCGAGGTCGTGGAGACAAACTGATGGCTCAGGCAAGGCGCGTTAAAGAGACGCTTGTGGCTGACCCGCATTAAATAAAAATTTGGATCTTTCAGCCCGAGTCGGTAGGTGGCGGATGGGTCGTTGGTGGTATCGGTATTAAAGGCGAGCAGCGGTTGGACGTTCTCTCGGGATTCTCCATTCTCCAATCGTTGCGCGGTTGCCCGATCATAGATTTCCACGAACCAGTTGCCGGGACCGCATTTTTCCTTGGCGCAGAACACCAATGTCACGATCTCATTGCCGGTGGACTGATACACATACCAATCATCCTCGCCCTGGCCCCAGACAAAGGTATCCTCGGTCGGTACGGGGAAGTTGAACGTCAGGTTGACCAACCCATACATCGTGACGCTTGTGGCCAATGGAGTGGCGTTGCTCGGGATATTGTTCGGTTCGATCTCCGAATCGTAGAAGCCCACGATGGGTTGATTGGTATCGAGCGAACTGTCCTGCAGCAAGGCCGAGATGTAGTAGGGCGAGAAATTCTGGTTACAGTCTGGATCGCTCGGCTGAATGATGGTGCAGTCGGCCGGCGGAGTGGGCTGGACTACAATGTAATAGGTGCCGATCAGTCCGAGCGTGACGCGGTAGGTGACCGCCTCGTCGCCTTCCTTGGTGGGCACACCCCCCGAAACGGCGGTATTGAAGTTAGCGAAAACATTGCCGGCGGCATCGCGAATCGTCATCTTCCAGCCCGCGAGGAGTCCGCCGGGTACCGAGAAGTTGACGATCAGATTCTGGTTGGCGACCGTGGTCTCGGTGTAGAACCAGTCCTGGTCCGCGGCGCCATAGCTCTGGCCCCAGAAATTCGCGCCCAGTTTTAGCGGGTCCGCCGCGATCAGATTGTCGTTGGGCTCCGTCTCCCCGTAAACCGGGTCAGGGATGCAGGAGGCCAGGGTGATCCCGCAGCTTTGCGGATCCGCGAGACACTGGGCGAGCTGCTGCGCGGTGCCAGCGCCGAAACCGTCGAAATAACCCAGGTTATACCTTGAGTCAAACCACTCATTGTAGGCTGACTGCCTGCCCGCATTGTACCCGTCGGTAAAGCTGGCCTGCCGATCCGCCAGACAGGGATCGCCGGGATCGGGTAAAGGGCTGAGTGTGTTGGCATGAGCCGCCGCGAAGGACATCAGCAGGACGAGACCGAGAGCCGCATGGGCGAGAGTCTTCATAGTTCATTCCTGATTCGACAGACTGGTGAGTGCCGCGCTCGGATGCTCCGGACTCCAGCGGATTCAAGGGGCAGGGCCGGCACACCCGGAGTTTAGCGGAATGGCAATTCCGATCAAGTCGACATGCCGAGAATTGACAAGCGCTCCACAGTATAGTGCGTCGATCTCGTGCTTGGTTTATCGTATGCCTCCCTTGCCATCAACGCAGTCGAACGAGTCCGCAACCGTTTTGGTCCTGATCCCCGCCCACAACGAGGCCGCCACCGTTGGCGCCATCGTCGCCGAAGTCCGTCATCGCTGGGATCTTCCGGTGGTCGTCATCGACGATTGCAGCACGGACGACACCGCCGAGGTCGCGCGCGCCGCGGGCGCCATCGTGCTGCCGCTGACCTTACAGCTCGGCGCCTGGGGGGCGATTCAGGCCGGTCTACGGTACGCCCTGCGCCAGGGCTGCCGGGTCGCCGTGACGCTCGATGCCGACGGTCAGCATGAGCCGGCCTCTCTCGGCGTCTTGCTGGAGCCCATCCGGGCCGGGCAGGCGGATGTCGTCATCGGTGCCTTTCCCGCCCGCGCCAGCCGCGCGCGCCGGCTGGCCTGGGAGTATTTTCGCTGGATCACCGGGCTCGATCTGGAAGACATTACCTCCGGTTTTCGCGCCTACAACCACGCGGCCATGACCCTGCTGGCGTCGCGGGAGGCCAGTCTGCTCGACTATCAGGATGTCGGCGTGCTCATGATCCTGCGCCGTCGCGGACTGCGCACGCTTGAGGTACCCGTGCCCATGCATCCACGCGCGCAGGGGGCGTCGCGGGTGTTCGGTTCCTGGTGGATCGTGGGAACCTACATGCTGCAGACCAGTCTCCTGTGCATCGCCCGCGTCGGCTACGGTCCGCTGCCGGCCTCAAGACCAGACCCCGAGCCTTTGCGATGACCTATCAAATGACCTCCATGGCGATCGGGATCGGGCTTGCCGTCGTCATTCTTTGGCTGGTTCGACGGGATCACCTGCACGGTCCTTACGCCGTCTGGTGGATCGGCGCGGCGGCGACCGTCTGTTTGCTTGGCTTGTTTCCGAATTTTTTCGATGTCGTCGCCCGCTATCTGGGTGTCAGTTATCCGCCAGTGCTGGCCCTGGTGCTTGGTTTCGCGATGCTGATCGTCAAGATTTTGACCATGGATGTCGAGCGATCGCGCCAGGAGCGCCAGATCCGCCGTCTGGCCCAGCAACTGGCCATGCTGGAAGCGCGCCAGCCCCTGCCGGACGAGGCGCCTGGAGCCCATGCGGGGACCGGTGACGCCCGGCGGACGGAGCCGGGCGCATAGCCGCGATGCGTGTCCTGCATGTCGGTAAGTATTATCCGCCCTTCGCCGGTGGCATGGAGTACTTCCTGGCCGATCTGCTGCGCGCGCTGCCGGAGCAGGGCATCGAGGTCGCCGCGCTGGTGCACGATGAAAGGCGCGGCGGGCAGGGCGCGCGTCCCGCCGCGACCGACGCCATCCCCATCTACCGCGTGCCCTGTCATGGCCGCCTGCTCTATGCCCCGCTAAGCCCCGCCTTTCCGTTCTGGCTGAGCCGCGCGATCCGCGAATTCCGGCCCGATCTGCTCCATTTGCATCTGCCCAACACCTCCGCCTTCGCCGCGCTGCCGCTACCGGCCGCCCGCCGTCTGCCCTGGGTGATCCACTGGCACGCCGATGTGGTGTCCTCCGTCATCGACCGTCGGCTGGCACTGGCCTATCGGCTCTATCGACCCTTCGAGCAGCGTCTCCTGGCCGCCAGTCGCGCCGTGATCGCGACATCGCCGCCCTATCTCGACTCCAGCGCCGCTTTAGCGCCCTGGCGCGAGCGCTGCCGGACGATCCCGCTGGGTCTGGATCCGTCCCGTCTTCCCGATCCCGCGCCGAGCGACCTGGCGCAGGCCGAGAGCCTGTGGGGCGGGGCGGGGTTGCGGGTGCTGGCGATCGGTCGGCTGACCTATTACAAGGGGCACGATACCCTGATTCGCGCCGCGGCCGAGTTGCCCGAGGCGCGTTTTCTGATCGTCGGGTCTGGCGACCAGCGCGAGCGGCTTGCTGCGCTGATCCGCTCGCTGGGTCTGGACGAACGGGTCCATCTCCCCGGTTTTCAGCCCGATGCGACGCTCAACGCGCTGTTGGCGAGCTGCGATCTGCTATGTCTGCCGTCGCTGGAGCGAACCGAAGCCTTCGGACTGGTTCTGCTGGAGGCGATGCGCTTCGGCAAGCCCGTGGTCGCGAGCGATATTCCAGGTTCGGGCGCCGGCTGGGTGGTTCGTCAGGCCGCGCACGGACTGCTGACGCCGCCGGGCGATCCGGTCCGGCTCGCCAGCGCCTTGCGAAGTCTCCAGATGGATCCCGACCGCCGGCGGCGGCTTGGCGAGTCGGGTCGGCGCGCGCTGCGGGAGCGCTTCGGCATGGCGCCGATCGCCCGCGAGGTGGCTGAGGTCTATGCCGGGCGATGAGCGCGTCCGCCTTCGGGACGCGGGCCGTCAAGTGCCGCCAGCCGCGCGTGTTCGCGACTCCCACAGGGTCAGCATCCAGAAGACGAAAGCGGGCACGAACTGTAGAAACAGCCGGTTGATACTGGTGGATTTGGTGGCCCAGAGATGGGCGTCGGTCAGGAAGAACAGCACAAAAAGCGCGCTCAACGCGCCGAGCACGAAGACCGTTCCGGCCCGCAGCCAGGATGGCGCACCCCGCCGGGTCGCGGCAAACAGCCCCCAGCCGATGGCCAGCACCAGCACATACGTCAAGAGATGCCAGTTGTCGTAGACGAAGAGATTCCGCCAGACCGCATCCCAACTGTCGTGGTACGTCAGTACGAAGCGGCCCACAGAGGGCAGTTCGATCAGGGAGGGCGTCAACTGAACGACGCCCGCGCCTGGAACGCCGAAAGACACCCCGCCCATCGTCCAGGCGACCGCGCCTGTCGCCATCATCCCTCCCAGGAGCGCCAGCAACCAGTGTCCGCGCAGCCGCGCGACCAGCAGCGCCGGGATGAACAGGAGCAACCAGACCGCGCCTTCCTGCTTGATGAAAGGACCGGCCAGCACGAACGCTATCGCCAACCCACCCTGACGCCAATCGCCATCCCGCGCCCATTGCAGCAAGGCGAAGAACGCCAGGCCAAGGGTGGTCGCCAGCCAGAGATCGGCATAGCCCGCCAGCGCGAGATGGCTGTCCAGCAAGGGCAGCGACAGCAGCAGCCAGAGAAAGACCAAGGCGGTCAGCGGCGCGGCGCCCCACAGCCGCGCCTGTCCGTAAAACCCCAGTCCCAGGGCCAGCGCGCAGCCCAGCCAGGGCAGGTTGGCGGCGGTTTCGTTCCAGGCGCCATCGGCCAGCGTGGGCCAGAGGGCCAGCAACGAGACCGTGGCGGGATACTGCCAGGCGGCAATGGTGTAGGCCTGTCCGCCAGGATTGGCCAGCCAGTCTTGCGGCGACACGAAGGGCACCAGTTGGTGCAGCTCCGACCAGACCCGCGCACGCACCGCCCAGGTGGTCCAGGCGTCCCAGGGAAAGAGCGGATGCCACCAGACTTCCAGCGCAAGCCCGAGCAGTCGCAGCCCGAGCCACAGCAACAGAACCCCGAACAGAATGCGCTGCCAGACGGGCGCGCGCTCCAGCGCGGTTCCTTTGTCGCGTGTCTGGACCGCCGGCCGCTGCCGGAGTCGCCGCCCGCCCGCCACCGCCAACAGGGCAAACAGCAGGATCGGGCCGATGAAGCCAAGCGACAGTCCCAGCGCATCCATACCGCGCAATACGAGCGTGACCCCCAGCATGCTCAGCACATATCCGTAGCCGAGCGCCAGCGGCCACACGCCGGGCGCCGGTTCGCGCCAGAGCAAACGCAGCCAGAGCGCGCCCGCCAGCCAGGGCACGCCCAACGAGAGTCCCACGCCCCACCAGCCCATCGTCATGGTCCCTCCCGGAGGCGAAACAGTGCGCCCTGAGCGGCGGCGTGCAAGAGGTCCGCCGGTCGTTGTCCATCCTTAGAGATCAATACACCATGATCGCGATCGTAGCGGACCGGTTTCATGGGCGACAGGAGCAACACATAATCGCCGGCGCGCGCCTTGGTGTCGCCGGGCAGGGTGGCGGAGGGGAGCGAAACGTTGTGGGGGAAAAGATGATAACGCACGCGCCCGGCGTTGGCGCCGCCGGGATCCGCGCTGACAATGAAGACCCGCGCCGGAGGTTCCGGCAGATGGTGCAGAACCTCGCGCAGGAAGGGATAGAGCCTGCGATCCGGCCCGGCCAGATACCGCGCGGTCTGGTCCAGGCCGGCATAGGTGGCCGCGGTCTGGCTCAGACGCTGGCTCAACGCCCACTGCCAGCGCAGATCCAGCGCCAGCCACCCCAGCAGCAGAAACACGGCATAAGGTGCCAGCGACTTGAAACCGCGCCAGGGCGGAGCGATCAGCGCGGACAGCAGGCTGCTGAAACCGACCCAGAGCGCCACGAGCAGGACCGGCGGAAAGAGCGCGTCGCGTGGCGCGCCCTGGTTGAAATTGATGGACCGTCCCGTCCAGCCGTCGACCTGCATCCACTCGGACGCGACGGCTTGGAAGAGCCGGGTCAGGGTCGGCGCAACCAGCGGGTCTCCAGAGCGATAAAATAGCCACAGGACAAGCAATGTCAGCAGTGCCCCGCCCACGCCCGCCGCGACCGGACGACCGACGGCACCCAACCTGCTTCTCGATCGTTGCGCTTCCATCGACAAATAGCCTTTGTTCCAGTGATTCTCCAGCGCGGAGGCTGATTGGGGCCGGCGCTTAAATCTTGATGATGGTGTCGCTATAGAGTGCCACCAGGGAATCGTGGGTCATCAGCCGCATCGGTTCGACAAGTGCTTGGGCAACGAGGATGCGGTCAAACGGGTCTTGGTGGTGAGCAGGCAATTCTTCAACCGCCACGGCATGTTCGGCTTCTACCGCCAGGAAGCGATAGCCAGACTCTCGGAAATAGCGCGCTGCGTCCTGACTGGACACGGGCATGTCACCTCGGCCAAGCGCGTGCTTGATGGCGATCTCCCAAACGCTAGCGGCGCTGATCCAAACGGTCGTCTTCGATGACTGGATCAATTCTCGCGACTTTTGCGGCAACTGCGGGTTATCCGTAATCGCCCACAGGGCAACATGCGTATCCAGCAGTACGTTCAAGTTTCCGATCCCATGAACAACCGTGCGACTTCTTGGTGATGAGCGTCGATGGTGTCCGGAACTTCGAACTTTCCCTTGGCGACGCCGATGCGCCGGCTCGCCGACACCGTATCCATCGGGACCAGCTTGGCGGCAGGGCGACCATTGCGGGCAATGATGATTTCGCGCTCCTGCCCCTGTTCGATCGCTTCCACCAATCGGGATAGCGAGGACTTGGCTTGCAACATATTGACGGCTTGCATCGTCGTAGATCATCCGCTCCAGAAACAATTAGGTTAGTCTAGTCTGGCTAATTCTAAAGACAAGTAGTCATCCTTGATCCCCAGCGGTGAGATTTTTGCTCTAAGCGACGCCTCTTCGCCCCTGCCATCCTCCAAACTTCGTCGAGCACGCTCCAATTAGAGTCTTTCGAACCTCGGCGATGGATTCAGATCGCATACTCCACGGTTTCGTGCACGATGGCGGCCCGCGATGCAATAATATTGATTGCAGCGCAGAGGCATCGGCCATCGACTCGCCGTCCATCGAATTCGTGGGCCAGCTCATGTTTTCGCGGATGAATTGCTGTTGGACTACGCCTCGGTGCGCGCGAACTCGACAGGCACGAACAAGAAAGACCGTCCAGCGCCCCGTCGCAACCCCGACGCGCGCAGGGAACGTTCAGTGACAGACCAAAATACCGATCCATCATGACTTAACAACGGTTCAAACCGAACCGATACCGGGCCAAAACCACCCAGCGCATCCCGCCAACCGCGTCAGCGACGATGCCGGATGGTTCACCTGCGTATTCTTTAGAGGCGGATCGAACCTGTCGATCGGAAATTTCTTCGAATCCGCCAGAGGCACAGCCGTATGACCTATTATTCGCAACATGGCCAGGACCGATATCTGCACGAGACCTTCTTCAAGGAGCGTTCGGGCGGAACCTTCATCGAGTTCGGGGCGCTGGATGGACTGCTGGATAGCAACACACTCTTTTTCGAGCGGAATCTGGACTGGACCGGCATCCTGATCGAGCCCAATCCGGCGGCATTCGAGCTGTTGCTGAAGAACCGCCCGAATTGTCAGCTCGCCAACGTCGCCATCTCGAACCAAAATGCCACCCTGCCATTCCTGAAGATTGCCGGCGGCTTTTATGGCTGGTCGGGCCTGGCGGACGACATCGAGCCGCAACACCATGACCGCATCGATCGCTACATCAAACGGGACGAACTCCAAACCATCCAGGTCAGCGTGCATGACCTGGCCTGGCTGGCGGAGCGATATCAGCTGACAAATGTCGACTTCATGAGCATCGATACCGAGGGCACGGAGGAGAAAATCATCCGCGCCTTTCCCTGGGAGCAGTTACGGGTCGGGGTGTTCTGCATCGAGAACAATTTCCAGAATTATGACATCGACGAGCTGATGGCCTCCCATGGCTATGTCAAAAGCGCGCGCATCGGGCCGGACGACATCTTCGCGCATCGCTCGCTGACGGCGTTATGACGCACCTCTGATGCGCGTCGTCGTCTCGCTCACCACCATCCCGGGCCGTTCTGACCTGCTTGCGCGGGCCATCGCGTCACTGCGGCGTCAGACGCGCCCACCCGATGCCATTCATCTCTGGCTGCCGGAGGAGCATTTCGGGGCGGATGGCACGGCCTACCGGTTCGCCGGCGTCGATGTCCGCTCAGGTCCGGACCTCGGCCCGGCGATGAAAATTCTGCCCCTTCTGGCCATCGAAACCGACCCCGAGACGCTGATCGTCCCCGTGGACGACGACATCGAGTATCCGCCGGATCTCATCGAAAAACTGGTCGGGACGTCGGCGCTCCTCCCCGAGCACGCCATCGGCTTCACCGGTTGGGCGCTGGAGTGGGGCGCGAGCGGCGTGGATATCCGCCATCTGAACGAAGAGATTCCCGCCGCGGCCATGTTCCAGCCCGTGCATGTTCTGGAGGGCTATCGCGGAGTCCTGTACCGGCGCGGTTTTTTCGAGATGGATATCTTCGATCACCTTGACGCGCTCGCGGCTTTCCGGTTTCATGACGACATTTTGTTGAGCGGATACCTCGCCAATCGCGGTATTCCCCGGACCGTGCGCTGGTTTGGCGCCGCGCCGGCTTCGGCCTCGGAGTATTGGAAGCTACATGGACAGCAGATTGGACTTCACACCGCGCCCGATTGGCGGCAGCACGGACAATCCTGTGTCGAACACTGGATGCGACGCCACCCGGATCTTTTCCCCCCAATCATGACGCCACCGGTTCGCGAGCGACTCCAGCTCTGCGCGGATGCACTCCCGCGCGCTGGATTCATGCACCACGGACTCCCTGGATCTTCCGTCCGGCTGGATGTCGAGCACGATCTCCGCGAAATGCCCTGGCCTTGGCCCGATGCTTGCTTTCAAGAATTGATCGCGCTCGATCCGCTCGCCACATCCTGTATCGACGGATCCCACGAGATCGCTGTTCCCGACTGGTTGCGCGAGTGCCGAAGATTGCTGAAGCCAGGCGGCTGTCTCATGGTCCGCCTCCCGCGCGATCAGGGCGCGGATCCTGGCCGGGAGCGGGAGCCGAGACGGCATCCGATCCTGAATTGGCTCGGATCCAGCGCCCGTCCATGCGGATCGCTGTCGACGGATCCCGACGACCGCGACAGGCGTTCGGGTCAATTCCAGGGCTGGCGGTTTGGCTGGGAGTGCGACTGCGACCATTGCCTGCTGACGCTGCTGCGGTCAGCGCTTTGAAAAGCGCGCTCCAGGCGGTTCAAATAACCATTCTTTGGTTATGGAATGGTCGGAGTCGGGGAGCGCCGAGCGATTTCGGCGCTTGTTCAGCGTGGCGGCGGGTCGCCAAGGTCGAGGTTGCGAGCACGCGGAGGGGGTAAACAGTATGATGATTGCAGGTGCGGCGGCTCCAGTAAAGCCGGCGCCAATCTCTCGAAGGGTTGTCGCGATTTAGCAACGAGATGATCTAAAAATCGTCCTGGGCCTTTGGACCCAGCCGGAGTTGAGGTGACGGCGGATCTCTGAGCGACGGGATCGCGCGAGCAAAATGTCTCGCGAACGCATATCCAAGGCTGGATTTCGAGATCACGCCGATTGTCCGGAGTGACGTTCGGTCTTGTTCTGTGAAAAAAAAACGACAGATGCAAGGTAGCAACAAATTTCGTGTTGGGCTGTTGACTTTTGCGGGGCATGCGGCATAATTGACTCGCAACCGATCAAGGCATGTCGCGCAGGGCCTTGTCGTCCGGTTCCCTCGACCGACCCCAGGACTCATAATCAAGGAGAGTCGATGGGATTTGGCAAGTCGACACACATCTTCTAGCGCAAATATTGAGGTGATTTGAAATGACTCAAAACTTTAAGAAATTGGCCATCGCGGCCGGCGTATCGGTTGGTATGGCTGCGCTGAGCATGCCTTCTCACGCCACGATCACTGGCTCCGTTGGCGAGGCGTTGCTGGTTCCATTGGTTGTGTATGCGACTCAAGATGTGAGCGGCTACTACGCAAACACTTATATTCAGGTTAGCACTCCAGGTGCCATCGGCTTCGACGATGTTCCAAACATCTTCGTCGCCCCTAATACGACTCCTACCAATGCCGACGCTACCCTGTTCCCGCTCGATGCGGATCTGCAGAGTAAGACGACTGGTATCATTCACTGGTACTGGTTCGACGCGCGCAGCATTCACAGACTCGACAAGCCCCTTCCAGTCACCGCGAACGACGTCGTGACGATCGATTGGGCTGATGCAGCAGCGAGTTCGGGGATTCAATATGATGGCGTTGCTGGATACATGGTGGTTGGAACCGAGACGGCTCGTCGTGGTGAAGCGGCTAACTTTGACATGTTCGGCGACGCTTGGCTGGCGATGGATGTAACCGCCCTCGACGGCACCGAAGCTGTTCTGGCTAGCATTCCTGTCTATCCGCTGTCCGACGGTGTCGATGCGGAAGATGCGGATGGCGAACCTCTGCTCACCATCACCGATAGCGTTCATTATAAAGGCGGCATCCCGAATGCCGTGTCCCCCCTGATCGCTGGCATGCGGACCAACCGTTCCGACGGAATCGCTGATCTGACCGCATTCGATCTAACTCTGTTATCACGTTTGGAGCCATCGATCCATGTCGTCTGGCTCGATCAGAATCTGGATGAAGTTGATGGCTACTCGACTGATATTCCGGTCGATGTCTATGACTCCGATGAGGTTGCCTGCTCCGCGACGGTGTCGATCGAGAACGAGCTCAACGTTATCTGGATCGATGAGATTGGTGTTGACGGCATTCCTGTCGATGCAGACGAGATCTTCTTTGCGCAGACCTCCGAGTCCCTCTGTATCCCGAATTATGTGGATGCGGCCGGTCTGAACGTTTCCAGCTTCGTGACCTATTACATCGACGAATATGTCGACACGGATGTTGACCGTCCTGAGTCCGCTGGTGTGGCCTTTACCCTTGTCTGGGCTGTAGAGGGCAATAATGTCGACACCACTATTGGAAAGGACTGGTTTAACTACACTGCTTTCGGTCAGACTATGCTCTTGGGTCATGAGCGCGCTCTCTTCCGTCAGTAAGGTCTAATAAGCCTTGAGAAAGCGATGCGCAGCGATGCGCATCGCTTTTTTTATGAAAGCGAGTTCTCTAGAATCTTGTCAAACAAATCTTTATTGTTGAAAGAATATATTCATTCAGACTGTGAACATCGCTTAATGACCGAGCGAAATTCTCACGAATTGGACTGACAGAAAATCCTGTAATATATAAAAATTCCATCTGGCTATTATCGCATGATCACCCATTCCTGCTCTCACTAGGCTGCTTCACATGCCATCAGACTCAACCAACGTGCGGTGCGCGGTTATCCTGATCTCGCTCATGGCCGGCGTATTCTTGCTTGGCTGCGACGGTGACAAGCCAGTTCCCGAGGCATCCGATCCCAGTCCATCCGGTCAGGCGGCCTCCGCACCCGGCCAGACGTCCCTGGGCTCGTCGGTGATCGCCTATCTTCCTCTGAATGCGCCAGCACACAGTCTCCTGATCGATGATATCGATGGAGACGGCCGTGAGGATCTGGCACTGACATCGCACCATGCGAGTTATACGCAGGTCTTTTATCAGCAAGAGCCCCGCTACTTCACGCCAGGTCCAACCGTCGATGCGGTCGGTTTTCATCCAGGCGATCTGCTGCGTTTGCCGGCGTCGAATCGACGGCTCTATCTGATGAACGCCGAGGGCGAAAATCGTCTAAGGGTGTTCGAGCCATCCACCGACGGCGGTTTGAATACGGTTTCGGAACTTTTCGTACCCGCTCCGCGAACCAGCTCCGTCTTTCACTGGCCCGATTGGGGGCTGGGTCTCGCCATCGGCCCTTTTGCCATGAGTGCGATTTTCCTGGCCAAGGACTTCGATCCGCTGACTGGTCAGCATGGAGGCGGCGCCGAACTCAAGTTCAACCCCGGCGTGGCGCATGCTCACAGCGTTGCCGTCGCCGACATCGATAGCGACGGCAGCGATGAGTTGTTCTTTGCCAACAACATCTCGAATCATATCTACATGATTCGCGCCCCTGAACCGGGCACCTCTCCGGTCATCGAGACCCTCTGGACTTTCCAGCCAGGCGGGCGCGCGGATGACGTGATTCCTGCCGACATTGACCAGGACGGTGATCTCGATCTGCTGATTCCTGACGCCACCGACAAGCGGAAACTCGACCGCACGGATGTCAACGTGCTCGTCAATGATGGGCAGGGACAGTTTCAGCTCACCCAGATCCCATTTCCCGCCAGAACCCGAAGCGAGGGGGGCATCCCAGGAATCAATGCCTTCGATGCGGGTAAAGATCGGGATAACTTTACCTACCTTATCGGCGCGAGCAACGAGACACTGGTGCTGATGCGAGTTCCCGCCGGCTGGGCCGGCGAGCCACCCGAGACGCGCAAGCTCCAGTTCCAGGGTGGTCAGGTCATGACCAAGGCCCTTCTCCGTGACATCGATGGGGATGGCTGGCTCGATCTTGCAATGACGCGCGCCGCTGCTCGAAATTCAGGAGTCATCCTCTACGGGCCTTTGTGGGAGAATGCTGGCCGACTAGAGGCTGATGGCGTCAGGATCGATTGACGGAACCAACCGTCATCGATGGCGAGCCGGCAAGGATGTCCCCATTCTTTTTATAAACCCGAGTACTGGCATACCGCTGGAAAGGGTTGTATCACTTCAGTTTGACATTGCGGGAGAAAAAATGCGGTATTTTTTATTGTTTTTATTGCTTTGGACCACCTCGGTTTTCGCCCTTCAGTCGCCGGTGCCGTCGCCCGCCGCTCAAACCGAGCAGGCACCCAAGGAGATGCCGCGAGTCATCATGGCCCGCGTCGGAACGCGCGAGATCACCGTCGAGGAATTCATGGGATTTCTGGCGAAGAACCCGACGCGCGTGAAGGAGGCCACGACGGACGAGGGCAAGGCCGGTCTCTTGCGCGAAGCCATCGGGAACGAGTTGCTGATGCTGGCCATGCGGGAGGAGGGGTTGCTGCCCGAGAATCCCACCGAGGCGGATCAGAAAAAGGCGTTCGTGCAACTCATAAACAAGCACTTTCCACCCCCGCCAACCCCGGATGACGCGACGCTTCGCGACTACTATCAAAAACATACGTCGGATTTCGGAATTCCCGCATCGGTGCGACTGAGCCAGATCCAGATCCGGGTGAAGGAATCGCCCAGCGAGGAAGACAAGGCGAACGCGCGCCAGCGCGCCGAGGCCGCGCTGGCGCGCATCGAGGCGGGCGAATCCTTCGCTGCGATCGCCGCCGAACTGAGCGAAAATCCTCGCGCCAAGGCGAATCAGGGCGACGTCGGTTTTGTCTGGCGCGACGGAAATGCATGGCTGACTCAATCGCTCAAGGGGTTGAAGAAGGGCGAGCACACGGGCGTTCTCGAGTCTCCCGTCGGTTACGACATCCTGATGCTCACCGACGAGCGCGAAGCCATCATCACGCCGTTCGAGGAGGCGCGCGACTCGGTCGCCAAGAAGCTCCAGGTCAAGCAGCAGGCGCAGGCGAGGAACGCCTATGTCAAGCAACTCGCCGACCGGGTCGGGGTCGAGATCGTGCTGGACGAAATGAAGGGCTCCTTCCCGAATGGCGTGTTTCCGTAAGGCGAAAGAGTCGCCACCCGCACGCCGGTCTTGCCGACCGGCGGCGCCCTCCGTCGACATCGATCCGACTTCCTGGATCCCGCACCGAACCGAATGGTGACCACGATGACTAAAATCGTCCAATTTCTGCTGATCCTGTTTTTCGCCGGATTTCTTGCCCCCCTCTACGCCGAGGAGGCTTCTCCGCCGGATGCCGAACAGGCGCGGGTCGAGCAGCGTGTCCGCGCCTATCTGGATGCGCTCAAAATTCAGGATCTGCACACCGCTTATCGGATGGAGTCCGGGGCGGTGGATGGTACCCTGACGGCCGATGCCTTCTTTCGTCGCTTCAAGTCCTCTCCGTCCGTCTTGCTTAACTACGAGATCCAGAAAGTGACCATGGAGTCCGATAAGGCAACCGTCGAGTTCAGCGGCACCTATCAGTATCCTCAGCTCCATGAGCCAGCCACTATGCCGCGACGTGCGGAATGGGTGTTGATCGATGGCGAGTGGTATCACTCCAAGGGTCAGGTTCGTCAAAAGTTAAAGGCAGCCCCGCCGGCTGACCCCGGTTGACGATCACGCATGACAAGGCTCGGCGAGCAGTTGATCCGGATCCTGCCCGAGACGACCGGCGCGCTGTTGCTGGTTGGTCCCGCGTCCGAGGGTCTCGCGCCGCGCCTGCGGGATGCGGGTCATCGGGTGGTCGAAGCCCCGCTGAGTCCGGATGATCGGATGGCGCTTGCGCGCGGCGAGCTGCCTCAAGCGTTTCTCTCCGCCGGATTCGCCCCCGTCGATGACGGGCTTTTCGAGGCGATCCTGGTTCTGGATCACCGCCTCCCGCTCCCGCCGCTGGCCCTGCTGAATGCCGCCCATGATCGCTTGCGCACTGGCGGCATGCTGGTGATTTCGATGGCGGCCGATTCGTTTCCGGCCGATCCGGCACAACGTCGAAGCCATCTGGGCTATCTGGGCGCGCTCGCGACGCGCTGCGGATTCATCGTCGAGGATCGCTCCGAGGATCAGCATCCGTCCACCGCCCTCGTCGTCTGCCGGAAGGGCGAGCGCGCGCCCCGCTGGCGGCTCGATTTGCTGGACGAAGGCGCGATTGCAGGATTTGCCGACCTCTTCAGGAAGGCCTTCAACACGGATATCAGTCTGCCGCTCTGGCACTGGAAGTATGGCGATGGCCGGGGACATGGCATCATCGCCCGCCGCGACGAGCGCGTCATCGCTCATTACGGCTGCACCCGTCGGCGGGCATTGTTCTTTGGCCATCCCATTTCCGCGCTGCAGATGTGCGATGTCATGGTCGATCCGCGCGAACGCGGCGTCATGACCAAGCAGGGTGCGATGTTCCTGACCACGGCCACCATGCTGGAACTCTATCTCGCGCTGCAACCCGACGATCTGGCATTCGGTTTTCCGAGCAGCCGCAGCTCCCGGCTTGGCGAGCGCCTGGGCCTCTATGCGGAAGTCGGACGGATCGCGGAGATCCGCTGGCCTGCCGTGTCGACACGCCCCCGGCTGCGCACCCGGCTGCGGGCCATCGACCGGGACGATTCCGGCGACCGGGCGCTGATCGCGGGTCTCTGGTCGTCGATGAGCCGGGATCTTGAGGGTGCGATCGTGGTGATCCGTGATTGGGAGTATCTCCGCTATCGGTATCTCGATCACCCGCAGCATCGCTATGAGCTGATCCTGATGACCTCGCGGCTCACCGGCAGGCCGCTTGGTCTATTGGTCCTGCGTCAGGTGGGCGAGGCGTTCGAACTCCTGGATCTGGTGGGACCGCTCGCGCACATCCCGCTGCTGGTGGACCAGGCGCGACGCATTGCAGCGCGCGCGGGGGCGTGCGCCGTGTTTGCTTGGATCACGCGCCAGCATGTACCGCGCTTCATCACCAAAGACGCAACCGTCACCGACCCGGACGTGTGCATCCCGACCAATGTCTGGGTGGACGGCCCTCGCGTCGAGCAGCTCCAGGACAAATGGTGGCTGATGTCGGGCGATACCGAGTTCCATTGAGCCGAACTTGCCAATTTTTGCCATCGGCGCTAATTTCCCGGCATGATCACCATGAACATCTCCCTCCCGGACTCGCTGAAAACCTACGTCGATGAACAGGTTTCCGGTCGGCGCTTCGGTACCAGCGACGAGTACGTGCGCGACCTGATCCGCCGTGATCAGGATCGGCAGCGTCTGCGCGGACTCCTCCTCGACGGGGCCGCTTCCGGACCAGCAGCGGCGGCGGACTCGACATACTTTAGCGCATTGCGCAAGCGCGTTTGTCAAGGCACAGCTGATCGCTGGCGGCTGGCGGCTCTTTCCAGATTCAAACGTCGGCCTGAATCGGGTGAAGCAACGCTGGCGGTAATTCCTGCCGGGACCGATCCAACATCCGTCGATAGAGCGATTCCAGATTGCGGGCGAAGCGATCGGTCGAGTAAAAGGCCGCGTGATGCCGGGTGGACTGGAGTTTCTGCCGGATTGCCGCGAGCGCTTCGGGATGTGTCGCGAGATGGCGGGCCTGCCGCTCGTATTCGTCCAGCGTGTCGACAACGAGTTCTGACATGCCGGCGGCGGTCAGCAGACTGGCCGCGACGCGCCCGGGGAAGGTCTCGCCGGGGCAGGTCAACATCGGGACGCCGACCCACAGCGCGTCGGAGGCGGTGGTATGGGCGTTGTAGGGCAGGGTATCCAGACAGAGGTCGGCCAGGGCCAGACGCGCGAGATGTTCGTCTTGCGGAAGTTTGGGAGCAAACACCAGGCGTTCGGGGCCGATGCCGCGGGCGGCGACCTCGCGGACCAGATTTTCCGGCGCCTTGTCGTTGCTGGCGAAGAGCCAGAGGACTGAATCCGGGATGGTCCGCAGCAGTCCGCACCAGCGGTCGAAGAGTTCGGGCGTGATTTTGTAGGGATTGTTGAAGCAACAAAAGACGAATCCCGTCTCGGGCAGTCCGGCTTCGGCGCGGGTTGGCG
>NZ_CAIPNF010000188.1 GCF_903866365.1 uncultured Thiocystis sp.
TACGAAAGAACATTTCTTGCGCGAAGAAAAACTTCAGTTCTCGATCGGTTATCCCGAATACCTCGCGCATAAACAGGCCCATCAGGACATTTTGGTGCGGCTGAAGGAGGTTAATGATCATCTGCAACAACTGGCAACGTCTGAAGCGGGACTCAATGACCCTGAATTACTCCGCGCGGGTCTTGATCAAGAAATTCTCAATTTGTCACGCAGTTGGATTGTGGGGCATGTCGCAAAAATGGATACCGCCATGCTTCCGTATCTGAAACGTGCCCCAAAACCCTTTGTTTTTGGTTCGTAGGAGCGCCTGTTGTGCGCGCCTTCCGACCTCGCCAGCGCCTCGCCACGGCCTTCCCGCCTCGTTCCTGGTACGAACTCTCTAAAGCCCTGCTCCTAATATCGCCTTAAAACGCCCTTTTAGCGCCGATTAGACGGTCTGGGAGCAACGACACCGTCCTATCCGGATTATTTCGCCTGGATCGCGGCTATGGAAGCCATTATGGCGCGGAAGGCGCCTGCTCGACCGCCTGCAAGGCGGTACTCTGGTCCCCCTGGAGCGGCGCGTTGAGAAACGCCGGATCGAGCGGGAGTTGAACCTCCCACGCCTCGGTTCGGTCCAGTTGGACCCGTCCACTGGCGAGTCGGAAGTCGAGCACATGCCCGGCGTGCTGTCGATCGGCGGACAGGAAATGGAGATGGAAACCGGGGACGTTGACACCTTGCAGGAAGGTCGGGCACCAGAAACCGAGCAAGGTGCCTTGGATCGCCGCGTGCTCGAACAGCGTCTGCTCCTTCGAGACCTCCGCCAATGGCCGATACGGCGGCGTCTGTCGTGGCACGCTGCGAACCGTGAGGTGCTGGAAGGTGCCATCCACGCGCACGGCATAGATCAGATTCCGACTCGGGAGCTGAGACTCCAACCAGGGTTTGAACGCTGCGTAAGTTTGATCGGGAGGCGGATCGAGGACGTGGTCAGCGTCGAAAAAGGTCACGGCCATGAACGGCGTCCCGGTGTCGGGCGGCATGCGTCGGACTTGACCATCGGCAGCGGCCTGATAGACCTGTCCGTCCAGGAGGATCAGTTCGCCGTCGAGGGCGGCAAAGGTGCCCAGACCAAAATCCCCGTGCGGCAACACGTCACGGAGTGTGGCGAGAGGCTGGTAGACCCCGGTCAGTAAGGCGTCAATGGTGGAGACTTGATACAGGGTCTCGCGGTCGTGGTCGGCTTGCACTGAACCGGCGACGATCAGGGCGAGCAGGAACCAAGTTCTGGGCATTGGATTCTTCCGGCATGGTGATCTGATAGCGACTTGAGGATCAACAGCGCTGCGCCGTCCTGTCAGGCGAATGGTGGCCTCGCCAGCGCCTCGCGACGGCCTTCCTGATCCCCTTCGGTGACGAACCCAAAGCCCCTCCCCCTTCGCGGCCTTAAAACGCCCTTTTAGCACAGTTTAGCTATCCGGATGCCTCGGACCCAACGGGGCACGTAGGCACGATTCTGTACTTGGAACTGCACAGCGACGTGTCAGCGACTGGTCAGTTTTTGCGCAATCGAACCGGCGCGGTTGTTTTCCATCAGGGTTTTGGTCCCCGGCAGCGACTTATCCACCGGGCTAACCACAGCAACCGTGGATAACCCCTGATCGTCGGAAGCGAAGGAAACGCGATGGCCCGACTTGGACGAGACATTAGCGCCTAACGCCAGCGCGGTTGACGCCGCCGTTGAGGTTGGTCGGACGGCGGCCAACACGCGGTGCCACCACGACAGGCGCGGCGACCACCGGAGCTACCACGACCGGGCGGACCACACAGCCTTTCGGGACGCCCACGGTCTTGCAGTAGACGACCGCACTAGGAGCCTGTCCGACTTAGGTCGGACGTCGCGGCGAAGCCGCTCTGGAGGCTGAAAATCAAGGTGACTTTCTCATCAATGGGTCATTGAATGGCCATTTTTCACGACATCGACGCCACGTCACGCTGTTTTCATGGA
>NZ_CAIPNF010000189.1 GCF_903866365.1 uncultured Thiocystis sp.
CCCTGTCCCGTATCGATCCCGATGACCCCTATCCGCAGAGCGATGGCGAACCGATGGCCGAGAATACTCTGCAATATGACTGGATCGTCAAGCTCAAGGAAAATCTCGAACTCCGTTTCGCCGATCGCCCGGATGTCTTCGTGGCCGGCGATCTGTTCTGGTATCCCGTGGCGGATCGGCGGATTACCGGCCCCCTGGCGCCGGATGTGCTGGTCGCCTTCGGACGCCCCAAGGGACCGCGCGGCTGTTATAAACAATGGGAAGAGGGTGGGATTGCCCCGCAGGTCGTCTTCGAGGTGCTCTCGCCCTCGAACAGCGCCAAGGAATTGCGCGACAAGCGCGACTTTTACGAAACCTACGGGGTCGAGGAATACTACCTCTACGATCCCGAGCGCAACCGACTGGAGATCTGGCTGCGACAGGGCGAGCGATTGCAGCCGGTCTCGCATCTGAACGGTTGGGTCAGCCCGCGGCTTGACATTCGTTTCGCGTTGGGCCGGGAGCGTTTGGAGGTGTTTCACCCCGATGGAAGTCCCTTTCGTTCGCCGCTGGAAATGGCCCTCCTGGCGCAAGAGGAGCGGCAACGCGCGGAACAGGCCGACCGGCGCGCAACGCAGTCCGATCTGCGCGCGGAGCAGGAATATCAGCGAGCGGAGACGTTGGCCGCGCGGTTGCGGGCGCTGGGTCTGGATCCCGATGCCTGAGCGAATCACGATGGGATACCGAACTTGGTCATGTTGACAGCATGTGAATTTCTCCCCGGCCAACGCTGGCTGAGCGAAACCCAGGGCGAACTGGGCCTGGGCCTGGTCGAGGCCGTCGAGGGTCGCCATGTTCGGATGGCCTATCCGGCGACCGGCGAAACCCGTCTCTACGCGATGCGCGAGGCCCCGCTGGCGCGGGTCGAGATCGCCGCCGGCGAACGTATCCGCGATCGCGCCGGGCAGGCGCTGCGGGTGCTGGAGACCCGCTCGCGCGATGGCCTGCTCACCTATCGCTGCGAGACGCCGGACGGCGGCGTCCGCGAACTCCCGGAATCCGAGTTGGACGATCGTCTGCATCTCAACCGGCCTCGCCAACGTCTGCTGGCCGGCCGGATCGACAGCGATCGGTGGTTCACGCTGCGCTATCGGACTTGGTTGCAGGGGATGCGGGAGGCCGATTCGCCGATCCTGGGTCTGCTGGGCGCGCGGGTCGCCCTGATTCCGCATCAGCTCGCGCTCGCGGCGGAGGTGGCCGGGCGCGATGCGCCGCGCGTGCTGCTGGCCGACGAGGTCGGGCTCGGCAAGACCATCGAGGCCGGGTTGATTCTGCACCGGATGCTGCTCACCGGACGGGCGCGGCGGGTCTTGATCGTCACGCCCGAGCCGCTGCTGCATCAGTGGCTGGTGGAGATGCGGCGGCGTTTCAATCTGCGCTTCGCGCTGTTCGACCGCGCGCGTTTCGAGGCCATCGCCGAGTCCAATCCCTTTCAGGCCGAGCAACAGGTGATCTGTAGCCTGGATCTGCTGGTCGCGCGGCCGGACGCGGGGCGCGCCGTGCTGGACGGGCAGTGGGATCTGCTGGTGGTCGACGAGGCCCATCATCTGTCCTGGTCCGAGTCGGGCGCCAGTCCGGAATACGCCCTGGTCGCGGCACTGGCCGAACGCACGCCCGGCGTGCTGCTGCTGACCGCCACCCCCGAGCAGTTAGGCCGGGCCGGTCATTTCGGGCGTCTGCGTCTGCTCGATCCGGCGCGCTTTCACGATTATGCGGTGTTCCGGGACGAGGAGACGCGCTATGCGCCGGTCGCCGCGTTGGCCGCGCGCCTGCTGGATGACGAAGCCCTGACCGAATCCGACCGGAAGCTGTTGCGCGCGCTGCCGGGCGATCTCGACGGGCTGGGCCGGGAGGCGCTCATCGAACAGTTGGTGGACCGGCACGGCACCGGCCGGGTGCTGTTTCGCAACACCCGCGCCGCCATCCATGGCTTTCCGGAACGCCGGCTGTTGTCCCAGGTCTTGCCCGAACCGGACGCCTATCGCGCGCTAACGGCGGACGCCGTGGTGCGTCTGACGCCTGAGCAGGCGTTCGGTCCGGGTTGGAGCGAACTCGATCCGCGCATTGACTGGCTGATCGCCACCCTGCGCGCGCTGCGTCCGGCCAAGATGCTGCTGATCTGCGCCCACGCCCGGACCGTGCTGGAGCTGCGCGAGGCGCTGCTGCGGCGCGCTGGTATCCATGCGGCGATCTTCCACGAAGGCATGGAGATCGTCGAGCGCGACCGGGCCGCGGCCTATTTCGCCGCCGTCGAGGATGGCACTCAGATTCTGCTGTGCTCGGAGATCGGCAGCGAGGGGCGGAATTTTCAGTTCGTGCATCATCTGGTGCTGTTCGATCTGCCGCTGGAACCGGATCTGCTGGAACAGCGCATCGGTCGGCTCGACCGCATCGGTCAGACCGAGACCATCCGCATCCATGTCCCGGTGTTGACCGGCGGCCCCGGCGAGGTGCTGTTTCGCTGGTACGCCGAGGGCTTGGGCGCCTTCGACTCGCTCTGTCCGGCCGCGCCGGCCGTCTTCGCCCGCCTGCGCGAATCGCTCCTGGCCGCGCTGGACGATCCGGCCGGAACCGCGGCGCTGCTCGAAGCGGCACGTCGTCTCACCGCCCAGATCAACGCGGAACTGTCCGCCGGGCGGGATCGTCTGCTGGAACTGCATTCGCATCGCCCCGCCGTCTCCGCCGCCCTGGTGGACGCCATCGAGGAAGCGGATGCGAGTGGAGACGCGGCCGAGTATCTGCGGCGCTTCTGGGACGCCTTCGGGGTCGAACATGAGCCCGGCCCCGGTGGTTCGGTAGTGGTGCGTCCCGGTCCTCACATGTTGCACGACACCTATCCCGGCCTGCCGGAAGAGGGACTCACGACGACCTTCGCGCGCGCCGACGCGCTGGCCCACGAGGATCGCGAATTTCTGACCTGGGAACACCCCATGGCGCGCGCGACCATGGAACTGCTGACCGCCTCGGATCTGGGCGCCGCCACCATGACCATCCGGCGCGATGGGGGGCTCAAGCGACCGACCTTGCTGCTGGAGATGCTCTACGTGGCCGAGTGTCCGGCGCCGCCTGAGTTGCAGGTCGGCCGCTTTCTGCCGCCGACCGTGGTGCGTCTGCTGCTGGACGCGGAGGGCAGGGATCTGTCCGACGCGATCGCGCACGATGCCTTGCCGGGCGAGTGTCTGACCCAGAACCTCAAGCTCGCCCGGTCGGTGGTCCAGTCCCAGGCGGCCCGTCTCGCCACCCTGCTCAAGCGCGGCGAGGTGCTGGCGCACCAGGCGCTCGGGGCGCTGGAGACGGACGCGCTGGCGCGCATGCAGACATTGCTCGGTGCCGAACTGGAGCGCCTGACCGCCCTGGCGCGGGTCAATCCCACGGTCCGTCCGGACGAGATCGAACGCCTGCGCGCGCGGCGCGCGGCGCTTGGACGCGCGCTGACCCGAACCGATCTGCGTCTGGATGCGCTGCGGGTGGTGGTGATGGCGTAGAAGCAAGGCAATGCCTTGTCTCTACGTCATCATCGGTAGGCAATTCACGCATCCGTCAGCAGCCAGGATCTTCGGCGAGCATGTCGACCGCGCTTTTGATCAACGCGCCGGCGCGATAAAGCCCGATCAGGGTTTTGCTGTCGGTGATGGTGCCATCGTGACACCAGTCCAGCGCCTGACCCAGCGGTAGCCAATGGACTTCGATCACCTCGCCGTGTTCGTGGGCCAGCGGCTGAGTGGTGAGCCCGCGCGCGAGCCAGAGATGAATCACCTCGGTGAAGATGCCGGGAGAACTGTGCATCAAACCGAGTTCGGTCCAGTCCGCGGCCAGCAGTCCCGCCTCCTCCAGAAGTTCGCGGCTGACCGTGTCGAAGGGCGATTCGCCCGGATCGATCCGTCCCGCCGGAAGCTCCCACAGCCAACCCTGGCTGGCGTGACGGAACTGTCGCAGCAGACAGACCCGGTCCTGGTCATCCAATGCGACTGCGGCGGCACCTCCCGGATGATGTACGATCTCAAGTTCAACCTGATCGCCGTTGGGTAGTTCCACGGTCTCAAGGGCAATCTCGATCACTCGACCTTGATAGATTGGTTCGCGTTTCAGGACTTGGCCTTCGCTCATCGACAGTTCCTCATGATGTTTGGCCCGATCGTCAACCGCGTTTGGACGGCGATGCGGAGTTGCTGCAAGGGTGCGATCTCGCATGACCTCGACAAGCGGCGTCATGGGCGCGGTTTCAGGGATCATCATCGCCGACCACCGCCTCCAGGTCGAGGGTTGAGAAGCCGGTCGGCGACCCCTCGGGTGGCCCGCGGATCGCGTCCGATGCCGACGGCGGTCGACACGGTCATCCGACCGTAACCAGACGTCAATAAACTAGCCCCAGATCGGTTTGCGACGGGCGGCTTCGATGGACGCTGCCACGGCGCGGATGACGGTTCTCTCTCGGCGCCCCGAACGCGGCGCTCAGTTTCCCTTAAGGACTCATGGCTATGGCAACCATTCTTGTCGTCGACGATGAACCGGATATCCGCGAGGTGATCCGTTTCGCGCTGGAAAACGCACAGTTCCGAGTCATCGAGGCCGGTCATGCGGACGATGCCCGCAAGCTGCTCTCTAACGAAAGCCCGGATCTGATCCTGCTCGACTGGATGCTGCCCGGACGCTCCGGCCTGGAACTCGCCCAGCAGCTCAAACAGAGTCCCAAGACGCGAGGCCTGCCGATCATCATGATCAGTGCGCGCGGCGAGGAGGAGGATCGCGTCAAGGGTCTGGATACGGGCGCGGACGACTATATCGCCAAGCCGTTCTCGCCGCGCGAAATGGTCGCCCGCGTCAAGGCGGTGCTGCGCCGGACCCGGCCCGACGAGCTGGCCGACGAGATCGAGATCGGCGGTTTGTGCATCGATCATATCAGCCACCGGGTCAGCGTGGACGGTCGCGCGGTCGAGGTCGCGCCGACCGAATACCGTCTGCTGCATTTTTTCATGACCCATGCCGATCGTGCGTTCAGCCGCACGCAGCTGCTCGATCAGGTTTGGGGCGATCAGGTCTATGTGGAGGAGCGCACCGTGGATGTGCATGTTCGCCGCCTGCGCAAGGCACTGGAACCCTCTGGCCATGACCGTCTGCTGCAAACGGTGCGCGGCGTCGGCTACCGTTTTTCAGACAAATCTTGAACATTGTGTCGGCCGTCTTTGGGGCTGGGAGAGTGTTCATGCAAGGCGCTCTGCTCTTTGAACTGAGCTTTCTGCTGGTGCCGCTCGCGGTCGGCAGCGGGCTCTGGCTGTCTGGCGCCAGTCCCGCCTGGGTCTGGCCGCTGGCGCTGCTGCCCTATCTGGCGCGCAATCTCTATTACATGCACCGGCTCGCCATCCTGATCCGCCGTCATCATCGGCTGGCTCCCCCCTTTCCGCGCGGGCTGTGGGGCGAACTCTATCGCAGCATCGCCCGCTATCAACAGCGCGGGCGCAAGAGCCGCAAGCGGCAAATTCGCTTCTCACGGCGTTTTCGCGAGGCCGCCAACGCCGTGCCCGATGCGCTGGTCATTCTCGATAAACAGCTCCGCGTCGACTGGGCGAATCCGGCGGCGGCCAGGCTGATGAATATCCGCTGGCCCGAGGATGACGAGCGTCGTTTCACGGAACTCCTGACGAACTCGGATCTTGAGCACTTCATCGAGGCGGGCGACTACATGCGTCCCCTGGACATCGCGCCGGCGCACAATCGCGCCATCATGCTGTCGCTGCGGATCACGCCCTTCGGCGAGCGCAAGAAGCAACGTCTGGTGGTCGGGCGCGACATCACCAAGATCTACCATCTGAACATGATCCGCCGCGATTTCGTGGCCAATGCCTCGCATGAGCTGCGCACGCCCCTGACCGTCATTGCCGGCTTCCTGGAGCCGTTGATCGAGGCGCCGATCACGCCGGACAGCCATCGCCGGCCGCTCTCGCTGATGTTCCATCAGACCGAGCGCATGTGCTCGATCATCGAGGATCTGCTCACTCTCTCGCGGCTGGAGATGCACGACAGTCCCGACGCGCAGACGGTTGTCGATGTGCCGGACGAGTTGCATCTGATCCTGCAGGAGGCGCAGGCGCTCAGCAATGGGCAACACCAGTTCGAGACGCGGATCGAGGACGATCTGTTGCTGGTCGGGAATCAGCCGGAGCTTCGCAGCGGCTTCTCGAATCTCGTCTTCAACGCCGTCAAACATACGCCGCCTGGCAGCAAAATTTCGATTTGCTGGCGTTGCGAAGCGGAGGGCGCGCTATTTTCGGTCGAGGACAATGGCCCAGGGATTGCGCAGGTGCATCTGCCGCGTCTCACGGAGCGGTTTTATCGCGTCGATGGTGCCCGCTCGCGCGATTCCGGTGGGACCGGACTGGGTCTTGCGATCGTCAAGCATGTGTTGAATCGGCACGATGCGCGCTTGTGGGTCTCTAGCGAGGTCGGCAAGGGCACGGTCTTTTACTGCCGCTTTCCGCCGAAACGCGGTATTTCGCCGCGTCCGGAGTAAAACGGGAATGGATTGATGGACACTTTCTAAGCGCCGGACGACCCTGTGCCGTGCCGACTTGCGAACCGTCCCGACGGTAGCGGGATTCGCCAGTTTGAGCGGATCGAAAGATGAAACAGACCGGGTGGTGCGCTGTTGGGTCGATTCAGCGTGATTAGCGGGCGGCGACGACGGGAATCCTGTCCGACTCCTCGGCCTCCCGCGATTCCTGAAAGGCCTCGTTAACCCGATCCCGGAGTTCCTTGCCGGGCTTGAAATGGGGAACGTGCTTACCGGCCAGGGCGACCGAGTCGCCGGTTTTCGGATTGCGCCCGATGCGTGGTGGGCGGTAATGCAGCGAAAAACTCCCGAATCCGCGAATTTCGATTCGCTCTCCGGACGCGAGCGCGCCAGTCATGCGCTCGAGGATCTTTCGAACCGCCACTTCGACATCTTTATAGGGAAGATGGTCCTGTTCGGCGGCCAGAATGTCGATCAGCTCCGATTTCGTCATAAGTATCGACTCCTGGGAAAAGCCCCGCGGGATCCAGCGTTGGATCCCGCATCCTAATGGAAGCGGCGGGAATCAGCTCCCCCGCTGTGCCTCTTCCATCTGCTCCTTGAGAATGTCGCCCAGGCTGGTGCCGCTGGAGGCGTCGCGCGAGTAACCCTTGATCGCCGACTGCTCTTCTTCCATGTCCTTCGCCTTCATGGACAGCGAGAGGGTGCGGTTCTTGCGGTCGACGCCGAGGAACTTGGCCTCGATCTCCTCGCCAACCTTCAGCACCGCGCGGGCGTCCTCGATGCGATCGCGATTGATCTCGGAGGCACGCAGGTAGCCCTCGACGCCGTCGGCCAGGGTGATGGTCGCGCCCTTGGGATCGACCTCGGACACCACGCCAGTCACGACGCAGCCCTTTTCATGCAGCGCCACGAAGCTGGAGAAGGGATCCTTGTCGAGCTGCTTGACGCCCAGCGAGATGCGCTCGCGCTCGGGATCGACCGACAGCACGACGGTTTCCAGCTCGTCGCCCTTCTTATAGCGACGCAGTGCCTGTTCGCCGGCCTCGTCCCAGGAGATGTCGGAGAGATGCACCAGACCGTCGATGCCGCCGTCCAGCCCGATGAAGATGCCGAAGTCGGTGATCGACTTGATCTTGCCGGAGACATGATCGCCCTTCTTGTGGGTGACCGCGAACTCGTCCCAGGGATTCATGGCGCATTGCTTGATGCCGAGCGAGATGCGGCGACGCTCCTCGTCGATATCCAGCACCATGACCTCGACCTCGTCGCCCAGCGACACGATCTTGCTCGGGTGGATGTTCTTGTTGGTCCAGTCCATTTCGGAGACGTGAACCAGACCCTCGACGCCTTCCTCGATCTCGACGAAGCAGCCGTAGTCGGCGATGTTGGTGACCTTGCCGAAGACGCGGGTGCTTTCCGGATAGCGGCGCGAGATGTTGACCCAGGGATCCTCGCCCATCTGCTTGAGGCCGAGCGACACGCGCTGACGCTCGCGATCGAATTTGAGCACCTTGACGGTGACCTCGTCGCCGATCTCGACCACTTCGGACGGATGCTTGACACGTCGCCAGGCCATGTCGGTGATGTGCAGCAGGCCATCGATGCCGCCCATGTCCAGGAAGGCGCCATAGTCGGTCAGGTTCTTGACGACACCCTTGACCTCCATGCCTTCTTCCAGGTTCTTGAGCAGGGTATCGCGCTCGGCGCTGTATTCTTCCTCGACCACGGCGCGCCGCGAGACCACCACGTTGTTGCGCTTGCGGTCAAGCTTGATGACCTTGAATTCCTGTTCCTTGCCTTCGAGATAGGCGGTGTCGCGCACCGGGCGGACATCGACCAGCGAACCCGGCAGGAAAGCGCGCACCGCGCCCAGATCGACGGTGAATCCGCCCTTGACCTTGCCGTTGATCATGCCCTTGACGGTGTCGGCGTTCTCGAAGGCCTTTTCCAGGAAATCCCACGACGCGAAGCGCTTCGCCTTCTCGCGCGAGAGACGGGTGATGCCAAAGCCGTCCTCGACGGCGTCGAGCGCCACTTCCACCTGATCGCCGACGGCGACTTCCAGGAGGCCCTCGGGGCTGATGAACTGGCTGCGCGGAACCACGCCCTCGGACTTGAGTCCGGCGTTGATCACGACATTGTCCGCCGTGATCTCGACGACCGTTCCCATGAGGATGGAGCCCGGCTGGAGCTGGGTGGTGTTCAGACTCTGTTCAAAAAGTTCGGCAAAGCTTTCGGTCATGAGATCCAATTATCCTGAAATACGGCGCGCTAGCCCGCCCCATCCGGAGCGAGGGGTATGGTTGAAATGAAAAGGCCGGCGCAATCGGCGCCGACCCTATTGTCTGGGCTGATCCGGTCCGCGATCGAGTCAAGCTCGATGACGGGCGCGGCATTGCCCCCTCAAGATCAAAAGACCAGTCCCGGGAAGACGCGCCTCACCTCTTCCAGGACCCGATCGAGCACTTCATCAATGGACAGGGCGGTTGAATCCACCATGACCGCATCCTCGGCGGCGCGCAGCGGAGCGGCCAAACGGGCGCGGTCAGCGGTATCCCGCTCGCGAATGTCCTCAATCAGACGCGGAAGATTAGCATCCAATCCCTTTTCTATCAACTGTTTATACCGACGATTCGCACGCACCTCGGGACTCGCGTCGAGGAAGATTTTCAAGGGCGCGCGCGGGAACACCACCGTGCCCATATCGCGTCCGTCGGCGACCAGCCCCGGTGGAAGGGCGCACCGGCGCTGCCAATCCATCAGGGCGGCGCGCACCGGCGGATGGACCGCGACGCGCGAGGCGGACATGCCCGCCTGCTCGGTACGGATCGCCTCGGTCACATCGTCGCCGTCCAGCAGCAAACGGCCTTCGGCGAAGGCGAGCGGGAGGTTGTTCGCGAGCGTCGCCAGGGCGTCAGGATCGTCGAGTGCCAGTCCGCGGCGCTCGGCGGCGAGTCCCAACACTCGATAGAGCGCGCCGCTGTCCAGGGTCTGCCAGCCAAGCCGCTCGGCGAGCCGGGCGGCGATCGTTCCCTTGCCCGTGCCGGAGGGGCCGTCGATCGCGATGACCGGGATCAAGGCCGGACTTCCGCGATCCCGAGACCGCAGCCGGCCGCCAGGTCCGCGAAGCCCGGAAAGGAGGTCTCCACATTGGCGCAGTCGCGAATCTTGATGGGACCGCTTGCCCGCAGTCCGGCCATCGCGAAGGACATGGCGATGCGGTGATCGCCATGCGCGTCGATGTCGCCCGTGGTCATGGTGGAACCCAACTGGCCACCGACGATGCGGATGCCGTCCGGGAGCGGCTCGGCGAGGATGCCGAGTTGGTTCAGACCATCCGCCATGACCTGAATCCGGTCGCTCTCTTTCACCCGCAGTTCCTCGGCGCCGGTCAGGACGGTTTCGCCCTCGGCGCAGGCGGCGGCGATGAAGATGGCGGGAAACTCGTCGATGGCGAGCGGCACCTGATCCAAGGGGATGCGGATTCCCTTGAGACGAGCGCAGCAGACCCGAATATCGGCCAGCGGTTCGCCGCCGGCGGCGCGCCGGTCGATCAATTCGATGTCAGCACCCATGCCGCGCAAGATATTGATAATCCCGACGCGGGTGGGATTGATGCCGACCGCTTCGAGCAGCAGGTCGGACCCGGGCGCGATGCTGGCGCCGACGAGAAAAAACGCCGCCGAAGAGATGTCGCCCGGAATCGCCAGCCGACAGCCGCTGAGCCGTCCGCCGCCCGTCAGACACACCTTGCAACCCTGACGGCGGATCGAATAGCCGAAGGCGGTCAGCATGCGCTCGGTGTGGTCGCGGGTGCGCGCCGGCTCGGTCACGCAGGTCTCGCCCGCGGCGTAGAGGCCGGCGAGCAGAACGCTCGATTTGACCTGGGCGCTGGCTACCGGCATTGCATAGTCGATGCCCGTCAACTGGGGGACGGGCGCGATGAGCAGCGGCGCGGTGGCCGTTTCGCTGGAGTCGATGCGCGCGCCCATCATGGTCAATGGATCGGTCACGCGGCGCATGGGACGGCGCGACAGCGAGTCGTCGCCGACGAGCGTGACCGGGAAGGACTGACCGGCCAGCAAACCGGCCAGCAATCGCATGGAGGTGCCAGAATTACCCAGGTCGAGCGCGCCATCGGGCGCGCTCAGTCCGCGCATGCCCACGCCGCGCACCCGCACCTGACCGGCGTCGGGGCCGTCGATCGCGACGCCCATCCGGCGGAAGGCCGCCAGGGTCGCCAGCGAATCCGCGCCTTCGAGAAAGCCGCCGATGCGCGTTTCTCCCTCGGCGAGGGCCGCCAACATGATGGAGCGATGAGAGATCGACTTGTCGCCGGGTACCCGCAGGCGCCCGGTCAAGGCGCCGCCAGGCGAGATCTGAAATCGGAGGTCGGTTGCCGCGGCCAATGGGACTCCCGCGCTCGCGCGGTCGGATTGAGACAAACTCGCGAGTTTAGTCCTGCACGGGAGAGCGGTAAACCAATTATTGAAGGGCGGAACAGGGTCCGAGGCGCTCGCTGAATCTTGCGATCACGGTGCCGGGTCATCGTGTGGCAAAATGGGTTCAAGTCCGAGGTGGTGGCCCGATCAATCATGTGCTGACTCATGGGGAAAGACAAATAATGAAATTACGAGATGACGAGCGGCGGGATTTCATGCGCCTGGCGACCGAGGCCGATGCGAGCGTCACCCGTCTGACAACGGGTCAGACGCTGTTGACCAGGCTGGTCAATCTGAGCGCTTCAGGGTGTGCGTTTTTCGCCGAGACACCCATGGAACAGGACGAGGAAATCGAGTTCATGGTGCAAGGCGCCAGCAAACGCATCGAACCGCTCAAGCGGGCCGCGCGCGTGGTCAGGGTGACGCAAGGCGAGGCGAGCCATCTCATCGCGGTCGAATTTTTGGTCGACCCCGACTGAATAACGATGTCTCGGGCATGTCGGTCCGGTGCGCGGGCGTGCGATCCCGCCGTCGCGATCGACGCCCGCCACCCCTGGCCAGAATCATGCAGCGATTCTATTTTAGCCTTGAAATTACGGCATCCGAGTATCTGCGTTATTACCGGGGCAGCGCGGCCAGGGTGGTCGTTCGCGCCCAGGATGGGCGGAGTCTGTCCTTGCCCGCCGCGAATCTGCGGCGCTTTGTCGCCGCCGATGGCGTGCGGGGCAGATTCCGGCTGACCGTGGACGACGAGAATCGCATGGTCTCCCTGGAACGCGATCAAATCTAAAGAATCGGGCGTGTCCGCCGATAGCTGAACCGAGTCCATCGTTTTCGGAGCCCGCCGTGATCAATATCCATTCCTATTCCGCATCCCAAGCGAATTTCCGTTCCTTGACAACCGCGAGCCAGGTCGCGAGTCAGGGACTCAAAACCTTAAACGAGCCCGCAAAAGCGCCGCCCAGCCTTCAGGACTCGGGCGCGCTCAGTGCGCTGGCGCGCGAAATTCCGGGCATGGAGGCCACCGCGTTCAGCAATCTGGACGCCAGCGAATACACCCCCGACAAGATTGCCGACCGGATCGGCCAATTCGTCGCGCTGGGTCTGGACAATGCCCGCGCCCAGGGGAAGTCGGAGGAAGAGGTGCAGTCGCTCTACGACAGCGCCATGAAGGGTGTCGAACAGGGTTTCAAGGAGGCCAAGGAGATCCTCAAGAATTTGGATCTGCTCGGCGGCGGCATCGGCGAGCAGGTGAAGGCGACCGAGGATGCCACCTTTGCCGCCCTGGAAAAATTATCGCCGGCCAATCGGTCGCAGGGCGTCGCCGGAGCGGCGACGCTCGGAATGGCCTCCGCCCAGCGCTATCAGCGTGCCGAGGATTTTAATCTGAGCCTGCAAACCAAGGATGGCGATACGGTCAAGATTAGTTTCAGCCGCGATTTTGCCGCCCAGCAGAGCAATGCCACCGTCATGGACGAGCAGGGCAATCGGGTGTCGCTGATGGATTTCAGCCAGAGCGAGAGCAGCGGCTATCAACTCAAGGTGGAAGGGAATCTGAGCGTGGAGGAGATCGACGCGATTCAGGCACTGGTGTCGGATATCGGCAAGGTGGCGAATGACTTTTTCCGGGGGGACGTGGAAAAGGCTTTCGCCCAGGTGTCGAATGTCGCCTTCGACGATTCGCAACTGGCGTCGATGAATCTGCGCATGAGCCGGACCGAGCAATCCAGCGCCGTCCAGCAGTATCAACAGACCCAGCAACTGGAAAATCCGGAGCAGGCCCAGTCCGGCCGCCGTCTGGGGCATCTGATGCGCGAGATGGGCGACAGTTTCCAGAATCCCGCCCTGGAGTTCCTGAGTCAGGCTCGCGAGGCCGCCAGCCAGATCATGCGCGGGCTGGTTGAGCAGGACAGTCGTTTCCAGGATGCCTCTCCCGAGCGGCAGTCGAAGTATCGGGACGACATGGAGCGGCTGTTGAGCGCGGTCGCGGGTCCGTCTGCCTAAAGCGCTCCTGGTCCTGGACGCGGCGTTGATTGAACGATTGGGTTCGCGGGCGCGCGCGAACCTGTCGGTCGACGCGGTTCGGCCTTCTTGCCACGAATCCGCGTACCGCGTAGGATCGCTGGCTCGACAAACAAGCCTTGCGAAGGGTGTTTCAAGAGTCGTTTTCCGGGGACTGGCGCCTGAGCCGGACTCACGGAATCCACTCCCCGCGCGTTGTCATGAAGAGGTCGCAGGTGGCGAAAAGCGAACGATCGGAGCGAGTTCATGCCGTGCCTCCGCGTCCATGGAAAATCATTCTGCTCAGTCTGGCCGCGAGTCTCGCGCTCGTGGCCATGAATCCGGCGTCCCCGACCGCCTGGGCGCTGGCGTTTCTGTTCGTCCTGCTGGCGGCGCTGGTCGAATCTCTTCAGTGGAAAGAGGTCGCGGCGCTTCTGTCCGCCGCGCGTCTTGACGCGCGGCGCGAGCTGGATGAAAAGACCCGTCAGCTCGATGTCTGGACAACCGCCTTCGAGCGTCTTGGCATCGAACTCTTTCCGATCTTCGTGCGGCATATCGAGCATTCCCGGCGTCTCGCCGAGGACAGCGTCACCCATCTGTCGCAAACCTTTAGCAGCCTGGTGCTCGACCTGGAACAGGTGATTGCCGCCTCGCAGGCCAGCGGCGGGCAGGATCGTCTGATCGTCGGTCAATTTCAGGAGAGTCAGGCCACCTTGACCGAGGTCATTGGCGACTTCGAGAGTATTCTGCATCGTGAACTGGCGATGTCGGAACAGGTCAACCGCTTGGCCGGTTTTGGCGGCGAGATGCAACACATGGCGCAGGGTGTCCGCGCGGTTGCCGAGCAGATCAATCTGCTGGCGCTCAATGCCGCCATCGAGGCGGCGCGGGCCGGCGAGCAGGGACGCGGATTCGCGGTGGTGGCCGATGAAATCCGCAAGCTGGCGGGCACCTCGGCGGAGACCGGCGCCCGGATCAGCAAGAAGGTCGAGGAATTGGCGCGCTCGCTCGCGCAAACGCAGACGCTGGTGCAGGACTCCATGCGGAGCGCGGATGGCCTGGTCAAGGCGTCCGAGCAGAAGGTGGGCGAGGTGCTGTCCCGTTTGCGTCAGACCACCGAGACGATCAACGCGGACGCGGGTCGCCTGCGCCAACTGGGCGGGGCTATCCGCGAACAGATCGGGGCCTCGCTGGTCGACCTTCAGTTCCAGGATCGCACGAGCCAGGTGCTGGCCCATGTCTGCGAAGGGCTCGAACATTTGAGCGAGCGTCTCACGGTCTGTGCGCAGCACGACATGACGCAGCAACAGCAGGATATCCTGGATCTCGACCGGCTGCTGGCCCAGATGCTCGCCTCCTACAGCACGATCGAGGAACTCGATCTGCACCATGGCGGCGGCGCGTCCAAGGCGCGGGCAGAGGGTTCCGAACTGACCTTCTTTTGAATTGAACGGAGTCGGGTATGGCAAAAACCATCATGGTGGTCGACGATTCGGCATCCTTGCGCAATGTCGTCGGCATTGCGCTCAAGGGTGCGGGATATGACGTGATCGAAGCGGCCGATGGAAAGGATGCGCTCGCGAAACTGACCGGACAGAAAGTTCATCTGATCGTCAGCGATGTCAACATGCCCAACATGGATGGCATCACCTTGGTGCGGGAGCTGAAAAAATTGCCGAATTACAAATTTACGCCGATCATGATGCTCACCACCGAGAGCCAGCCCGAGAAGAAACAGGCCGCGCGTGACGCGGGTGCCAAGGCGTGGCTGCTCAAGCCCTTCCAGCCGCCGATGCTGCTGGATGCCGTGGCCAAACTGGTGCTCCCCTGAAGAGTCAGCGAAAGGCAATCAAGCGAGAGGCGCGCGCGATGAGTGCTGAAAAAACGAAGTCGGCACCGGATTCGGTGCTTGCACTGGAAGGCGAGCTAACGATCTATACCGTCACTCAAACCCTTGCGAGGTTGCGGGACTCTCTGAAGGAACACGGCTCCTGCGAGCTTGACCTCTCGGGGGTGACGGAGATCGACAGCGCGGGTCTGCAACTGTTGCTGTGGACCCGGCGGGCGGTCGCCGAACAGGGTGGGCGCTTCCATCTGGTCGGTCTCAGCGAGGCGGTCGCGCAAGTGATCGCCTTGCTACAGCTCGAACAGGTTTTGGGTAGCGGTTCCGCCGCGACGGCAGGGGAGGATCCGGCATGAATCTCGACAGCGCCCGACAGGCATTCATCCAAGAGGTGGCGGAGTTACTCCAGTCGATGGAGGATGCGCTCCTCGCGCTGGAGGACAATCCAGGGGATCCCGAATCCCTGGACGAGGTCTTCCGCGCCATGCACACCATCAAGGGGACGGGCGGGGTGTTCGGGTATACGCCCGTGGTGGACTTTACTCACATCGTCGAAACTTTGATGGATCAGGTGCGCTCCGGTCGGATGAGCCTGACCAAGCCACTGATCGAAACGCTGTTCGAGTGCCGCGATCACACCGCCCGCCTGCTCGATTTTATTGCCGCCGACGCCACCGGAGAGGCGCCGCTGGACGAGGATCTGCGGTGTGCCGGCGATGCCCTGCTGGCGCGTCTCGGGCAACCCCAGGAGCCGACAGCCGACACCGCGTCTCCGAGCGTCGAGGAAGACCCGAAATACCTCCCGGTCGCGAGCGACCTCTGGATGCTCAGCCTGGAGTTCGGGCGCAATGCCTTTCGCGACGGGATGGATCCCTTGTCGTTTCTGCGCTATCTGGGTTCGCTGGGGGACTTGGTCCATGTCGCGACCCTCTTTCCCGCCGCCGCGACCGATGGCGACGGTTTCGATCCGGAAAGCTGTTATCTGAGTTTCGGCATCGCCTTTCGCAGCGATGCCGATAAACCCACTATCGCCGGGGTTTTCGAGTTCGCCGACGAGGATTGCGAGATCCGCATCCTGGAGCCCGACTCGGCCCGCGCCCGCTATCTCGAACTGCTGGAGGCGCTGCCCGACGAACAGATCGGCTGTATCGGCGATCTGCTAGTCAGTATCGGCGCGCTGACTCCGCGCGAGCTGGCGCGCGCGCTGAAGACGCAGGACGAGACCGCGCAAGCCCCCGCATCCCCGGACGAACCGCCCGCCAAGCGGCGTCTGGGCGAGATCCTGGTCGAGCAGGGATCGATCAAACCGGCCGTGATCGAGCAGGCCGCCAAGACCCAAGAGGCCGCGCGCACCCGCCGCCAGGACGAGAGCCGCCAGATCCGCGTCGACGCCCAGCGTCTCGGCCATCTCATCGACCTGGTCGGCGAGCTGGTCACCAGCAGCGCCGCCATTCGCGTCATGGTCAAGCGCGCCGGCATCGAAGACATGACCGAAGTGGTCGACGGCGTCGACTACCTGGTCGCCGAGATCCGCGACAACGCCCTGCAACTGCGCATGGTGCCGATCGGCGAAAGCCTCTCGCGCTTTCGGCGCGTGGTGCGCGACGCCAGCCAGGAACTCGGCAAATCCATCGAACTGATCATCACCGGCGGCGAGACCGAACTCGACAAAACCGTGGTCGAAAAGATCACCGACCCGCTC
>NZ_CAIPNF010000190.1 GCF_903866365.1 uncultured Thiocystis sp.
CCCTTTGGGCGCTGCTCGTGGCGGAGCGGCGGTCCGGAGCGGGGCGAACCGGGGCAAAAATGGTTGTCGCCATTGCGCGAGTCCTGTCGGCGGCAGGAGCCCCCGACAGGTATCACGAGCGCAAACGCGACACTCCGGCGCATCATCGATGGGGTGCCAGCGATCATCCCTCTTCGTTAAAACCAGAATCCACTAGGCGGGCAAAAAGATGGCTGATGACAACATCGTAACCAAGAAAACTGCGGCCAAAAAAACGGCTCAGAAAAAGGCAGCAGACCCCAAGCCGGCTGTCGGTCACGCGACAGCGACAGCGACAAAGCCCGCGGCAAGTTCACCGAGCGCGCGGAAGACGACCGCGCCTGCCGCGACCGCCAAAAAGGCGCCCGCCGCCAAAAAGGCGCCTGCCGAAAAAGCCGTGTCTAACGCCACGGTCACGAAAACGACGGAAGCTGCCAAGTCCGCGGCAAAGCGAGTCGCCAATGACAGCTCGGTCAGCCTCAAGGGGATTGCGAATGTTTCGGTCGAGGCGCGTCAAAAAATGATCGCGGACGCGGCTTACTTCAAAGCCGAAAAACGCCATCGCGAGTCGACTCCCGAGGAGCGGGCACAGGACTGGATCGAAGCGGAGCACGAGATCGACGACCTCATCAATCGCGCAAAGACCATGACGAGCGCGTAAACCGCGTCCACGGCGGAGACTTGTTTTGCCCGTCCCAGACTCCGCTGGCCGCCCCAGGCGCGAAGCGCCAATGATGAATCCGTCACACCGCGAAGCGGTGTGGCACGAACGAGAAATCAAACCTTTCGGTCGCGTCGGCTCCAACCCTGACGAACTCCGGCGAAGCCGATCCGACGCGCCAACCGCGCATGCGAGTGCTTCGCTACTCAAGTTCCGAGACCAGGGCCTTGTCGTTGTCGTGATCGCGGTCTCGACATGGCGAATATTCGATTACGACAACGACCTGAGACGGTCTTGGGGTTTTCGCACAGTTGCACTCGACTGGGCGCGGTTCGCTCTCCTACAGACCCAACTCATCCAGTAGCGCCATGTCGACAAGTGACTGGGGATTCGCGAGCGCCGCGTTCTGCCGGGCCTGCTCATCGACGATTCTGTCGGGATCCACTTCTTCCAGATCGAAATCATGCAGCTTGATGAACTCGGTCTTGTCCATCGCCAGTTCCATGTAAAAGACGTTGCGACGCGCCGTGCTGAAGGCGACGCGACGCGACTGCGCGCGATCCAGATTGGTATCGATACTGACCATCACCTCCTTGTTGATGGTGAGCATCTTCGGCTGGTTCTGATTGATGCAAACCTGCAATTCATGACCGACATTGCCGGTGAAATCGCCCACGATCTGATTCATCAGCTCACCGAGCATATTGCCGACCTCCTCGGAGGTATGCTGGGTGGCCAACTCGGACTCCGGCATGCCCATGGAGAGCATGTAGGCGCGATAAAGCTCCATGGCGGACTGCGCCGAGAAGTTGATGATGACCAGACCGGAAAAACCGCCGTCGAACAGCACGAAACAGCCGATATCGGGCCTCAGGCAGGTGCGCGTGATCCGCTGGACCATCGGGGAATAGCTGATCTGGGTCTTGGTTGCCGCGGAGAGTACCTTTCGCACGGAGCTGCACAACATCACCAGGATGTCATCGGTCGATATCGTCTTTGGCTTTGTCAACGGTCTTGCTCTCAGTTAGGTTGGAAGATAGGAACGAGGCCGATCCCGTCCACCTCGGCTTCCCGCAGCACGGCAGGATGACGATACGTCAATGCCTCGACACCGCCGCCCGCGCGATTTCATCATAGACCTTTTCCAATTTGCGTACTTTAGAAGCTCCTGAAAGCGGCACTGACGCCAATGGTCAACCCGAGCGAGTCACCGCCATCCGGTGTTGCACACGCGAAGGGCGCAAAGATAAACACCTCCCGCCAGCGCCCGGCGTCATCCGCAACCGGGCCAGGATCAGGCTAACACCTGTCCGACCGCGTCGCAGAGCAATCCGAGTTCGACATCCGACATGAGATAGGGCGGCATCAGATACACCAGCCGCCCGAACGGACGCACCCAGACGCCCCGTTCGACGAACCGGCGCTGGAGCTCGCGCATTGCCACCGGCTGCTCCATCTCCACCACGCCGATGGCCCCCAGCACGCGCACCTCCGCCACCCCCGGCAGGCCGCGACAGGGTGCAAGACCCTCGTTCAATCCAGCCTCGATCCGGCGGATATTCGCCTGCCAGTCATCCGCCAGCAGCAGCTCGATACTGGCATTGGCGATGGCGCAGGCGAGCGGATTGCCCATGAAGGTCGGCCCGTGCATGAAGACGCCCGACGCGCCAGACGAAATGGTACGCGCGACCTGTTCAGTCGCCAGCGTCGCGGCCAGGGTCAGATAGCCGCCGGTCAGCGCCTTCCCGACCGTCATGAGGTCGGGCGCGATTCCGGCATGCTCACAGGCGAACAGCCGCCCGGTGCGTCCGAACCCGGTGGCGATCTCGTCGACGATCAGAAGCACCTCGAAGCGGTCGCACAGCGCGCGGACCTGTGCCAGATAGTCCGCGCTGTAGAACCGCATTCCGCCCGCGCCCTGGACGATGGGCTCCAGGATCACGGCGGCCAGTGCGCCATGATGACGCTCGATCAATTCGGCGAAGGGCGCGATGTCTTCCGGGTGGCAGGTCTCTCCGAAACGGCTGGTCGGCGCGGGCGCGAAGATCTGCTGGGGCAGCACGCGGCTGAAGAGATGGTGCATCCCGGTGACCGGATCGCACACCGACATCGCGTTGAAGGTGTCCCCATGGTAGCCGGAACGGATGGTCATGAGCCGATGCTTGTCCGGGCGTCCCGAGGCGATCCAGAACTGGAGCGCCATTTTGATCGCGACCTCCACCGCGACCGAGCCCGAATCGCAGAGAAAGACCTGCTGAAGCGGCTCCGGCGTCAGTTCGACCAACGCGCGCACCAGACGCATCGCCGGCTCATGGGTCAGCCCGCCGAACATGACATGCGACATCCGGTCGAGCTGATCGCGCGCCGCCTGATTCAGCGCTGGATGGTTGTAGCCATGGATGGCGCACCACCAGGACGACATGCCATCGATCAGCACCCGGCCGTCCAGGAGTTCTAGATAACAGCCATACGCCGCGCGCACCGGATAGACCGGATCGCGGTCGAGGGTCGAGGTATAGGGATGCCAGGCATGGGCCTGATCGATGGCAAGGATGTCGGCGCTCTCCACAAAACTGGGGTCTCCGGTTCAGGATCGGTTCAGGGTGCATTGGATAGGATGCGCTCAACGACGGGAGATTGGGCTCCCGTCGCATCCACCGAGGATCTCATCGATGAAACGTCAACGTCTGCTTCTTTCGCTGGCCACCGCCTTCCTGGCAAGTTCACTGCTGCTGCCGGTTCTGGCGGCGGCCGATGGACCCCGTCATCGCGGAGACGATGACCGCTACGAACGGTATGAACGATATGACAAGTATGACCGATATGACCGCTGGGAGCCGCCAAGACACGCGAAACGGCATTACTGGCACGATCACGACCGTCGTTATAGCAAGATCTATGTCCAGAGCCCGCCTCCCCCGCCACGGGTGATCTATCGGAATCCTCCTCCCCGGCATGACGTGGACAATGGACTCACCATCATCTATCGCGGCGCGTTTGACTGATCGGCGCGACCGCCTGGCGTCGGCGCGGGCGCGGTTTCAATCCGGCGCGAAGCGTTTCGCCACGCCGGAGCGCCTGCATCAGCCGCGACTATGCTAGATTCGCGCCTACCGTCACCGGCAGGAGAACCGGGAGCCCGTTCGCCATGCGCCTCGCCAGACTTGTTTTTGCCGCACTGATTCTACTCTCTCAGCCCCCGGCCTGGGCCGGTCGCGGCCAGGACGGGCAACTCTCGCCGAGCGAAGCCGGCGAGATTGCCAGCCGGCAGACCGGAGGCCGGGTACTGGCGGTCAAACCGGCCGACGGCGGCTATCGAGTGAAGATCCTGACGCCCGATGGTCAGGTGCGTTACGTCTTTGTTCCAGACCGCTAAAAGCGCGTCGCGCCGGACATCGTGCATCTCCTGATCGTCGAGGACGAACCCGAACTGCGCCGTCAGATCGTCGCGCGTCTGATGCGTGACGGCTGCATCGCCGAGGGCACCGGCGACGGCCAGGAGGGACTCTATCTGGCCAGCGAATACAGCTTCGACGCGGCGGTCATCGACCTGGGGCTTCCCGGACTCTCCGGTCTGGAGATCATCCGCCAGCTTCGCGCGCGCGAAAGCCTGCTGCCCATCCTCATCCTGACCGCCCGCGACCGCTGGCAGGACAAGGTGGAAGGTCTGGAAGCCGGCGCGGACGATTATCTGGTCAAACCATTCCAGTCCGAGGAACTCCTCGCCCGTCTGCGCGCGCTGGTCCGGCGCGCCGCCGGAACCGCCTCGCGCGCGCTGCGCCGGGGTCCGCTACGGCTGGATCTGACGACCGAAAAGGTCTGGATCCACGACCGTCCGCTGGATCTGACCGCCTACGAATACCGTCTGCTCGAACAGCTCGCGGCCAGCCAGGGCAAGGTGCTCTCCAAGCAGGCGCTGGCCGACCGGCTCTATCCGCATGACGAGGACCGCGAGAGCAATGTCATCGAGGTGCTGGTCGGGCGGCTGCGGCGCAAACTCGACCCGGACGGCTCGCTTGCCCCCATCGAAACCCTGCGCGGACGCGGCTATCGTCTGACCCTGACCGACGAACTCACGCAGGACGGCGCGGAATGATGTCGCTGCGCACGCGCGTAGTGCTGTCCGCCGCCGCCGTGCTGGCCGTCTTCATCCTCTTGACCAGCCTGGCCCTGGAGCGCGCGGTGCGCGACACCGCCGAATCCGCGCGCGAGGATCGCTTGCAGGCACAGATCTTTCTGCTGATGGCGGCGGGCGAGGAGGAATCGTCGGGGTTGGTGTTTCCCAATGCGCTCGCCGAATCCAGGCTCACCCTGCCGGATTCCGGACTGTACGCACTGGTCCTGAACGCGCTGGGCGATCCGATCTGGCAATCCCCGTCCGCCGTGGGCGTGGACATCCCCCTGCCCCAGCCGCTCGCCCCCGGACAGCGGCGCTTCGAGCGCCGGCAGGGGAACGATGGACAAGACTATCTGGTGCTCGGGTTCGGCGTGTCCTGGGCCACCGGCCCCGTGCCGCAGGACTACAGCTTCGTCGTCGCCGAGGATTCGTCCGCGTTCGAGTCCGAGGTGGGCCAGTTTCGCGCCAGCCTCGCCGGCTGGCTGGGCCTCATGGGGCTGCTGATGCTCGTGGCGCTGGTGCTGATTTTGCGTTGGGGACTGACTCCCTTACGTCGGGTCGCGGCGGAGGTGGCGGCCATCGAATCCGGCGATCAGACGCAGATCCAGGGCCGCTATCCCACTGAGATTCGCGCCCTGACCGGCAATCTGAATGCATTGCTCGCCCATGAGCGGGCGCGTCAGCGGCGTCTCGACAATACGCTCGGCGACCTTGCCCACAGTCTCAAGACGCCGCTCGCGGTCATGCGCGGCGCGCTCGACGAAGAGGACAACCCGACGGCAGACCTGCTGCGGGAACAACTGGCGCGCATGGGAACGATCGTCGAGTATCAGCTGCAACGGGCGCGCGCCGGCGGCCAGAAGGCGGCGACACTGGCCCCGCCGATCCCCGTGCGGCGGGTCGCGGAACGCCTGACGGCGTCCTTGACCAAAGTTCGCCGCGACAAATCGGTGGCGGTCACGCTGGACATTGACCCGGCGGCGCATTTTCGTGGCGTCGAGGGGGATCTGTTCGAGATGCTCGGCAATCTGCTGGAAAACGCCTTTAAGTGGTGCAATCGACAGATCCGCGTCTCCGGCGCATCCAGTCGGGGCGTCCTGACCATCACGGTCGAGGACGATGGCCCCGGCATCCCGCCCGACCAAGCGGTCCGACTTCTCGAACGAGGGGCGCGCGCGGACGAGGCGACGCCTGGACATGGCATCGGACTCGCCGTGGTGCGCGAATTGTGCGAGGCGTATGGTGGCGACATTCGGGTCGAGCGCAGTTCACTGGGTGGTGCGAGGTTGAGACTGCGACTGCCGAATTAGGCGGTGTCGCGAGATGAAGGAAGTGTTCAGTCGCTGCCGACACGCCCAAACGGCCGACAACATGTCGGCGGTAGGGACGCGCTTTCGTCAGTATCCGTGCGGATTCGCGGACTGCCAGCGCCAGGCGTCGCTCACCATGTCGTCGATCCCATGCTCGGCCTGCCATCCCAACTCCTCCCGCGCGAGAGTCGGATCGGCGTAACAGACGGCGATGTCGCCGGCGCGGCGCGCGACGATGTCATAGGGGACGGGCCGCCCGCTCACCCGCTCGAAAGCGGCGACCATCTCCAGCACGCTGTAACCCTGTCCGGTTCCCAGGTTATGCACCATCACCCCCGGATTCGACTGGAGTTTGCGCAGGGCCGCGAGATGACCGCGCGCCAGATCGACGACATGGATATAGTCGCGCACGCCCGTGCCATCGGCGGTCGGATAGTCGTTGCCGAAGACCCGCAGCCGGTCCAGCTTGCCCACGGCGACTTGGGCGACATAGGGCATCAGATTGTTCGGAATGCCGTTGGGATCCTCGCCGATGCGCCCGCTCGGATGGGCGCCGACCGGATTGAAATAGCGCAGCAGCGAGATGTTCCAGGCACGGTCGGACACCCACAGATCGCGCAGGATCTCTTCGATGAAGAGCTTCGAGCGGCCATAGGGATTGGTCGCGGAGAGCGGAAAATCCTCGCGGATCGGCACGCTGGCCGGATCGCCGTAGACGGTCGCGGAGGAGCTGAAGACGATGTTTTTCACGCCCGCCGCAGCCATGGCTTGACAGAGCGCGAGGGTGCCGCCGAGATTGTTGTCGTAATAGTGCAGCGGCATCTCGACCGACTCGCCGACGGCCTTGAGTCCGGCGAAATGGATCACGGCATCGAAACGGCCCTCGCGCAGGATAGCGTCCAGGGCGGAACGGTCTCGCAGATCGGCCTGGACGAATCCGAGATCCTTGCCGGCGATCTCGCGCACCCGATGCAGCGATTCCTCCTTGCTGTTGCTCAGGTTGTCGACGACGACGACCTCCAGGCCCGCCGCCAGCAGTTCCACGCAGGTGTGGCTGCCGATATACCCCGCCCCGCCCGTCACCAGAACCCGCATCGCGCATCTCCTTATTCTTTGGAATGGAGGCGCTAGTGTAGCCGAATCAGGCATCCGTCAGGCTTGCCGCCTGCACCTCGCCGTCTATCCGCAGACGCTGACGCAGCCGTCTCAGCGGCTCGGGATCGAGCGCGTCGGCGAACAAGGGCAGCGCATGGCGGCGCAGCCAGCCGGAGCGAAAATTCAGCACCACCAGCGGCAGGCTCACGAAGGTCGCCGGAGACAGGCTCGCCGCGATCTCGGCGCCGGAGTTCAGGGTGAGCAGCCAAGCCCCGTCTGACTGCCACAGCGCTGTCCGAATCGACCAGGGCGCCCGTCTCAGTACATGGACCGCAAAAGCATGGAAGGTGCCGAGCCCCACCAGAATCCAAAAAGGATAGCGATAGAGACCGATCGGCAGCATGACAACGACCGCGCCGGCCAGTGCGTGAATGAATCCCGTAAAGATCGCCAGTCGCCAGGATCGTCGGGGCCGGATCAATAGCGGCAAACGTTCGCGGTGAGACGCCACGCCGGATTACCGCGCGGTCCCAGGCGGCGTCCGCTGGTCGGGCGGCGCTGCGTTGAGCGACGTCGGTCGCTCCCGCGCGACCTCGACAATCCGCCGGACCAGCTCGCCGAGCGCCAGGTCTGGCGGTTGCGCGCGCGCCATGAACCAATCGCTCAGACTGGTATCCTGCTCGCCAAGCAATCGCCGGAAGGTCAACCGCTCCGGCTCGGTCAGAGCGCTGTAGCCAAGATCGAGAAAGCGATCCAGCAGATGATCGAGTTCCAGCATCCCGCGCCGGCACTGCCAGCGCAGACGGCGGATTTGCTGATCCGTGGAGAGCGAGGAAACGTCCTGCATCTCAGACTCCGTGAGGGTGACGATCTGGCCCGAATCCGCCACTGAGAACCGCGCCAGCACGCGCCTTCCGCGTCACCGGGTTTCGACCGCGAACCCCACCAGTGTCCGGCGTTCGCGGCTGAATCGTCAAAGCCCCTTCTCCAACATCAACTCCTTGATCCGCCCGATGGCGCGGGTTGGATTCAGCCCCTTGGGACAGACCTCGACACAGTTCATGATACTGTGACAGCGGAACAGTTTGTACGGCCCTTCGAGCGCGTCCAACCGTTCCTCGGTCGCCTGATCGCGGCTATCGGCCAGAAAACGCCAGGATTGCAGCAGCGCGGCCGGTCCATGAAACTTCTCGGGATTCCACCAGAACGACGGGCAGGCGGTGGAGCAACAGCCGCAGAGGATGCACTCATAGAGCCCATCGAGTTGGTCGCGATCCGCCGGGGTTTGCAGAATCTCCTGCTCCGGCAGCGGATCCTTGCGCACCAGATAGGGCTCGACCGCCCGGTATTGCTCGTAGAACTGAGTCATGTCGACCACCAGGTCGCGGATCACCGGGCGCCCCGGCAGCGGACGCACCGTGATCGGCTGTTTCAACTCGGTGATCGGCGTGATGCAGGCCAGCACATTGCGGCCATTCGCATTGACCGCATCGGAGCCGCACACGCCCTCGCCGCAGGAATGACGAAAGCTAAAGCTCTCGTCCTGTTGCTTCACCTCCAGCAGTGCGACGCGCAGCATCATGCCCTGGAATGTCTTGACCTCGTAGTCACGCATCTGGGGCTTCCGGTCGGTGTCCGGATTGTAGCGATAGATACTGATGATCATGCCGTATCCCAAGTGACGAGAGAAAATTTGAAGTGGAATGCGTTTCTGGCGTTGCAAAGCAACTTTGCCATTTTCGTCAGATTGGCGCGAAGTGACGTGTTCAAGCGATTCGGCTCGTCCCAGGCTCCAGCGTCATCCCGGCCCGCGTCAGCGCGATTCGCCAAAGATCCGTTCAAGGCTATCGCAGTCGAGCAGCTGATCGGTCCACCACTCGATTTCGCTTTCCGCAGCCTGCTCCAGACGCTCGTCGACCCAGGCCGGCAGCGCACCGAAGCGACGCATCAACAGGCGACGCAGGATCTTGGTTTCGCCCCGGTGGACGCCCTGCTCGATACCCTGCTCGATGCCCTGCTCGATACCCTGCTCGATGCCCTGCTCGATGCCCTGCTCGATGCCCTGCTCGATGCCCTGCTCGATGCCCTGCTCGATGCCCTGCTCGATGCCCTGCTTCCAGCCCAACTCCTTCCACTCCTCGACCCAGGTTTTGACGGTTTCGGCCAACATGCTGTGTAGCTCCTCGAGTTCGATGACATTCGGGATGACCACGCCGGGTACCCTTGACGGGAGCAGCACCCGCTTGAGCCAGACCACGAAGGCACGACGCAGTTCGGTCTGTTCCGGGGCGGCGAGCCAGTCAAGCAGACTGGCCACTACCCGTTGGATATCCGCTGGCGCGCGACTGTTTTCCAGGCGGAACAAGGCCGCCGCGACATTGCGCAGACCGGCCAGATCAGACTCGGCGTAGCGGCGTTCTTCGAGCAAAAGATAGCGGATTTGCGGTTGCCAGGCGCGCAGTTGCGCCGGCAGATCGGGGTCGATCAGGTCGGACAGGCTGGTCTTCGCGGTCCAGGGATCGCGGCCATTGTAGAGGACGATGGGCAAGACCGCCGGCAGCGGTTCGCCCGCGCGAATGGCACCGGACTTGCGCAGGTCTTCATAGAGCAGGCCCACATAGGTGAGCAGACGCACGGCCATGTACGGATCGACGCTGGATTGGAATTCCAGCAGCAGATAGACATAGAGCCAGTGTTCGCGCCCTTCCTTGATCAGGCGCAGACGCCAGAGGATATCGTCCTCGCGTTCGCGCAGGTCGTGGCAAACGCCGATCTCGCGCACTCGTTCCAGGGTGTCGAAATCCAGCGACTGCGTCCAATCCTCGTTGACGAAGCCGCGAATCAGGTCGGCGACCAGCTCGCGGTGAGAGAACAGCAATTTGTAGGAGGAGTCGTGTTCGGCCATGAGGTGTGGGGTGCCGCGATTCAATACACCCGCTCTTTCGGCGGGAAAGACTCGACCGTCAGCGGCTTGGTCCGCACCGGTTTGTAATCCATGCGGTCACCGTCTTGCGAGTAGAGGCTGTGCTTGAGCCAGACCTGATCGTCGCGTTCGGGATAATCCGGCCGCGAGTGAGCGCCGCGGCTCTCCTGGCGATGCAGCGCCGAAACCGCAATGGACATCCCGACATCCATCATATTTTCAAGCTCCAGCGCCTCGATGCGCGCGGTGTTGAAAACCTTGGAGTGATCGGTCAGACGCACCTCGGGGAGCCGCTCGCGCAGTTCGCAGAGCTTCTGATAGCCCTCGGTCATGATCGCTTCGGTGCGGAAGACGCCGGCATGGTCTTCCATGCACTTGCGGAAATCGGCGCGCATCTTCTGCACCGGGATGCCTTCGTCCTGCTGGTCCCAGCGTGTCAGGCGCGCCATCGCCCGGTCCAGACTGACTGAATCGACCGTGCGCTGATAGGGATTCTCGCGGACATAATCGATGATGTCCTTGCCCGCCAGACGCCCGAAGACCAGGATGTCCAGCAGCGAGTTTCCGCCGAGCCGGTTGGCCCCGTGGACCGAGGCGCAGGCGCACTCGCCCGCCGCGTAGAGCCCGGCCACGACATCTTCCGAGCCGTGACCAACCGGCACGGCAACTCGCCCGAAACGGTCGGTCGGAATCCCGCCCATGGCGTAATGCGCGGTCGGAAAGACCGGGATCGGCTCGATGACGGGATCGACACCGGCGAAAATTTTGCTGGATTCGCGAATCCCCGGCAGCCGCTTGGAGATCACCGCCTCGCCCAGATGATCGAGCTTGAGCATGACGTAATCGCCGTGCTCGCCACAGCCGCGACCCTCCTTGACCTCGGTGACGATGGCGCGCGAGACCACGTCGCGGCTGGCCAGATCCTTGGCGCGCGGGGCATAGCGTTCCATGAACCGCTCGCCGTCCTTGTTGATCAGATAACCGCCCTCGCCGCGCGTGCCCTCGGTGATCAGCATCCCCTTGCCGGCGATGCCGGTCGGATGGAACTGGAAGAACTCCATGTCCATCAACGGAATCCCGGCCCGCAACGCCATCGCCGCCCCATCGCCGGTGTTGATATGGGCGTTGGAGGTGGTGCGGAACACCTGACCCCAGCCGCCGGTGGCCAGGAGCGTCGCCTTGGATTCGATCAGCAGCGGCTCGCCGGTCTCAATCTCCAGCACCAGCGCGCCGCAGATGACGCCCTCGGCATCGCGCACCAGATCGAGCGCGAAGAACTCGTCGAAGAAATGGGTGCGGGCGCGGATATTCTGTTGATAGAGCGTGTGCAGGATCGCATGCCCGGTGCGATCCGCCGCCGCGCAGGTGCGCGCCGCCTGATCGCCGCCGAAGTTCTGGCTCTGACCGCCGAAGGCGCGCTGATAGATCTTGCCGTTGTCGAGCCGCGAAAAGGGCACGCCGGCATGTTCCAGTTCATAAACGGTCGGGATCGCCTCGCGGCACATGAACTCGATGGCGTCCTGATCGCCCAGATAGTCCGACCCCTTGACCGTATCGAACATATGCCAGTGCCAGGAATCGGGCATGACATTGGCCAGCGCCGCGTTGACACCGCCCTGCGCGGCCACGGTATGCGAGCGGGTCGGGAAGACCTTGGAGACGACGGCGACGCGCAGCTCTGCGCTCGCCAGTTGCAGAGCCGCGTTCAGACCCGCGCCGCCCGCGCCGACGATCAGTGCGTCGAAATGACGTGTTGGCAGACTCATGCGTAACCCCTCAGACCCGCGGTGACGATCGCCTTGAAGACCCAGAGTCCGGAGGCAATGAAAACGAAGCCAAACAGCATCATCAAACCGATGCGCAAACCGAGCGCATGCACATAGTCGATCAGCACATCGCGGAGACCGACCCAGGCATGCGCCAGCACCAGCGGCACGCACAGCAGCAGCCCGATGGCGACCGGCGGTCGATTGACCCAGGCCAGCAACGCCGCGTGATCCCGGGGCGCATCGAAGACGACATGCAGCAGCAGATAGCCCAGAAAGAGCGCGAGATAAGCGGCCGTGGTGCGTTGAATCAACCATGCCATGAGTCCGGAGGCTTGACGACTCATCGCGTCAGCCCTCCGAGCGCGAGCAGCAGGACCGGCAGCACCAGCGCCGCGATCAGGACGATCCAGGAATTGCGTCGCGCGACCGGCCGGTCGAGTCCGATATCCAGATCCATCAGCAGATGCCGGAGCCCCGCGAGCAGATGATGCAGCAGACTCCAGAGCAGTAACAGCAGGACCAGCCTGACCGGCCAGGAATCCAGCAACGCCGCGGTCGCGGCGAACCCGTCCGGCCCGGACAGCGCCTGCTCGAACAGCATGGCGGCGACCGGGATGGCGAGCACCATCAGGATCCCGCTGAGACGATGAAGGATGGAGACAAAGCCAGGAATGGGCAGATGGATTCGCCACAATTCCAGGAAGACGGGTCTGGTGGTTGGCATGCGTTTTCCCTTGGTAACGTGCGGGCGAGCAGTCAGGATGTCGGACTGTTTCCATCGAGACCGGAGCGATCCCAGGATTGAGCGGCGAAGGCGCGACGATACCCCATCGATCACGGCCATCGGCACCGAGCGCCGCCTTTTTGTGCAGCGCAACAGAATAGCGTTATTCTCCGGCGGCGATCAATTGGTTTTGTCGAGGATCGCGAGGTCAGCTAAGACGATGTATAGTTTATACATCATCTTGATCAAGGCATTCATTTCCGATGATCCGAACGCAAATTTTTCTGACCCATGACCAGAGTCACCAATTGCGCGAGTTGAAAAAGGTGACAGGCAAGAACCAGAGCGAATTGATCCGTCAGGCCATCGATACCTATCTCGACCGGCAGACGACGACCGATCGCCAGGCGATTCTTGAGTCCGCACGCGGCCTTTGGCGGGATCGCCAGGATCTTCCCGATCTCTTTGCGCTACGGGCCGAGTTTGAGCGAGGCGGTCAGTGAATCAAGGCCCGATCCTCGTCGACACCGACATTCTGATCGATTTTCTCCGGGACCGGCGGGAAGCCGTCTTGTGGGTCGCGGGGCTCGCGGGCGACGTTCATCTCTCCACGATGACAATCGCCGAACTCTACGCCGGTGTCCGCGACGGTCGCGAGCGGGAAACGCTGACCGCCTTTCTCGGGTTGTTCAAGACAGTTCCGATCGACGACCGGATCGCTCGTCAGGGCGGACTGCTGCGTCGGGACTGGGGGAAGTCGCATGGCGCCGGTCTCGCGGATTGTCTCATCGCCGCCTCGGCGCTTTCGCTCGACGCGACACTCGCCACGCTCAATCGCAAACATTTCCCGATGCTCGAACGTCTTTTAGTGCCCTACGAAAAAGCCTGACCGACCGCCGCCTTGCCCGCTGACTTCGGCAACAGAAACGCCAGCCCGCCAAGAATCAGCGTACTTCCCAGCAGAAACAGATGCAGGTTGACCGCGCCGGCCAGCGCCAGTTTGGGATCGACCCCCAGCGGCGCCAGCGCCGCGACCGCCGCCAATTCGTAACTGCCGCTGCCGGCGATGCCGTGGAAAGGCAACACGCTGGAAAGTTCGGCACCCATGACCCCGGCGAGCAGACGCCATAAATCCAATGGCAGAAAGAACTTCAGCAGACTGGTGAAGGCCGCGAACTTGAGAGTCCAGATCAGGGCCGTCCAACCATAGACCCGCGCGACCAGCCAGTGATCGCGGGGCGCGGCCAGCAGCACCCGGCGAATGGTCGAGCGGATCTTTCCGTTTCCGGCCAGCCTCGCCGCCTCGCCCATCCCGCTGACGAACACGATCAACGCCAGCCCCGCGACCCAGAGCAGGGCCAGGCCCCACCAGATCCAGGAGGGTCGGCTCAGATTCAGGATGAGGATCGCGATCAGCGCCAGGAAATGCAGATCCAGCAGCCGGATCCACAGCAGCGCCGCGGCCGAATCCAGCAGTCCATGCCCGAAATAACGGCGCATCAGCCAGGGGAAAACCAGCTCGCCCGCGCGCATGGGCAGTAGATTGTTCGCCGTGTTATGCAAGATGCTTAGACGCAGCACGGCGGGGAATTGCCCGCTGAAACGGGGTCGAAAATAGTCGCTCACCCGCACCGCGCGCAGTGCGTAACTGAGCGCCGTCAGCAGAAACAGCCAACCCAGCAGCCAGGGCGAGAGTTCGCGCCAGGGCGCGAGCAGCGGTCCCCAGCCGATCGTCCATTGCACGGCCGCGAGCAGCGCCAGCAGCAAGATTCCGCCCAAAACCCAATCGCGCGGGCGTCCGAGCCGCGGGACGCCCTGCCCTTTCGTCTCCTCGTTCACTGGGCTCATTTGCGGCGTCTCCGTTTCGGCGGATAAATCGGCGGCTCGCCGGGCGGGCGAGTCTTGAAGCGTCGATGGACCCAGAAATACTGCTCCGGCATGCTGTGAAGACGCGCCTCGATGACCGCGTTCATGCGTGCGGCGTCCTGGTGCGGATCGCCGCTGGGAAAGTCCGCGAGCGGCGGATCGAAAATCACTTCCAGCCCGCGCCCCCAGGGCAGGAAGCGCGCGAAGGTCGGGATGACGACCGCGTCGGTCAGGGCCGCGAAACGTCCGAGCATAGGCACGGTCGCCGCGGGCTGACCACAGAAGGGAACGAAGATCCCGCGCCGCCCGGCGTCCTGATCGGGCAGATAGATGAAGGGCGCGCCCTTGCGGATCTCGCGGATCAAGCCGCGCAGATCGTCCTGACGCTCGACCGGGATACTGCCGAACTGACAGCGCGCGGTTCGCACCCGCCAATCCATGACCGGGTTGCGGACCTTCTGATACATATGGACGCCCGGATGGACCAGGGCCATAAAGGCCGCCCCGCCGAGTTCCAGTGCGATGAAATGGGGCGCCAGCAGAATCACCGGACGCCCTTCCGCGATGCAGCTATCGATGAATTCGCGGTTGCGGATGAGCGTCAGGCGGGCGATGCGCGCGCGCGAGATGCCCCAGCGCACGCCCTGACTCAGTGCCGCGACCCCGAGCCAGCCGAAATGGGCGCGGAGAATGCGTTCGCGCTCGGCCGGGCTCGCGTCGGGCAGACAAAGCTCCAGATTGCGGCGCCCGACCAGTCGTCGCGCGCTGGCAAACCGATAGCCCAAGCGGCCCAGCAGGGTACCAAGCGCCCAGATCACGGGAAAAGGTAGCCGTCCCAGTCCCTGAATCAGCCCGACGGCGACCCAACTCAGCCAATAGCGCGGATGCGAGAGCACGGCTCAATTCTCGAACTTGAAGTAGATATCGGCACCTGGATTCTCGCCGGTTTCGGTTTGCAGTTCGATATGACGGGAAAGGTCATACCGCAACCGGACCTTGTTATCCTCCTGGCCGAGTCCGCTCTCGTATTCCATATAAATCTTTGGGGCGATGTAGGTGCCCACCGCAAGTCCGGCCTGGTCGCTCCGGTCGTTCGCGGAGGGCGGGATCCCCGTCATGAGGTATTTGGTGATTTCGGCCTGGGTCATACCGGGATCGCTTTCGGAGAAAAAGGCCAGCTTGGGATTGCGCAGGGTACCGAGCACCCGCACGCCGGCGGTGGTATCGCCGCCCTCGCGCTCGGCCTGGAGTAGCAGACCGGGGTTGCCGATCGGACTCTTGGCGAAGAGCAGACGGCCCTGGGTGATCGTCAGCGGGGCGCCCAGTTCGGCGGCCAGCCCGAATCCGCCGGAGAGACGGTATTCGCCCTCGACGATCTGCAACTGACCATCGCCGAGCATGTCCTTGCCCGGCGTTTGCTGGACACTCAGGTTGCCCGCCAGACGACCGCGCACGCCGAAGGCATCGATGGTCACTTCATCCCCCAATACCAGCCGGATATCCAGATACAGCGGATAGGGCGGTTTTTGATTGCTTGCACTGGGCGAGGCCGACGGATCTTCCAGGACGACATCGCTCGATGGCGAGATGGTTCCGGCCGGAATCGCACGGGGACGGATGCGCGCCTCGGGGACGCGGATCTCGCCGCGCAGCGATGCCCCCTTGGAGGTCGCCTCCAGGTCGAAGGTGGGCGAGACGATGGCGAAATACTCCTTCGTGTTGGCCACCTGGAGCCGCTCCCCGGACGCCTTGAGCCGGGCGGCGAAACCGCCGCCGCCGAAACGGCTGTCGCCGGACAGTTCCAGCCGACCGCCGCCGATGCTCGCCTGTCCCTGCAACTCCATGCGTTCGAGCGTCGGGGCGATGGCGCTCAGGTTCAGATCCTTCACCTTGAGCGCGATCAATGGCACCTCGAAGTTGACGTTGCGAAGGTTCGCCCGGCCCTTGACGCCAGGTTCGGCCAGGGTGCCGCCCAGGGTCAGATCGGCATCCAGGGCGCCGCTCAGTTTGCTGATGTCCGGGAGCAGATTGGCGATCCGCGCCAGCCCCTGGACATTGGCCCGGACACGCCCATTCAACGGCTGACCCGGACGGGCCGGGGCATCGAGCCGCCAGCCGGGCAGATTCAGATCGCCCTCGATCTCGCCCAATTCCTTGAGCGACAGCCCGAGCCGGGCGGACAATCCCCGCGCGCCGGCATCGAGCGTCAGACGGGTGTTGGAAAAATCCAGCGTCTCGCTTTTTCCCTGGCCCAGCGCGAGACGGACCCGCCCGTTCGGAATCTCCGCCGTCGCGGTGCCGTCGAGTACCCCAGCCGCCGCCTGGAAGCGCCCCTTGAGCCTGGCGCCGCCCTCGGCGGTCAGGTTTTCGGGAAGCAGACCCGCCAGCAGATTGAAGTCAAACTTATCCAGATCGATACCGGCGGTCCATTGCCCGGCATCGGCTTGGTCGAAGGTCACGCAACCCCCGGAACCCTTGTCGTGACGGAGACAGAGCGGGCCGGCGGCGATCTTGGGTTGCTCCAGACTGAAGGGCGTCGGACGTTGCAGACGCCAGGCCCCAAAATCCGCTGTCTTGAGATCGAGCGTCGCGAGCTGTCCGCGATAGGCGCCGCCCGCCGCCAGCGCGCCGGTCGCGGCGAGAGTGAGCGAGAGCGGATCGCCGCTCAGGGAGGCCGAGAGCCGGTGATCCGGCATGGAGCCGTCTCCGCGCAGCGCCAGCGTGCTCCACTGCATCCCGCCCGCGAACAGGTTCTTGCCGTCCAACTGGAGCGCGAACCGGCCATTCGGGGCCAGATCCACCTCGGCGGTCCCGGACAGCGAGGCGATCCCCTGCCCCGCCAGCTCGGCGTCGGTCGCCGACAGATCCAGGGCGATCCGGGGTGCGTCGAGCGTCCCCTGGATCTTGCCGGTCGCTGTCAGGCGCCCCCGAGCCTCCGGCAGCAGGCTCGCCAGGTCGGGCGACTCCAGCGCGAACGCAAGCTCCAGGCGCTCGTCGATCATGCCATCGATCCGCGCGCGGCTGGGTCCGGACTCGGCTGTCAGACCTTCGATACGCAGCGTTTTACCGGCTATTGCCAGGGTTCCGGCGGCGGCAACCGGATAGCCCCGAAGCGTCCCTTGCAAGCCTTCGATGACCGCCGTGAGCGTCGGGCCGTCGTCTTCCAACGTGCCCTGACTCGTCAGCCGGCCATCGATCCGGCCGGGCCAGTCCGGGGCATAAGCGCCTGGATTGATGCCGGCCAGCGCGAGACTGGCCTCCCAGGTCAGGCGCGGCGCGAAGGCGACCTTGGCCTGCCCGTCGATGCGGCCATCCAAAAGGTCCAGACGCAGGGCGTTCAGATCGGTGCGATTCCGGTCGCCGGTCCCGTTCAGGGTCAGAGTCGCCGGCGGCAGACCGGGGCCGACCGTCGTCGCGGCGAGGTCATAGTCGAACCCGTCCAGCCCGCCCTGGCTGGCGAACCGCAGGCTCAGTCGATCCTCCAGCCCCGCGACAAACTCACCCGGATTGAGATCCCGACCGACGAGCGTCAGGTTCCAGGTCGGCGCGGGCGACCAGGTCAGATCGCCAGAGCCTTCGAGCAAACCGCCAAGCGCCTCGATCCTCAGGGTGTCGAGGTGTGTGCTTTCGGGTTTGCCGCTGCCTTGCAACGTCAGTCTGGCGGCGGGGAAACCCGGCCCCAGCGCCTCGGTGGACAGCGCATACGCGAAGGCGTCGAAATCTCCGGACAGCTCCAGTTCGCCCCGCGGCGACTGGGCCACCAGATCGCCGATCAGGGGCCAGCGCAGACGTTTCCAGTTTCCCTTGAGCGAAAAATGGCCGAGGCTGGGATTGAGATCGACCTGTCCCTGGGCGCTGAAAACGGCCTCGGACACCTGCTCGGTCAGTTCCAGCGCGCGGATCGAGAGCACGCGCTCCTTCCAGAGCACCTCCAGCGCGACGGCCAGATGCCCGAAATCCGGGAGATTCGGCGCGCGGGCATCGACGGTGCCGGTGAGCGTCGCCGCGTCCAGATTGCCGCGCGTCTCCAGTCGCGCGACGGTCTCCACGGCGGGCAAATCCGGTCGGAAGGCGGGCAGATCGACCTGCGGGATCTTGATCAGCCCATCCCAACTCGGACGTTCCAGGACATTCTGAACATGGGCATCCAACTCCACCTCGACCGCGCCCGTGACACGATGCTGGATCGTCAGCCGCTGCAGATCGCCCCCGATGCGGCCCTTGCCGGTCAATTGGACCGCGGGCGCCATGCTCATGTCCCAATCGAGATCCAGATCCAGGGGATAATGGCCCAGCAGATTGGCGCGACCCTGGGCGATGGCGCTGAACTGGAGGCTCTGTATCCGCACCTCGACGCGGGTCAGGTTGACTTCGCTCCCCTGCGCATGGGCGCTGAGCATGGCACGATCAAGGACGAATCCAGGTTTCTCCTCGCCCGGCGCGAAGACCCTGAGGCGTTCGACCAGGACGTCACCGAGTTCGACCCGCAGCGGCAGCACAATTTCCGGCAGGACAAAAGGCTCCTTTTCCTCATCCAGGCTGGGCGCGACCACCAGATCGAGGTCGCGCACCGCCAGTTGGCGGACGGACAGGATCCCGGAGAAAACCGACCGGAGCGACCAGTCGAGGTCGAGCGTGCCGATCGTCAGGTCGATTGCCGGCAGACGCATCTTGATCCCTGCCAGATGCAGTCGACCCAACGCCCGCCCATCGACCTGCGCGACGCTCAGGATGCCCGGAACCAGATCCTCGGCGAGCGCGATGGCGACGCGCAGACCGGTCTGGGTGCCGAGCGTCAGCCCGATCAGCAGAATCAGGACCAGCAGGAGTTGCAGCGGGACGGCGATCAGCCAAGGCAGGCGCCAGCGGCGAGGCGATGGGGAACGGGCGTCCTTTTCGTCCGCGGGCGGGACGTCCGCCCCCTCGGAAGACGGTTCCAAGCCCCCATCTAGGGCGACGGAATCGCTGTCTGATCGCTCGCTCATCAAAATTTCCTCCGATTGAAACCCCGCCCTGAAGGGCGGTTCAAAATCGAGCCTGCTTTCGCCGTTTTGAGTAGAATTGCCCTGTCGTAAGACCTACCGCTGGGCGAGCGGGATGTGAAGTCTGCGGAGAGGATGTGAGACCTGGGGGAGCATGGCGTCGGCTCGCAGCCGTAAAGCTCCCCACTGCGGGAGTTTTGCGGCGAAAACCAAGCCATTTCCCCTGGGCAATCTTCAGCGAAACAGAAACCTCCGACCGTGAGGTCGAGAATCTCCGGGTCTTCAGCCCGGAGAGTCGTCAAAGATCCGGCCCGATCACGATATGCAGTCGGGCTGGCGGCAATCCGCCCTCGTCATCGCCCTGATCCTTGGTCAAGGCGAAGGCGAGATCCAGCCGGACCTGTCCGATGGGCGAGGCCCAGCGCACGCCGAACCCGGCACTCTGCGCGAAGCGCTGTTCGTAGTCCGGATCGAAGGCGTTGCCGAAATCGGTGAAAATCGCCGCGCTCCAGGGGCCTTTGATCTGGCGCTCCAGTTCCAGGCTCCCCACCGCCAGATAACGACCGCCGACCGCGGCATCCGTGTCGGGGTCATTCGGACCCAGCGCATCGAATCCCCAGCCGCGGATGGAATTGTCGCCGCCGGCATAGAAACGCCGACTCGCCGGCAGATCGTCGACGCTGTCGGCCAGGGTCGCGCCCAGGTCGGTCCGGGTGATGAAGCGATAGCGTTCGGCGAAGCGCCGGACCCATTTGAACTGGATCTGACCGCTTAGATAGGAGGCTTCGGAGACCAGACCCTCCACGGCACCCAACAGGCTGTACTTGATCCGATAGCCGCGGTTGGTATTGATCGGGTCGTCGGAGACCGTTTTCGACCAGGAGAAATTCGGCACCAGTTCGCTGGTTGCGCCGGGCGAAGCGGACGCATCGTCCGTCAGTTCCAGATCCTCGTACCGATAATCGAGCCCGAGATTGCGACGCCAGCCGCGCGGGGTCAGGGTGGAGTGGGCTGCCTGAATCGTATGCACCCACCCCTTGCGGGTTGCGGTATCCGTGTAAGTCGACTGAGGTTTGACGATGATGTAGTCGCGGGTGGGATCCTGGATCGGGATACGATAGTCCAGCTCCAGATTCGACAGCGCCGGCGCCAGACTCAGTTCGGTGCGCAGTTTATGCCCCCAGCGATTGAGATAGCGGCGGTGCCAGTCCATGCTCAGACGCGGCCCGACATCGGTCGCGTACCCCAAGCCAATGCGATATTTGTTCGGCAGGTTGCGTTTGGCGATCACCTCGATCGGCACCTCATGGTTCGGACCTGCCTGATCCGTCAGCGGCACGATTTCGACATCGCTGTAATATTCGGTGCCGAGCAGACGGCCCTGCAAACCAAGCAGCAGATCTGGGTCATAGACGACGCCTGGCTTGAATTTCACATAGCGGCGCAGCAATCCTTCGTCGAGCAGATCCTGTTTGAAACTGACCGCGCCAATCCGGTATTGCGGACCGGTGTCCAGATGGAATTCAACCCGCGCATCGTAGGCAACCGGGTCGATGAGCACCTGATGGCGCAGCAACTGAGTGTCCAGATACCCCTCTGACGAAGCGGTATAGCGAAGATCGGATTTGGCCTTTTCATAGGCGGCATGCAGCAAGACATCGCCGACCCGCATGGGGAATTCCTTCGGGAAGGCGGGGTTGTCGGCGCCCTCGCCCGTCACCTGATAGTCCACCGAGCCGATCTTGACCGGCGCTCCCGGCGCGACCCGGTAGACCGCTGTCCAGCGTCCGTCGGCGGCGGCGGGCGGCTCCAGGCGGTCCTCGACCGCGACGCGATAGAAGCCGAACGGCGCCAGCGCCTCGCGGATCTGCTCGGGCGCCAGACGATGCAGACCGAGGACACGCTCCGGCGTCAGCTCAGGGTCAGCACGCTCCTGATGGATCGCCAGGAGCGCCAGGACATTGGCCTGCGGCTGACCTTCGAGTCCCTCGACCTTGACGTCGAGCGTCAGCGCATGCACCAACCCGGTCGGCAGCAGGAGCACGACCAGCAGGAAACGGACGAAAAGCCCCTGTCCCGCTCCTCCCGCAAACGATGTTCGCCGTGTTGCCCCCGGTGCCCTCGCAAAACGCGCCATCGCTCAGGCCGGCTCCGCGCCATAGCCGGCGGCGATCGCGGCGGCGATCAGCGCGTTCGCGTCCGCCGAACCCGCGACCCGCGCCAGCCCCCGTGCCAGATCCACCTCGACCGACTCGACGCCTGGTACCGACCGAATGGCCTCCGTCACCGCCTTGACGCAGTGCTGACAGTTCATGCCCGAGATGTTCAGTTCAATAATCATGACGTCTTCTCCCGACCGATTCGCATGCAGCGTGATGATCGATGTCCTTATTGCGAGGCCATGAAACGCGCCGCGCCCAGCAACGGCGTATGGGGTTGCAGGATCACGCGAACCGGCATCCGACGCATCAGCGGCTCCATTCGACCCTTCTCGAAAAAACCCTCAAGAAACTGCCCGTTGCGCACGGCCGACAGATTCTTCAAGGCAATGCCGCCACCCAGAAAGACGCCGCCCAGGGCCATCTGTTTCAAGGCCATGTTCCCCGCCTCACGCCCGTACAGACGCATGAACAGCGCCATGGTCTCGACACAGAGCGGACAACGTTCGTCGGCCGCCGCCTGGGCGACCGCCGCCGCGGTATCGCCTCCTTCGGCAATCGCCTGCCTCAGCCAGGCCGGTGGCTCGGCGCCATGATGGGTCAGCAGAAACTCGTAAAGATTGGCGATGCCCATCCCCGACACCACGCGCTCCCAACTCACCCGTCCGAAGCGCGCCTTCAGATGGGCGAGAAGCGCGAATTCCAGGTCGTCGGCGGGCGCGAAATCGGTATGTCCGCCCTCGGTCGCAAAGGCATGATGCCGCACCCCGTCCCAAAACAGGCCCGCCTGACCCAGACCGGTGCCGGCGGCCACCACGCAGGCATTGCCCACGCCGATCCCATCGCCGGGATGGATCACGGCCAGATCCTGAGGCCCGAGCGCGTCCACGCCCCAGGCGACCGCCTCCAGATCGTTTAAAAGATAGACGCCGGAAAATCCGAACGATTGCTCCAGTGCGTCGGCATCCAGGATCCAGGGCAGGTTCGTGGTCTCGCAGCGACGCTCCTGAATGGGGCCGGCGACCGCGAAGGCCGCGAAACGACAGATCAACCCCGTCTCACCGCAATAGCGGCGCACGATCTGATCGAGCGACTCGAAGGCCGCGCTCGGGTAACGTCTCGGCTCAGTCAGCGTCACGCTCTCGCCATCGGTCTGGGCGACGCCGAGTGCCGTCTTGGTCCCACCGATGTCACCCACCAGTAAGCGCATAGTGTCTCTCCTTCATCGGACGGTGGACGGCCGGCCCATCGGTTGACCCGATGGCGACGGAACGGCAGACGGGGATGATAACAAGATGCGCGCGCGGCGGCGAAGTGCCGGGCGAGCGGATCCGCGCGGGGCGTCGCTGCCCGCGCTCCGGGGCGCGGGCAACCGCGGGGGAGCGAACGGCCGATTATTTCGCGGGAGTCGTGTCGGGCTGCGGCGCGGTCGACGGATAGGGATACGCGGGATAGGCGTAGCCAGGGTATCCGTAGCCAGGATAACCATAGACTGGCGCACCCCAACCGTAGGGGACGCCGTAGCCGCCATAGGGGTAGCCATAGCCACCATAGGGATACCCATAATAGGGACCGCCATACCAGGGACCGCCGCCCCAGGGACCGCCCCAGGGACCGTCATCCCAATTGAACGGATTCCAGCCCCAGAAGGCGTTGGCGGGCAGGGAGCCAAGCGCGGAGACCCCCGCAACGGTGGCGGCCAGCATCAAGCGTTTTGTCGTCATCATGGTTCACCTCCCTCGAAGGTTGATTTTGAGACAGGCCGGGACTGAATGCCCAGACCGCGAGTCAAAGATTAGGCAGGGGGAAAGCCGATCACGTTGATATCGATCAATTACTTTTCAGATGGACGGGCATTTTCATGCGCGCTCGCGATGACCGGGGCCAGAAGACCAGGATTTCGGAATGGCATTGGCGCTGCGCGTGATGAGACCAACGCGGCATTGCGATGGGACAGCGGGAACGATTTTGCCGACGATCACTTGATCCTTCACGCAAACGCCCGCACTCAGAGCGCGGGTTAGACTCGCTTGCAACCGCATCCCGCCGAGCGACGTTGTTCACGACTGGCGCAGCCCGGTTGATCGTCAGAATGTATCGCGACGATCTTTATTATCGATTTCCCATATCGCTCGATGTGCTTTATCGTTCGTTTCGCTGGCGGCATCGACCCGCCAACCAAGCCTTCAACCCAACCTTGTCCACCCCATCCATCTCATCAACCATCGGAGTATCGACATGTTGCAGGATCGTACCGGAAGCCGCGTCCCTCAGGTCACCTTCCACACCCGCCAGGGTCATGAATGGGTCGACGTAACGACCGACGACATCTTCGCCGGCAAGACCGTGGTGGTCTTCTCGCTGCCAGGCGCCTTCACGCCCACCTGCTCCTCCTCGCATGTGCCGCGCTACAACCAGTTGATGCCGGTCTTCAAGCAGCACGGCGTCGATGACATCGTCTGCATGTCGGTCAACGACACCTTCGTCATGAACGAGTGGCAGAAAACGCAGAACGCCGAGAACCTGCGATTCATCCCCGACGGCAACGGCGAATTCACCGAGGGCATGGGTCTGCTGGTGGAGAAGGACGATCTCGGTTTCGGCAAGCGTTCCTGGCGCTATTCCATGCTGGTGCGCGATGGCGTGGTCGAAAAGATGTTCATCGAGCCCGAGGTCGACGGCGACCCCTTCGGTGTTTCCGATGCCGACACCATGCTGAACTACATCGCCCCCGACGCCCCCAAGCCGCTCAACGTCACGGTGATGACCCGCAACGGCTGCCCCTTCTGCGCCAAGGCCAAGGAGGCGCTCAAAGCCGCCGGGATCGCCTACGAGGAATTGCTGCTCAACCGCGATTACACCGATATGAGCCTGCGCGCGATCGCCAACGCCACGGCGGTGCCGCAGGTCTTTATCGACGGACAGTTGATCGGCGGCTCGGATAAGCTGGAGGAATGGCTGAAGGCTCGCTAATCGAGGATCGGCGTCCCGCGCCAGCGCGGGACGCGCGTGACTCGAAACATTCCCGGACGGACGCAAAGCACCTCCCGCCTTCATCCATGAACCTTGCTTGCGGTTACAACCCGTGGCGAAACCCACTCCAAATAGATTCGTATGGACACACGGCGGGCGACGCTGTCCTGCGGCGATTGGGAGACATCCTGCGGCAATTCGTCCGCGCGGGCGATCAGGCATCGCGCTATGGCGGCGAGGAATTTTGCATTCTGCTGCCTGACACGACCGAGGCGCAGGCGGCGCGGACGGCGGAGCGGTTACGATTACAGGTCGCCGGGAGCGAATGGCAGCTTTGCCCGGTTTACGTCAGCCTCGGGGTGGCGACCTTCGCTCCACCTGCAAACGGCATCGCCCTCTCACCGAACGAATTCTTTCAATGGGCCGATCAGGCGCTCTACGCGGCAAAACAGCAAGGGCGCAATCGGGTCGTCATCGCGAGGAAAGCAGCATGAGTCAACACTTCGATTTGATCGCCATCGGCGGCGGCAGCGGCGGCCTGGCAGTGGCTGAAAAGGCCGCGCAGTTCGGCCAGCGGGTGGCCATCGTCGAGTCCAACAAACTCGGCGGCACCTGCGTCAACGCCGGCTGCGTCCCGAAAAAGGTCATGTGGTACGCGGCCAGTCTGGCCGAGGCGGTCGCCGGGGCGCCCGATTTCGGGGTGCGCGCGCACTCGGAGGGTCTCGACTGGCCGGCGCTGATCGCGGGACGCAATCGCTATGTCGCCAATATCAACAACTACTGGGACGGCTATGTCGAGGAACAGGGCATCGCCCGCATCCATGGTCAGGCCCGCTTCGTCGACGCTCACACCATCGCGGTCGGCGACCGGCAGTACAGCGCCGATCATCTCGTCATCGCCAGCGGCGGTCGGCCCATCGTGCCGCGCATGCCGGGGGCGGAACTCGGCATCGATTCCGATGGATTCTTTCGGCTGGAGACCCAGCCCAAGCGCGTGGCCATCGTCGGCGGCGGTTATATCGGCGTCGAACTGGCGGGCGTGCTGAGCGCCTTCGGCACCGAGGTCACGGTCGTCGCACTGGAAGATCGGCTGCTGTGGCTGTTCGATCCGCTGATCAGCGCGACGCTGCGCGAGAACATGGAGGCGCACGGCATCAAGATCAGGCTGGAATTCGAGGTGGCCGCGCTCGAACAGGATGCGGACGGTCTCACGCTGGCCGCCCGCGGCGGCGAACGTCTCACCGGATTCGACCAGATCGTCTGGGCCGTCGGCCGCGCGCCCAATACCCGTGAACTCGACCTGGACGCCGCTGGCGTGGAGTTCAAGCCCAACGGCATCATCCCGACCGACGCCTTCCAGAACACCAATGTCGCTGGCGTCTACGCCATCGGCGACGTCACCGGCCGCGAGCCACTGACCCCGGTCGCGGTCGCCGCCGGACGCCGTCTTGCCGAACGCCTGTTCAACGACAAGCCGACGCTCAAGCTCGACTATGACAACGTCCCGACCGTGGTCTTCACCCATCCGCCGCTCGGCAAGGTCGGCCTGACCGAGCCCGAGGCGCGCGAACGTTTCGGCGACACCCTGACGATTTACGAGACCCGCTTCACCCCCATGCGCTACGCGCTCAACGCGCATGGACCCAAGACCGCCATGAAACTGGTCTGCACCGGTCCCGAAGAGCGCGTCGTCGGCATTCATCTGATCGGCGATGGCGTCGACGAGATGCTGCAAGGGTTCGGCGTGGCGGTGAAGATGGGCGCGACCAAGGCGGATCTCGACGCGACCGTCGCGATTCACCCTAGCAGCGCGGAGGAACTGGTGACGCTGAAGGTGCCAGTGAGGCGTCCGGGCGACGCCCTTTAAACGCGATTTCGGAAAACCGGATCCCGGCGGCAGGAGCGCATTTGCAAACCACTCCTACCGCGTTGGGGTCTGCTCGCCGATCAATTGAGCCGCATCGAAGGCGCCGGCATGACGAACGAGCATCCGGTCTGATCCAATAGCCCATGGGCCTTGAGAAAACGCATCATGGCGGTCGAGAACTCCTCTAAACCGATCGGGAACCATAATTGCCAGACCCCCGGATCCAGTCGATAGACACCTCCCATGCCATGCGGATGACTATAGAGCGCCACGCAATCGCCATAGTCGAACAGCATGGTCGTCTCGTCCGCGAGGTCGGCCTGGGATATTCCGGGTGGGATTGGAAATGTAATCATGACTCTCTCCGGTGACGGTCACTGTTCAGTCTCGTTCGCTCGGCGGCTTCCGGTACCGCCGCCACTGCGTTTGTGGTGAATACTTTGGCAAACAAGCGACGAACGAATTGAGACATCCATCAAAGAATCTGATCATGCCCGACACGTCAAATCGAGTCGCCGCGTCACTGACACAGGCCCGCCGGCTCGCCATCGCCCCGATGCTCGACTGGACGGATCGGCACTTCCGTTTTTTTCTGCGTCTGATCACCCGTCACACGCTTCTCTATACCGAAATGGTCACCACGGGCGCGCTGCTCCACGGCGAACGGGCGCGTTTTCTGCGGTTCGATC
>NZ_CAIPNF010000191.1 GCF_903866365.1 uncultured Thiocystis sp.
CGGTTTCGCTACCAATCGCGTTAGCCATGATCTGCTATTTCCAAATATAATTTTGCCCTGAAAATAATATTGGCAAATCATAAGCTTATGTCAAGCTAACAAAGTAGAATTAATATCGAGGTTTTCCAATTGACAGAGAGCGGGGAGAGGTGTTCGGACGGGCGAATTGAAGCGGCGTTTCGCGTCGGACGACGCCCAGCCGATCGCCGTGGAGGGGAAGGCGCGCGGCCTGGAGGTGGTCGCGTCGCCGCCGCCCTTGGCGGCCAGCGGACGGCCAACGTGCGACTCGGTCCAACCAGACCTTCGGCAGGGTCGGGGCGGCGGCTTGCCATTCACTCCAGGCGATCGTCACGCCATCGCGGCCTTGAGTTGGTCGCGGCGATCGCTGACCATGACGCACCTGCCGCCGGCGGTCATCGCGGCCAGAGGCACTCGGCATCGCGTGTGGGGGTGACGCTGACGCGAAGCGGGACGTGCGGCCCATCGGTGCTGGGCGTCGATTCCGACCGGGCGCGGCTGACGACCGTTTCGATGGTCTGCTCACCAACGATCTCCCACACTGCCCGTCCCATTCGCGCGTCAGGCACACCCGCTCGATGCCAGCACGATCCACCCCTTGCGGCCTTCAACCGGCGCTCGCCCACGAGCCGGACGACGTGGACATGCCCTCGTTCTGGAAAGGATCCCCATGACACCGGGTTGACGCACAAAGATTGGCAGAGCGGGCCGAGAGGTCGCGCCATAGTTCACCGGTCGCCGAGCAAGGCGAATGGCCAACGACGCTCGCTCACGTCAATCAAGGGCGGAGAAAATGATTGGCGGCGATTTGACGGGTGTGTGATCGGATGGTCGGATTCAAGAAAAAACCGAGGCTGTCGGCATTCGCAGAGCCAACCGATTGGTTGCTCATTGGTTGCTCAAAGAAAAACGGCCTAGACGTTTTGCGTCTAAGCCGTTGTTTTTATGGAGCTGACGGTCGGATTCGAACCGACGACCTGCTGATTACAAATTAGAATTCAAGTTGTTTTAGGGCGTCCTAAATTATCCTAAATCGTACTAAAAAACGATTAAAAACGGGCAGATAAGTTAGAGTCGAGTTGGATTCTATCCGAAAAAGACAGCGCGAGTTTGATCTACTCGGTCTACACTGGGTCTACATCCGTACTGCTTTTTGGGAGTTTTCATGCGTCTGACCAAATCGAGCGTCGATAACCTTCCGTCGCCCGTGCCGATCCCCCCAGCCAAACATGCTCAAGCCTTCTACCGCGATGACCAGTTGATCGGCTTCGCGGTGCGGATCACGGAGACTGGAGCCTGCGCTTTCATCGTGGAGACCAAAGTCAACGGCAAGACGCGCCGGAAAACGTTGGGGCGGTATCCGAATCTCACGGTCGAACAGGCCCGCAAGCTGGCCCAAAAGCGGCTCGGCATGATTGCGGCGGGGCGTGACCCCGAGGCGGAGAAAAAGGAGTCTCAGGCGATCGGCGTGACCCTGGCTCAAGCCTTCGAGGATTACCTGATCGCACGCAAAAACCTCACCCCGAAAACGCTGCGGGGTTACCGGGACGCCATGCGTCTCGGATTCGACGATTGGCAGGGACGAGCGCTGAAAGACCTGTCCAAGGACATGGTGGAAAAACGCCACCGTCAACTGGCGGAGACGCGCGGGAAGGCGACCGCCAATTTGTTCATGCGCGTCCTGCGCGCGGTTTTCAATTTCGCGGCGAACACCTACGAGGACGCCCGTGGACGCACGATCTTTCCTGAAAACCCCGTGCGCCGATTATCGGCAACCCGCGCCTGGTATCGCATCGACCGCCGCCAGAGCGTGATCAAAACGCACCAGTTGCGCGCCTGGTATGCCGGGGTCATGTCCCTGAAATCCGAGACGGTGCGGGACTTCCTGTGCTTGATGCTCTTCACTGGACTGCGCAAGCACGAGGCGGCGAAATTAACCTGGGAGCACGTCGACCTCGCCGATCATACCCTGCTCGTCATCGACCCCAAGAATCACCACGACCACCTTCTACCACTGCCCAGCGTTCTGCACGCAAGACTGACCCAGCGCCAAGGCGCGGCGAGGCTTTCCCCTTACGTTTTCCCCGGTGATGGCAAGACCGGCTATCTGATCGAACCACGTAAGCAAATCGCCCACGTCATCGCCCACAGTGGCGTGGACTTTACGCCTCACGACTTGCGGCGGACCTTTATCACCGTCGCGGAGTCGCTCGACATCCCCGCTTACGCCCTGAAACGACTGCTCAACCATCGGATGGGCAGCGATGTCACCGCCGGCTACATCATCGCGGACGTCGAGCGACTGCGCCGCCCGATGCAACAGATCGAAGACTTCATCTTGAAGGCGGCGGGCGTCCAGGAGACGGCGGAGGTGGTCGAGCTAACCCGGCGTCCGCCAGAATCATCGCTCGCTTAACACGTTAATATACGCTATGTCAAGCAACAACGGTAAGCCGGCGGATTAACCGATAACCACTTGTCTTTATTATGTTTTCTGGTTAACTCTTGCGCTGACATCCAACTGAGTAAGAGGTATCCAGATGACATCGACCGCCCGCACTCCCCGGACCGATCTGATCCACGAGTTTACGTCCGCGCCGGACAGCGCACTGTTTGACCAGCGCACGGTTGCCGCTGTGTTTGACTGCTCCGTCGCGAAAATGGAGCGCGACCGCTGGTCAGGGGATGGCGTTCCCTATCTGAAAATTGGCAATGCAGTGCGTTACCGGAAATCTGACGTACTCGCGCTGCTCGCGGCGCTGCCGGTCTACCGTTCGACGAGCGAAGATCCGACCGCGCGGCGCCGTCAGACAGTGCGTCCCGTGGAGGCGTCCTGATGCGACGCGCCACCGCATACGAAAACGGCCCGCCGGACAAGGGCGAGCCGCTTGCTGTTGATTCCGCGCGTCGACACCGCGTAGAGTCTCGCCGTCCCTGGAGTGTATCAGCACTCCAGGACTAAGCTCCGACCGCTGAAGGGTCCGAGCACCGGCGCGAGTCAGTATATCGGGGGAGCCGTGCGTCCGCACGTTCCCTTGCTCGCGCTAGCGCCCGCTTCGCAGTCGGTC
>NZ_CAIPNF010000192.1 GCF_903866365.1 uncultured Thiocystis sp.
CGGCACGGACTGGCTCAACATGACCCCACTGAACGCCGTGCAGTCGCGCATTGTCAGCTTGCTCGACTTTCCGCAGGATCTCTATCTCGGCGTGGGCGCCCAATCCGGGTAATCAGCTGTCAAAATGGGCGAACCGTGAGCATTGGTCAGCTTGGGTGAAACCCTGATACGGGGGAGACCCGCCGAGTTGATGGCCGCGCCCCGTGGCGCCCGGTTGCCGATGAGGCTGACGTTGGTCAGGGTTGGAGAGATCTCGAAGGTGTCCACGGCGGCGTTGCCGATGGCGCCACCGCTCGTTTTAGCGGCATTGCCGCTGAACAGGCCGTTGGCGATGGTTGGGCTGCCGTCCTGGTTGTAGAGCGCCCCGCCGCTGACGTGGCGCAGTTGCCCTGGAAGCGCAGGTTGGTCAGGATTGGATCGCCGCCGACATTCAGCCAGCCGCCGCCGTTGGTGTCGGCCGCGCCGGCGGTGATGGTGAAGCCGTCGATCAGGGTCGTGGAATCGACGTCGCGGGTCTGGACGACATGCCGGCTGTTGGTGCCGACGACATCGGCGCAGTCCTCGGTCACGCCCGCCGCGTCGGTCTGGTCGTCGCCGTCGAAATCGCCGCTCAAGATGGCGCGGTGGTCGCGCCAGTCGCGCTCCGCCAGCGTGCTCTCCGTGCCCGCGAAGCCGCCGTAGACCGCCACCCCGCTGGGGGATGACGAAGCTGGCGTCGGGATCGCCAAGGCCCTGATCGTCCGGGCGATAGAGTCCGGCGGCGACCCAGAGATCGTCGCCGGAGCGCGAGACCGTCAGGGCATCCTGCAGTGTCGGGAAGGCATCTGCCCAAGCGCGGCCATCCTGGGCACCCTGGGCGTTGAGATCCACATACCAGGTCAGGCGTTCGGCGTCGATGGTCAAGCCTGTGGAGCAGACCTCCGCGCCGGTCGTGGAGCTCCCCACGAAGGTCGTCACGGGGGTGACGCAATAGAAGAACGTCTGCCCCCCGGTTGGCGGCCTGCACGCGGTAGGTTTGCGGGCTACCGTGGGTCGCGCCAACCCCCAGCGTTTGGTGGACGCCTGCGAGGCCGCCGGCATCGAGCCGCTGATGGCGGTCAAGCGCGATGAACACCATCCCCCTGTCTCAGAGCGCTTCGACGAACCACCCGAACTGCCCGCCAACCCGACCCCGGTGCAACGCATGACGCGCCGCCTCAAGACCGGGGCCGGTAGAGCCGCCTATGCGCTGCGCAAGAGCACCGTCGAACCGGTCTTTGGCATCATCAAATCCGTCATGGGATTCCGCCAATTCCTGACCCGCGGATTGGACAACGTTCAGGGCGAATGGACTCTGGTGTGCCTGGCGTGGAATCTAAAACGCATGGCCGTATTGCGTCCGCAGTAAGGGAAAAACCAGAGAAATGTGCGCTTTTTGCCGAAAATCGTCTCGTTTACGCAACAAACGGCCTTCGGGTGGCCCTCAAGGGGCTACTTCGAGGAGCAAGTCCGACAGGCTGCTAGGGTCTGAGCGATTTCGCGACCCTGATTCAGGAAGCATTGCTGGCCGCGCCACGCACGCGGGGCGCGAAGACCTGGGCGAGCTCGGCCTCGGACAGTCCGGGTCCGCTGTCCTGGACCTCCAGCCAATCGCCGTCTGCGCCACAGCCTCTGCGTCGTCACGTCGACGATGGCGAGCGGGCTTCGCAGCTCGAAGCACCACAAGGCCTGATCGGCCTGCTTCGGGGCCTCGAACAGGGTGAAGTCGAGCCGGAGCAGGTTGCAGTCAAACCCTCAGGATCTCTTTCGTTTGGAGTCTCTGGGCGAGCTTTGCCAGTTTTTCGTCGAAGGTCGCGAACTGAGCTGCCTGTGTGCTGCTGGCAAGATGGAGCGCATCGGCAAAATCCATACCCTGCTCATGCCAATCGAGCGCCCGGGCGACGACTCCTATCGTTTCGACCTCGACTCCTTGAAGCCCGATCGTCTTTCGCAAGGCAGACACGATCGTCTCGCGAGGGAGCTTGTAAGAGAACCTGAGCACCCACTCCGTTTCCAGCAGCACCGTCTTGGAGAGAAGGATCTTCTGCCGTTCGAACAGGGCAACGGCCCTCGGGCTCTGCTCCGGGTCATCATTGGTGATGATCCGCACGACGACGTTAGTATCGACCGCGAGCATGTCTTTCGCTCACTCCGGCGGCGATGGCGTCTTCCATTTCATCCAAGGATCTGGTCGGACCCCGATACCCCGCGCAGCCCACGACTTCGCTGAGGGTCGTGGTCGGAACGGGCTTCTTCGGCCGCAAGAAAATGCCATCCGGACCCGCCTCGATCTCGAGCTCGATGCCCGGAGACCAGTGATAGTGCTCGCGAATGGCCTTCGGCAATATGACTTGACCCTTGCTGGAAAGGCGCGTTGTTTCAATGGCGGTACGGAGAGTCATTGGCTTGTTGATTGCGGGAAAGTAAGATCGAAGCTTACTTGGGGCTGGGAAGGCAATCAAGCGGAAGAGCACCCTCGGGTGCGACCAAAACGGATGTCTGGCTGGGGTGAACGCGAGTGAACCCCAGCATCTACTCTTGAGACGTTGGTCGGGTTGGCTTGACCCTGAATCCATTGGCGGGCTGTAAGCGGCGGCATGAAGTTTCCCTACGGTTTGAGCGATTTCGCGACCCTGATTCAGGAAGGCTACTGGTATCAGGACCACACCGACCGGATCCCCCGCTTGGAGGAAGCCGGTCGGCAACTGATCTTCATCCGCCCGCGCCGCTTCGGTAAGAGTCTGCTGCTCTCGATGCTGGAGCACTATTACGATCTCAACCGCGCCGATCAATTCGAGGCGCTGTTCGGCGGGCTGGCGAGCGGGCGCGCGCCCACCCCGCTGCGCAATCGCTTCTTCGTGATGAATTGGGATTTCTCGCTGATCAAGTCGCAGGGCGCGGTCGGTGACATCGAAGGCGCGCTGCATCAGCATCTGAATGATTGCATCGAGGATTTTGCACGGCGCTATCGGGGGCATTTTCAAGACCCCATCTCCATTCATCGGGAGAACGCGCTGTCCTCCTGGCGGTCAACCCTGACCGCGATTGCACAGACGCCTCATAAGCTCTATCTGCTGATCGACGAATACGACAACTTCGCCAACGAGGTCTTGATGGCGGAAGCGGGCGTTGACCGCTACGCGGGGCTGCTCTATGGCGAGGGTCTGCTGAAGGATGTGTTCAAGGCGGTCAAGGCCGCCGCTGGCGGCCAGGGATTGATCGCGTCTTTATCACCGGGGTCTCGCCGGTGGTGTTGAGCGATATGACCAGCGGCTACAACGTCGGCGAGAATCTCTATCTCGAACCCGAGTTCAACGATCTGTGCGGTTCACCGAGTCCGAGGTCGCCGCCGTGTTGAAACGGCTGGCGGGCGCGGAGGGTTCAGGTGCTTCCGTCGCCAGGTCGCCCGCTGACGAGCTGGACACCATGCGCACCTTCTACAACGGTTATCGCTTCAGCGAGGAGGCCACGGAGAGTCTCTACAATCCGACCCTGAGCCTCTATTTTCTCAAGGCATTGCAACATCGGGGACAGGCCCTGCGTCGGATTCTCGACGAGAATCTGGCGATGGATCGCGGCAAGCTGGCCTATATCGCCGCGCTGCCGCATGGCGAAGACCTCCTAGGAGTCTGTCGGACTTAAGGTTGACGACACCATTTGCCCCTCGCGGAGGCCGAAAAACGATTCATGTGCCCTTCAATCACCCATTGACCGGGTACTTTTTGCGGTTCTGATGCCGGTCTCTGCTTTTTGGGCAGACCTATCCTGCCAGCACGTGAAGCCGCTTCACGTTGTAGGCCAGACAGACCAGTGTCCACTCCCCCGTCACCGCCTGCAGCCCGCGCAAGAGGAACTGCCGGAATCCCATGACCTCCTTGACGATCCCGAACACGGGTTCCACCGTCGACTTGCGCTTGGCATCGAGGGCCTTGCCTTCCACGGTCGTGAGCCGATGGCGCATCCGGGCCAGGGGACTGGCGGTCGCGGGCGGGGCGACTGCGGCCTCGGCGAAGCGGGCTTCCGGACTGGGATGGTGGGTTTCGCGAGCGCCGGCCAGGAGTGGGATGATGTGCCCTTGCTCACAGGCCTCGGCATTGGTGGCGCTGCCATACCCCGTATCGGCCACCAGCGATCGGACGTGCCCAAGCGTCTGCGGCAACGCCCCCAGATTCGCCAGTGCCGGCGTCAGTTCCTGCTGATCGTTGGGGTGTTGCGTGACAGGCTGTTCGACGATCAGACGACGGTCGTGTTCCACTCCTGTCTGGGCGTTATCGCATGGCTCAAAACCACCCCCAGACACGGGCATGATGCGCGATTCCGGGTCGGTGAAGTTCACTTGATCGCGCTCGCGCGGCCCCGGCTCCGGCGGCTTCGGTGCACGCCCTCCCAGCTTGCGTCCCCGTTGCAGTTCGCGCGCTCGGCGCTGCGCCAGCGGCTCTTCATACGCCGCCTTCTCAAGGTCATCACGGGCTTGCGCACGCGCGTCTAATTCGATTTTCGCGTCACCGATTTGCGGCAACCGCGCTTGGCGCATCGCCACTTCTTCCCCCACCTTCATCCCGGCGACCGGTTCCTGGTCGCCGGCGGTCTCGGCTTTTGTCAGCAAGGCCTGCACTTCGGCACGCCACTGTTCTTCCAAGCGATTGGCATCGCCCCAACTCATCGATTGATGCTTGCTAGCGTTGGCGTGAATCTTGGTTCCGTCCAGGCTCACATCGCCTAACCGCAGGACGCCAAAGGCAGACGCCCGGAGCAAGATCTGGGTAAACAGATCTTCCATTTCCCGCAAAAACCGCTTGCGAAACGTGTTGATGCTGTCGTGATCCGGATGGGTATTGCCCGTGATGTAGAGGAACGGAATCGATTCATCGGTCGCCTGTTCCAGCTTGCGACTGGAGAACACGCCCGTCGCATACCCATAAAACAGCAAGGCCAGCATCATTTTGGGAGGATAGGGCGCGGAGCCCCCGCCACGGTAGGCGCGTTCCAGGGCGCCGACATCCAAGCCATCTACGAGACTGACGATGAAGCGCGCCAAGTGATCGGGATCCAGCCAGTCCTGTACCGGAATCACGAACGGCTGATCTCGATCGATGGGGATGAATTGATTGCTCATGGCAAGACTCTTCGCGGACGACGGAACCATCTTACCTGGATGACGAGCGGGAAGTCCGACAGACTCCTAGGAGCCTGTCCGGCTTAGCACCCGCATCGCGAGTACAATCGTGTGTCTCACCCCGAAGCCCAGCGGAGCCTCCATGGCTGTCGAGTTCATCCCCATCGACCGAGACACCCCACTGCGGTTGCCGCCGTGC
>NZ_CAIPNF010000193.1 GCF_903866365.1 uncultured Thiocystis sp.
GCCCTGCGGTCGTTGTTGCAGGGTGAGCGCGTATAATTTTTTCTTAAATCAATAAAATCAAACAGTTAAGATGCGAGCTTAACAATACATATGAACTGTAACTTATTGATTTATAGGGGTACGCGCTCGCCCTGGTCGTTGTTGGCGATAGGCGTCGAGTGCCAGTCTAAAGCCCGCCCGGTCAAACGACTCGTCCAGCCGCACGGAGCCGGACCAGGTCATCGGCCAGCCGATGTTGCTCACGAAGGTCCGTGATTGCCCGAAGGGGAAATCGATGCCAGCGATCCAGGGGCTCGCATGCCGGAGAAACGCCTCGAACGGCTCGACGCCTGACCAGGAGCTGAGCGCGACGGCGCAGAGCCGATCGCCCTCCTGACGACAAGCCAGACATGTGATAGGCTTGCCGCGCCGAGGGCGACTGGTGAAGTCGATGTCATAGACATTCATGCGTCAAAAAGATCCGGCACGCCTCCTGGCGGAAGGACGCGCGGAGATGCCAGCCCGAAATGCAGATAGGCCGATTGGGTCGCCATGCGTCCGCGCGGGGTGCGCATCAGATAACCCTGCTGAATCAGAAATGGCTCCAGCACGTCCTCGATGGTGCCGCGCTCCTCGCCGATGGCGGCGGCCAGACTCTCCACCCCCACCGGTCCGCCGTCGAACTTTTCGATCACCGCCTCCAGCAAACGCCGGTCCATGTGATCGAAGCCCAGCGCGTCGACCTTGAGCATCCCGAGCGCAAGGTCGGCCACCTCGCGCGTGATCCGCCCATCGGCCTTGACCTGCGCGTAATCCCGCACCCGGCGCAGCAGACGATTGGCGATGCGCGGCGTCCCCCGCGAACGCCGCGCAATCTCTGCGGCGCCATCGGGGTCGGTCTCGATGGCGAGAATCTGGGCCGAGCGTTTGACGATGGTGGTCAGATCCTCCGCCGAGTAATACTCCAGCCGCTGCACGATCCCGAAGCGGTCGCGCAGGGGCGAGGTCAACAACCCCGCGCGGGTGGTCGCGCCCACCAGGGTAAAGGGCGGCAGATCGAGCTTGATGGAGCGCGCCGCCGGCCCGTCGCCGATCATGATATCGAGCTGATAATCCTCCAGTGCCGGATAAAGCATCTCCTCGACCACCGGGCTGAGACGATGGATCTCGTCGATGAAAAGCACATCGCCCGCGTCCAGATTGGTCAGCAGCGCCGCCAGATCGCCCGGCTTCTCCAGCACCGGCCCCGAGGTCTGGCGCAGCGTCACCTGCATCTCGTGGGCGATGATGTGCGACAGGGTCGTCTTGCCGAGTCCGGGCGGGCCGAAGATCAGCACATGATCCAGCGCCTCCTTGCGCGCGCGCGCCGCGCCGATGAAGATTTCCATCTGCTCGCGCACCGCGGGCTGACCCACGTAATCGACCAGCTTGCGCGGACGTATGGCACGGTCGATCGACTTGTCATCGGTCGCGGCCTCGGGGTCGATGAGGCGGTCAGGGTTATTCATCAATCAACCTGCATGAAAGCGGTATTGAACCGGATGAGCCATCAATGGGAGTGGACATGCTGGCGATCCGACAACTGTCGATATTCCGAGCAGCGGCGCGGGGTCGGGATCCCCTTCCCCGGATTCAGCAGACCTTTCGGGTCAAACGCCGCCTTGACGGCATGAAACTGGCGCAATTCATCGGGCGAGAACTGCACGCACATCTGATGGATTTTCTCGATGCCCACGCCATGCTCGCCGGTGATGGTGCCGCCCACCTCCACACAGAGTTCCAGCAGGCGTCCACCCAATTCCTCGGTGCGCTCCAATTCCCCCGGCTTATTGGCATCGAACAGGATCAGCGGATGCAGATTGCCGTCGCCGGCATGGAAGACATTGGCCACCCGCAGACCATATTCCTCGGACAGCTCGGCGGTGCGACGCAACACCTCGGGCAGCGCGCGGCGCGGAATGGTGCCGTCCATGCAGTAATAATCCGGCGAGAGA
>NZ_CAIPNF010000194.1 GCF_903866365.1 uncultured Thiocystis sp.
AGAACAGCATGCATGTGTACGGGGTGGATGCGCAGGGGCGCCAGGTGCTCAGCAAGAAGGTCAGCCGCGGGAAGTTGAGCGCGTTCATGGCGAATCGCCCACCGTGCCTGGTGGCGATGGAGGCGTGCGGCAGCGCGCACCATTGGGCGCGGGTGTTTCGTGGCTTTGGCCATGAGGTGCGGCTGATCGCCCCGCCGTTCGTCAAACCCTTCGTGAAGTCCAATAAGAACGACGCGGTCGATGCCGAGGCGATCTGCGAGGCGGTGCAGCGGCCGAACATGCGCTTTGTGGCGATCAAGACGGTCGAGCAGCAGGACATCCAGGCGATCCATCGGATGCGCAGTCTCAACGTCGAGCGGCGCACCGCCCAGATCAACCAGGTGCGTGGTCTGCTGTTGGAATACGGAATCGAGATTCCCCAAGGGCGCGCGGCGCTGATGCGAGGCCTGCCCGAGATTCTCGAGGACGCCGAAAACGGCTTGAGCGAGCGATTTCGTACCGAACTCAACCGCCTGCTTGAGGAGCTGCGCCATCTCGATGAGCAGGTTACCCATGATGATACCCAGATTCAGGTGATTGCCCAGAGCGATGAGACGGTCCAGCGGCTGATGACGATCCCCGGCATCGGCGCCCTGATCGCCACCGCCCTGATCGCCGCCGTCGGCGAGGACGTCGGCCTGTTTCGCAACGGGCGCGCCTTGGCGGCCTGGCTTGGGCTGGTGCCGCGACAACATTCCACCGGCGGGCGCGAACGCCTGCTCGGGATCAGCAAGCGCGGCGACGTCTCTCTGCGTCAGTTGTTGATCCATGGGGCGCGTGCCGTCATGCGCTGGGTCGAACGCAAGGAGGACGCCACCAGCCGCTGGGCGACGGCCCTCAAAGCCCGTCGTCATACCAACGTCGCCGTCGTGGCGATGGCCAACAAGATCGCACGGATCGCCGATGCCGTGATGGTCACCGGCCAACCCTACGACCCAGCGGCCGGCCGGCCCCTCCAGGCCGCTGTCTGAGACCGGCGAAACGCCGATTTCGGGGGATGAATCACGACCTGGCGGTCGCTACAACCGAGTAATGAACACCGAACACTGAGTACCGAGTACCACGAGTTGCGAAGAGTGAACATCACTGTGATGGCATGAAAGGCACGGCCGGCCTTCCTGAAAACCTGGTTTACCCATCAGCCGGCTGAGCCGAGACTGTTAGGATGATAAGGACGGGAAGGCGCGCGAATTCCATCAGGGCACGAGGGTCGGCGACGACACCTCAAGATGCCGGATAGATAGCTGCAACGTCCCCTTCTGTCAGAAACAGCGGTTTTCCTCTTGCATCGCGGGGCGGACCATAGATGGGTTGAGCGGCCACGGTACGACACTGTTGATTGGCACGGACGCCGACTGGCCGTGAAACCCATCGACCACCGCTCCGACGCTGGATCGAATCGCCCTCGATCAAGCTCGGTCGGGCGGAACGCGATCACGGTTCCGCCCTCTCGGTGCGATTGGGACGGCAGCTTGCCCTTCGGACATCCGCCCGACTGGGTCCGACAGATGCCGGTATTCGTCAATGTCAGTTGCCCACGCGCGCAACGTGACGCGGCGCCAGGCCGCGAAGCGTTCGTTCCAGTTCCGGGAGCAGCGGCAGAAGCTGCGATCGCTCGTTGGAAGGTGCCTCCAGGACCACCACGGCGATCGGTAAGGTCGTGAGGTTCTGCTGATAGGGAAGGTTCTTGTCGGCGGTGATGAAGGCGTCGAATTCCGCGGCGGCCGCAGCGAGCAGCCTGCCGTTCTTGTATCCGCTCCAACCCATCTCGACCACGGTCTTGACCGAATGCCCGGGCAGATAGGCGCGCAGCCGTCGGGGCAGCGATTCGTCAAGCAGCAAGCGCATCGACGAACAGCCGCTCGCGCGCCGCCTCCAGCACGGCCACCGCCACCTCGCGACTGACGGTAGGGAAGTCGTCCAGGAACTCACCCAGAGACGATTGTCCTTCCAGGTAATCAAACAAATTTTGCACCGGTACCCGAGTCCCGGCAAAACACAAGGCGCCGCTCATCACCTCGGGGTCGCGGCTGACGGTTGGCAAAGGCATGAAAACCTCCCGGTTGCAGGTTCACTCGGTGGTGCGGGGCGGGGTAGAGCCAGTGTTCGCCCCCGATCGGTTCTCCCAATTCAGATCGCGGTCGCAGATCAGCGTGCGTTGCGACAGTGACATGTCATGGGTTTGACCGCAATTGGAATATCGGGGACGTACCACGATAAATCGACTCGGCCACCAAGCTCGGAGCAGTCGCAGCGACAAGGGTACTGTCGAGCGCCTCGCGGTTGGCGTGGTTGGCGTGATCTCCGGTCATCCTTGGGATTCGATGCGAGGCAGCCAATAACCTGGACGTTTGCGATGATGGGCAACCGCCGTGATCTGCAAGGCGTCTCCGACAACCCGAAAGAAGATTGCGAAGGGAAAGCGGGAACGTCCGATGCGTCTGATCCCCGATGGATGCACCAGGCACCAAGTTTGGGGGCGTTCCACCGCGAGTTCGAGTGCGTGCTCGAACTCCGCGATCAGGGCGGCACCGAGACCGCGTTGGCGGTCTTCATCGAAACGAATCGCGTCCAGGTATTCCGCCTCCGCACCGGGCAGGAAGCTGTGCCTCACTTCAGCAATGCCCGCGCCTTAGCCGCTACGGCCTCGCCGGGAATCGTCTGCACCAGGCCGGCATCGCACGCGTCGGCCCGCCGGGCGCTTTCTTCGCCCCATAGACGGTCGAATTCGGCATCATTCGGTTCCTCCAGACTCAACAGCAGCCTCTGAGCGAGCGCGGCCCGTTGCTCCAATGGGAGAGTGAGCGCCGCGGATTCAAGCTGTGAAAAGTTCATGGTGACTCCTCGACAAAGTTTGAGGCGACGAATCGCATCGCTTCAAGTCAATGCCCATGTCGGGCACACGAAGGTAAAACCGCTAACGGTTGCGCCTTCCTGGGATATCGAAATGATAGCGGGTCGCCCCGCGGACATCGACCGTACGGACCCTCGGTGATCTCAGCACTCCCCGATGGCCCAAATTCCTCGTCCGTCTTCGATCCTTCGGTCAGCTCATGACGCGGGACGAATGGGAGATGATGCACGACGGGTATGGTTGGTCTGGGTTTTTCGCGCCATCCAGCCATACTAAGAGCTTCCGATGCTGTTGGTTGCCATCTGCCACCTGACAACGGCCACCTGACACCTGACAACGGCCACCTGACACCTGACAACGGCCACCTGACACCTGAAAACTGCCACCTGACACCTGAAAACTGAATCGCCATGAAAAATCCCACGATCCGCCAAGGCCACGGCCCCTTCCACGCCGACCAGTTGCGTTCGGGCGATCCCTATGAACTCTCCAATGGCCATCCGATCCAGTGTCTGCCGACCGGCGGGCGCGGTTCCAAGGCCAATCTGATCGGCGGGCTCGTGCTCGGGACCGATCCCGACGTGGAGTCCGCTGGCGTCGACACCGGTTACGCGCCCACGCCGGGCACCCTGCGCGCGCCGGATGTCGCGGTCGGCAATGTGCCGGACGCGCCGGGCTGGGTCGCAGGCGCGCCGCCGCTGGCGCTGGAGTATGCCGACACCGGCCAGGACGACGCCGATCTGGCGCTCAAGATCGCCGAACTGCTGGCCGCCGGCACCCGTTTTGTCTGGGTGGTGCGGCTCACCGGACCGCGGCGGGTCGAGGTCCATGAAACCGGCCAGGCGATGCGCGTCTGCTATCCCGGCGACTGGCTCGAAGCCCCCGGCATCCTGCGCAACCGTTTCCTCGTCGAATCGCTCTACGATCCGCAAGCGGCGGCCACGGCGGCGCTCCGCAACCTGCTGCAACGTCAGGGTTACCGCGATTTGGACGAGGTGCGCGGCGAGGGCCGCACCGAGGGCAAGGCCGAGGGCCGCACCGAGGGCAGGGCCGAGGGGGCGGTCGAGTCACTGCGCGGCGCCGTGCTCGAGGTGCTCGACGGTCGCGGGATGATCGCCGATGCCGCCACGCGCGCTCGCCTCGAACGCTGCGCCGATCCCGCGCAACTGCGGCACTGGCTGCGTCGGGCCGCGACCTTGGACGACGCGGCGGATCTGTTCGATGCCTGATCTCGGTCGCGGGCGGGGCGCTGGTCCGCCCCGCAAAGAACGCGGTTCACTCCGGGCGCGATTGAACAAAGGGCCGCAGGGTCAGCTCCCCGCCGGCCAGAACCAGTTCCATATGCCGCAGATACGACATGCCGAGCAACACCTGCTCGCCCTGCAGGTTCGGCAGCACGGTCGCCTTCACCCGGCTGGCGACCAGGCCGCCGACGTCGACGCTGTCGAGTTGGGCGGACCAGCTCTGGATGTTGCCGTTGCCGGTCTTGCTGAGTCCGCCCGAACGCAGCTGCAGATTCAAACGTAGCGCCACCCCGTAGGGCATGGCGACGTCGACCGCGCCCGTGTCCACGAGAAATTCCACCGGCTGGCCATTGATGCGCCCGTTGGCGACATATTGGTTGACGTGATTTTGTTTCAGCACGACCCGCGGAATCCCCGAGGCATCCGGAGCGAAGGCGGGATTGGGGTTGGGGTTGGCGCTACGGCCCGTCAGGCTGACCATCATCAGCAGCAGTACGCCCACGAGCATCAACAGCGAGACGGCGACATAGTGTTTGAGCCACGCGAGTGGCTTGAGCCAGGTGACGGGCGCGAACCGAGGATGATTCAATGTTCTGTTTCCAGGTTAGGGACGGTGGGCGAAGTCGGCGCATCGGCGAGTCCGATCCGTTCCGCCAGGGTTAAAAAGTCGGCGGGTTCGAGGGCCGGCGCGCACAAAAAACCCTGAAATTCGTCGCAGCCGGCGGTCAGCAGAAAGTCCCGCTGGTGGTCGTTCTCGACGCCCTCGGCGATCACCCGCAGCTTGAGGGCGCGCGCCAGATTGATCACCGCTGTGGCGATCGCAGCGTCGCTGTCGTCGTCCGGGAGGTCGCGCACGAACGAACGGTCAATCTTCAGCCGGTGGAGCGGAAAGCGATTGAGATACGCGAGGTTGGAATAGCCGGTGCCAAAATCGTCGATCGCCAGCCGCACCCCGAGCGCGACCAGTGCGTCGAGCCGGACCAGGGTGTCGTCGACGTGCTGGATCAGGATCGACTCGGTGAGTTCCAGCTCCAGCCGACCCGGTGGCAGGCGGCTGTTTGCCAGTAATTGCGCCAGGGACTCGACAAAATTCGTCTGCTGAAACTGCACCGCCGAGACATTCACCGACATCGTCAGTTCGATCCCCTGAAGATGCCATTGCTCGCCCTGGCGGATCGCCTCGCGCAGCACCCAGTCGCCAAGGGCGACGATGAAGCCGGTTTCCTCGGCGATGGGAATGAACTGGCCGGGCGAAATCTCGCCCAGCTCCCGATCATGCCAGCGCAGCAGGGCTTCGACGCCGATTACCCGGTCCGTGCGCAGATCGATCTGCGGCTGGTAGGCGAGTCGGAAATCCTGCTGCACCAGTGCCTCGCGCATCGCATGATCGAGCTTCATGCGGTTCAGCAGATCGACGTTCATCTGTCGCTGATAGAAACGGAAATCGCCGCGTCCATGGTCCTTGACATGGTACATCGCGCTGTCGGCGTTCTTGATCAGATCGTCGAGGGTCACCCCATCCACCGGGTACAGCGCGATGCCGATGCTGCAGGTCAGCGAGAACTTCATCTCGTCGATCGCGAATGGCTGGGCCATGGCATCCAGCAGCCGGCGCGCGGTCTGTTCCGCGCCGTACCCGTTGGCCTGGTGGAGCAGCAGCACAAATTCATCGCCGCCGAGTCGGGCGGTGGTGTCCACCTGACGCAGACATTGCGTGATGCGTTGCGCCACCTCGACCAACACGCGGTCGCCGAAGATGTGCCCGAGCGAGTCGTTGATCTGCTTGAACCGATCGATATCGATAAAGAGCACGGCAAAGCTGGTCCGCTCGCGTTGCGCGAGCGTGATGGCGAATTCAAGGCGCTCGGCGAAACGGATGCGGTTGGGCAGGCCGGTCAAGGCGTCGGTATAGGCGAGCTGCTCGATGCGCTGGCGCGCCGCCGCCGCTTCGGAGAGATCCTTGACGAATCCGACATAATGAAAGGGCGCCCCCTCGGCATCCAGCACCCGAACCAGCGAAACCAGGCACGGAAACGTCAAGCCCGCTTTGGTGCGTTGCATGATTTCCCCCTGCCAGAAGCCGTCGCTGGCCAGTGCCTCCACGATGGCGCGGTGGGGATGGTCGCCGAGCCAAAGATGGAGCGACTGGGTCAGCGTCTGTCCGGCGAGTTCGGCCGAGAGGCAGTCGGTCATCCGCTCGCACGCCGGATTGACGGCCATGATCCGAAACTCCGGATCGGTGACGAAGATCGCGTCGAGGCTGGCCTCGAAGACCCGGTTCGCGAGCGTGAGGCGCTTTTCGTCGGCCAGTCGCTGGGTGATATCGCGAAACGAATAGACACGGCCAATGGGGTGCCCGCGCGCGTATTGCGGCAGGGTCGCCCGCTCCAGCACCTTGCCGTTGCGCAGCACGAGCACATCCAGCGCCTCAAGCAGAGGGTCGTGGCCGATCGCGCCGATGCGCGCGGCATACTCGCCGGGATCCAGCACCGAGCGCGCCATCCAGCCATAGACCCCGGCATCGTCGCGTTCGGTGAGGAGCGCCTCGGGCAGGTTCCACATCTCGGCGAAACCTTGGTTGAAACCGCGGATCGCGCCGTCGAGAGCGGTGACGAGGATCCCGTCGGCGGTCGATTCCAGGGTCGCGCGCAGTTCGGCCACCAGTTTTTCCAGTTCGCTCTCGACCGCGCGACGTTCGCTCTGGTTGGAGATACCCACCACATAGAAGGAGGGACCATTGGGGTATTGCACCCGGCTGACCCGGCGCAACACCGTCACCAGCGTGTTGTCGTGACGGCGCAGCATGGTTTCCGACAGCAGGCGGTCGGTTTTCCCCGCGGCCACGTCTTCCCAGAAAAACACGTCCTCCGGGGTGCAGGCCAGCTCGATCACCGGCCGTCCGACCAGACTGGCGCGCGTTATTCCCAGCAACTCCTCGGCCACGCCGTTGACGGCGACGATGCGCAGCTCGAAGGGATCGACCAGCCAGACCGCCTCGATCAAGCCCTCGATGAGCGCTTGCCAGAGGCCGATGCCGTTGGCGGTGTTCCCGGCGTCCGAGACGTCGGACGACCGTTGGGGCAACCGGCTCATCGGCTCCTCCGGAGATCCAGCGGATTGCGCGCGCGCTCGCTCGAAGAAATAGCACATGCGCTGGCCGGGCGAGAGATAGTCGAAGACGGCGCGCGGCAATTGCTCCGGCTTCAGGCTCAGGCGAATCCCCAACTCGGATTCCTCTTCGAGATCGACCACCAGGGCATCGTCGCGCGGGATCCGCGAATCATGAATCAGCACCCGCGGCTTCAAAGGCCGCGACGAGTTCACCGAGACCACCAGCGCATAGCGGTTATCGGTGAGCGTGACCATCGAGCCGGGCGGATAGACACCCATCATGCGGATGAAGACGCCGAGGATGTCCGCGTCGAACTTCTGCCGGGACTGCGCGAACATCAACGATAAGGACTTGTGCGGGGTAATCGCCGCGACTGGATTGGCCGGATTGCAGAGATTGTCGTAGTGATTGACCAGCTCCAGGATGCGCGACGCCTGCGTCAATGCCTCCCCGCGCAACTGTCGCGGAAAACCGCTGCCGTCGACGTATTCGTGATGTTGGGCGATGATCCTGCACGCCTCCGCCTCGATGCCCATCCGCGCCGCCAGTTCGACCCCGCAGTCTACGTGCTGCTGGAAGAGTTTGCGTTCGGCGGCGTTGAAACCGTCGTCGCGCCAGCGTAAACGCTCAGGCAGCTCGATTTTACCGATATCGTGCAGCAAGGCGCCGAGTCCGAGCAGTTTCAGCGCCGCGGCATCGAGCCCAAGACTTTTGCCAAGCAGCAGCGCGATGACGGTCACGTTGATCGCGTGCAGCGAGGATTTTTCGCCGGCCTTTTCCGAGAGCAGGCGAATAAAGCATTCGCCTTGATCGAGCAGCGTGCCGACCAGGTCGTCGACCATGACCTCGGCCCGCTCCCGCGCCGGTTCCGGGTGGGTTTGAACGAGCTTGAGGATGTCGCGGAAGCTGCGCGTGGCATCGGAAAACTCGCGCTCGCAACGCGCCAGGCTCGCATGCTGGGCGAGCAGGATCTGGCGGCGCTCGGCGGCTGGCGAACGCTCCTCGCCAGCGGTTTCGGCCGCTGACGAGGCGGTGTCGGGCGTCGTCAGGTCGCTGCGTTCCGGCGACCAGCGCAAGCGCTTCAGACCCAGACCGCGAATCGTCTCGATCTGACTGTCCGAAACGATTTTGAAGTTATTGAGGGCGAATGGGTGTCCGATCCAGCCGAGATCCAGATAGATGTACATGCCGACGCAGAGTTCGTCGACATCGATAAATTGGGCTTGGGTATCGCTCACGTCTCAAGTGCCTGTCGGTGCCCCGTGTGATTTCATGGAAATCGATCATGCATCCGGTTGCTACTGTACGGCAAGTCGAACGCGGCGTTGGATTGGACGCGCGGTCCGGTCTCCAAGGCCGGACGCCGACCGTGCATGACGCGCCTTTCATTCATGCTGGCGCAGCGTGAGCGTATTGCCGCGCTGAATCAGTTCCAGATGCTTGAGGTAACTCATGCCCAGCAGCACCTCGCCGCCCGGCATGTTCGGCAGCACGCTCGCGCGCACCCCGCGCGCGACGAGACCGCCGAGGTCGACCCGGTCGAGCCGGGCGCTCCAGGTCTCGACGGCGCCGTTCGCGGTCATGCCGACGCCGCCGGGGCGCAGCGGCAGGCGCAGACGCTGCGCCAGATCCAGCGGGAGCGCCACGTTCGTCGCCCCCGTATCGACCAGAAAGCGCACGGGCACGCCGTTGATCGAGCCGCCCGCGACATAATGACCGGCGCGGTTGCGTTGCAGCACCACCTGGAGCACCCCGTCCCGCGCCTGGCTCAGGGCCGGCTCCGGGTTCGGGTTCTCCTGCCGCTCGATCATGGATTGGAAGAACAGCGCCAGCAACGCAAGCCCGGCGATCCAGGCACCAAACAGCATCGCCCGTCCGATGCGCGAGGGTAGATCGTCGAGGTTTGGTGGCGGGTCATTCATCCGGGTTCCAGGATTCTTCGATCTGGCGTCGAGACAAGGATCGGAAAGACGAACAGAATCGAGCAAAGATCATTCATTGCAGATTCCTCCTAAATGATAAGAATGCACCGGTGACCGATATCGGCGAGGGTGCCAACGCCCCTTCCGAAAAGCAACCATTGCGAGCGAGGCATTGCGAATGTCATTCCCCCCAGTTCACTACCGGGTCGTCGGACAGGACGACTATATGCTCGACATCACCCTGAATTCGTCAGGGGATTACCGGATCGATTGTGGCGATCACACCAGCCACAAACCGCGTCAGGATCGACTCGACGAGGCGAGACGCGCCGAGCTGCTGCGTCTGCTGGACGATCTGGGCGCGCCGCGCGAACATCCAGCCCCGCCGGGTGCCGCTGGTTTCATGGCTGAACTGACGGTCGGCGATCCGCCAGACCAGCGTTACTATCGTTTCTGGGAAGGGGCGCTGGACGAGGAGCCGGATTTGAGGGCGTTGGTCCGCGCCCTGGAGGTGATTTGAATCAAGAAGTCAGGCGCCGATAGATCTCCGTCACCTTCAGCGGCAGCCGGGCGACATCGCTGACCACGGCGAAGCTGGCCGGGCCGTAGAGATGCGGCAGATAGTCGGCGCCGGTCTCGTCGATGGTGATGCAGAAGGGATGCACACCGGCCAGACGCGCCTCGAAGAGCGCCTGACGGGTATCCTCGATGCCATAGTCGCCCCGGTATTGCGGGTCGTAATCGTCCGGCTTGCCGTCGGAGAGCGTGACCAGCAGCCGAGTGCGGGCCGGCTGCGCCTGAAGCAGCCGGGTCAGATGCCGGATCGGCGCGCCCATGCGGGTGTAGTCGCGCGGCTCGATGCCGCAGATACGCGCCTTAGCAGCCGCGTCGTAGGGCTGATCGAAGCCTTTGACCGGATAGATCTCGCAGCGTTTGCGGCCCCAGCCGGAGAAGCCGTGGATGGCGAAGCGGTCGCCCAGCGTCGCCAACGACTCGGCGAGCAGGATCAGCGACTCGCGCTCGGCGCGGTTGATCCAGCCCTTGGTGGAGCCGGACATATCGACCATGAAGAGCACGGCGATGTCGCGCTCGCGCCGGTCCAGCCGGGTGAAGAGCCGGTCGGTCATCTCCAGCCCGGCCTGGACATCGGCATGGGCATCGACCAGGGCGTCGATGTCGACCTCCTCGCCATCGGTCTGGCGCCGCAGACGCCGATCCTCGCCGCGCAGGATCTCGAAGGTGCGGCGGATGGATTTGATCAGCCCGCCATAGCGACGCAGGGTCTCGCGATAAAAACCCGGATCGCCCGGCTCGATCGTCTGTTCGCGCAGCACGCACCAGTCCTTGCGGTGATGCCGGCGGCGGTGGTCCCACTCGTCGTAGAGAAAGGCGCCGTCCTCGTGATAGGTGCCGGCCCAGGCCGACTCGGGCTCGCTGTCGGCGTCGCCCTGATGGGGCCGATAGAGCCCCGGACCGGCCGCGACCAGGTAGTCGGGCGGGATCTCGCCCAGATCCTGGACGATGCTCGCCATGGTCGAGACCGCGTCGGGCGGCGGCGCGACCGGCTGACCGTCCAGGAAGAGTTCATAGCGGATGCCGTTGGGACCGTCCGGATCCGCCAGCTCCCGGGCGGCGAGACGCGCGCGGGTCTCGGGCAGGGTTTCGGCGTCCGGTCGAGCCTCGCCGGGCGGGCTGCCGTCCCGGTCCTCGATCAGCCGGGCGAGCGCGATCCGGAAGGCGTTGCGTTCCGCCGCCGCGCGCTTCGCCAGGCAGGCACGCACCGCATCCGGTTGCAGGATGCCGGCGTAACAGCCAGCCTCGGCCCGTCCGCCGCCGGACTCGCCCGCGAGACGCAGGCTGTCGCGCACATCGGCCTGGGGCCGAGCGAGCGATCTCCAGGCGGCATCGGTCCGGGAGTCGTCCGGCTCCAGCAGACGCCGCAGCGCCAGCAGGTCGCGGTGCAGACCGGGGAAGTCGCGGGCGATGCAGGCATCCAGACGCGCGGTCTCCAGCGCATGGAAACGCGGCAGATCCGCGTTGACGAGCCGGCCCGAGTCCAGCGCCTCCAGCAACCAGCCGCCGCGCCAGGTGCCGTACCAGTTCTGCGCCCACAGATGCACCGTCATCGCCTTGTAGAGCCGGAAATTGGCCGACCGGTCCGGCAGCCGACCGATCACCGGTGGGAGAAAGAGGGTCTCGGTATCGGTGAAGCACTGAACCTCGGCGGCGATTTTGAGCGACCGGCCATTGAGTCCGCACACGAAGTGCTCCAGGATCCCGGCGCACTCCTCCAGCGCCTTGCCGCTGATCCGCTCCTGACGATGCGCGGCAAAATCGGCGGCCGCCTGGAAGGCGCGAATGGCCGGCATCTGACCCTTTTTGTCGTAGAGGTCCATGGCGTGGAGCAGCCAGGATTCCACCGCGTCGAGTTCCATCAGGCGCATCGCCGCCGGCGCATGGGCGCTGAACTGATAGGCGAGTTCGGCGTTATCGCGCGCGATCACCGCGCCCCAGTGCAGCACGAAGCGCTGACGCGCCCGGTCGAACGCGGCCAGATCGCGCGCCGGTTGCGCCGCCGTGCGACGCGAGGACAGCGCCGCGTCGAGGAAAAGATCCAGACGCTCCTCAAGCTCGGCGGCGGTCAGACTGAGTTCTGAAATGGGCATCGCGAGAGGGCTCCTAGAATCCAGTTGTCCGCCGGCGGGTGTCCTGAAACGCCTGAGTCGCCGGCATCAGGCCACACGCCGCCAGTCCGCGCGGATCAGATTGCGCGCCGCGCTGCCGAACACCAGCCCCACCTCGAATAGGCCGCGACCGGGGGCGCCGCGGTATTTCTCGCTGTAGCCGCGCGCCTGGATCTGCGCGAGCGCCGGATTGGGCGTTTCGGTGCCCGCGCCGTCCGTCGCCGCGCCGCGTTCGAGCTTGAGTTCCATGACATAGGTATAACCGGCGATCCGCACCGTCAGGTCGACCTGACCGTGATTGGTCAGATCTTCCGGAACGATCAGGGCGTTCAGGCTGGCGAAGAAGGCATAGAGCACGCTGGCGTAGTAGCCCTCGGCCTCCGGCAACGCGTTACCGGTGAAGTTGCGCCAGGGGATGGCGGCGAACAGGCGTTGGATGGCGGCGATCAGGCCATCGAGGTCGCCTGCGGTCAGGGTATCGTAGAGCCCCTCCTGAAACTGGAAACGCTGTTCCTCGATGCCGGCGTAGCCGCTGATGAATTGATCGTTCAGGGCCAGACGCACCTCCCGGTTCGGCACGCTCAGTCGAAAGATCAGCCTCCCGATGCGGGTGTGGGTGCCGGCCACGGTCAGATAACCGCTCTGAAATAGCAGGGTGATCGGGTTGATATGCTCCACGTCGAAAGAATCGAGAATCTCCTCGCTGACCTCGATCCGTTCCAGGCTCGGGAGGAAATAGCGCTGTTTCTGGAAGAGCTTGATCAGAAAACTCGGGCTGCCGGTCTCGAACCAGTAGTTGCGGAAGCTGTGGCCCTTGTCGATGAACAGCAGGATGTCAAACGGATTGTAGACCGGCTCGCCGAGAAAGCCGTAGCCGTTGTACCAGGCGCGAAGTTCGTCCCAGTCCACGCCGGCGAGATGCGCGGCGAAGGTGGTTTCCAGATCCTGCTGGGTATAGCCGCACAGAGTCGCGTAGTGGGCATCCAGGGTGATGTCGTTGAGCTGATTGAGCCCCGAGAACAGGCTGACCTTGCTGAACTTGGTCACGCCAGTCATGAAAACGAAACGCAAATGGGCGTCCTGGGCCTTGAGTGCCGAGTAGAGGTTCTTCAACCCCTCGCGCAGTTCGGCGGCGACTTCGGGGCGGTCGATGTTGTCGAGGATGGGTTTGTCGTACTCGTCGACCAGTACCACCACGGGCTGTCCGGATTGGGCGTGGGCGCGCTCGATCAGTTCGGCCAGACAGCCCGGAAGGCTGCGATTCTCGCAGACAATGCCGAGGCGGCGCTGATTCGCGCGCAGATGTTCCACGAGCGCCTCGTCGAGTTCCGCGCGACTTCTTGGCACCCCGGCGGCAAAATCCAGCACAATCACCGGATAGCGTCGCTCCCAGTCCCAGCGGTCGTGGATGAACAGCCCGCGGAACAATGCCTCGTCACCCTCGAACAATTCCTTGAGGGTGTCGACGAACAGACTCTTGCCGAAGCGCCGCGGGCGCGACAGGAAATAGGCCTTGCCGCGATCGATCAAGGCCAGCGCATGCTGGGTCTTGTCGACATAGGTGGCGCCAGACTCGATGATCTGGCGAAAAGTCTGGACGCCGATCGGCAGCGGAGGCAGCTTGGCGGTCATGAGCGCGGTTCTCGATGGCTGGGCTTAACGACATATTGGGGCAAGCTGACCGATGACGCGACCTCTCAGGCGCCGGACAGAGATCGGTTCGCCAGCGGGCACTGGCGGGTGGGAACTTTCACTGACAACGCCTAACGTCATGTCCGTGTGGCGGTTGGCTGTCACTCCCACCCTGCCAGATCCGCCCGCAGGATCCGAACCCGGCGCAGGATGGCCTCGCGCTTCAGATTGAAGATCACCATGCCACCGGTAATGGTGGCGCCCAGTCCGATCAGGATCAATGCCCGGCCGATGCCCTGGTCCGGATAGAACTGGACCAGTTGCCCGACCACATTGAACATCAGGAAGACCACGCCGGCGTAGAGGAAGGCGCGGATGCGCAGCGCGATGCCGAGCAGAATCCCGAGGAAGGCTAGGGCGAGCGCCAGCACGAACAGGCTCAGTTCCGGTCGCAGGAAAAGGTCCAGGGCGGCCCCGGCGTAGAGCGCGCTCAAGGCCGTCAGTCGGGCGCCGTTCAGGACGCTCGGCCGCAATTCGGCGCGGTGCAGATGCAGCAGCGCCAGCACCGACACTGCCGCTGGTGCGATGTAAAACTGCCAGAGTTCGTAACGTTCGGCCCATAAGGGTGCCCACAGATAGACCGCGCCGTTGAGCGCCAGCACCCCGAGATAAAGCGCCCAGGGATGGCGCAACCGGCTCGCCAGCGTCAGATAGAGCACGGACGCGGCGAGCAGGGTTCCGCCGGACCAGCCCGAGGCGAGTTGCAGCGGCGTGGTAGCGACGGCCAGGATGGGCAGCAGCAGGGCGAGACGGTAGAACGGCCGCGCGCCGCTGAACTGGTGCAGCAGCAGCGCCACATAGGCGGCGGTCATGAGAACCGCCGTATCGCCGACCGTGAAGGGCGCGAATCCCAGAACCACCAGTCGCGCGTAACCCGCCAGCAGTCCCAGCAGCAGCGCCGCGAGGTCGATCCAGCGCGGCGCGTCCGGCCGGCGCCAGGCCCGGAGCGCGGCCCAACCGGCCAGGAGCAGCAGTGCCGCGCCCGCCGCCAGCGGATCGGCGTGAAGGCCGAAATGCCAGGGCGATGGCTCCCAGCCAGCTTGAAACGACAGTACCGCCCAGGCATGCCAGCTCAACCAAATCAGGCCCGAAACCAGCAGCCAGGGACGCAGGTCGCCCACGACCCGTCCCAGGTCGGATAACCGGATGAGCCGATCCCGGTTGGCCTCGGCATGGGCGTGGGCGTGGGCGGCGTTGATCGTCGTTTCGTCCTGAACCGATCGGCCGATGGTCCGCGCAGCGGACCCTACGGTAGGGTCCGCGCAGCGGACCGAGCGGCGGCGGTCAAAACGCAGGTCAAGGCTATCGTCGACCGGGCGATAGGCCCGCGACTCCAACCACCATTGAAACCTCGACAACGCGAGCCACCAGACAAGGGTCTGAGCGGCGAACCAGGGCGAGAGGCCACGCATCGTCACCAGCGCGAATGACTCCGCTCCAGCCAGCCAGATCGCATCGCTCGCGATCAGCGCGAGCGCGAGCCCGATGGTCATCCAGACCTTTTCGCCCCTCCACCAGCCCCCCGCCAGCATCGTCCAGGCTAGCGTCATGAGCGTCAGTGTCACCGTCCACCCGTCCAGGTCCGGCTGGACGAACAGCAGGGCGATCGCGACCGCGGGCAGCAGGTGCAACCAGAGATTCAGCGCCTCCCGCCAGCGGTCTGAACTGCGTGACCCGTCGCGCCAAGCCAGCAGCAACGCGCCATTCCACAGAGCCACCGCCAGCGCAAATTGGCTTGGTGGCATGGCCAGCTCTCGCAGCGCCACCCCGATCAGCGTGGTCAACGCCAGCAAGAACAGATGAGCCTGCAACCGGCCCGCCTGGCGTCTGAACGCATGGCCCGCGGTCAGTGCCAGCAGAAAGACCACGCCCGTCGATACCTGGTCGCCGACCGCCAGCGGCGCCGGGGTCAGCCACCACCCGCCGACCTTAAGCGCCAGCGCCGATGCCAGCAGGACCAGCAGGACCAGCAGGGCGAACGGGCTCCAGAACAGCGGTGTTGCCAAGTCAGCGCCACGCCAGCCCAGTGCGCTCGCCAGCCGCGGGCCATGCCGTCGCCACAACGTCCCCAGCAGGAAAAGCAGATTCAGCCAGAGCAGCGCCAGCGTGATGCCCAGCGGTTGCCAGGACAGGATGCCGGTCGCCAGCATCCCGCTCCCCGTCAGCGCCGCCACCGCCAGCCAGGCCATGCCCGGCCAGGCGGTATTGCGCAACAGGAGCCAGACATACGGCGTCAGCAGGGCCAGCGCGGCGGCGGGCGAGAACTGGCCAGCCAGGAAGCCGACGGTCACTCCACCCAGCACCCCGGCCAGTCCCAGCAAGGGCCAGAGCGCTGGCGTCACGGCCCAGTCAGGCCAGCGGGCGTTCCAGCGCGGCAGCCATCGATTGCCACCGAGCCACAGCAGATAGCCCCAGACGATGGCGCCCCAGGCCATGCCCTGAAGATTCCAGCCGGCGCGCGAGACGACACTCAGGATCAACCCGCCCAGCAGCAGCGCCAGCATCGGGCCGCGCCAGTTCGCGGCGTTCGGCAAGGGTCGAAACACTGGGAAGAGTGCGAGACACAACAAGGCCAGCAAGCCAGGCAGGCGCGGATCCTCAACCAGCGCAGCCAGCAGCGCGCCCGCCAGCGCCAGCGCGTAGAGCAGTCCGCCGATGCGTGACAGCGGCGAACGCCAGTAGGCCAGTGGCGCGGTGCGTTGCGCGTACCGTCCAGGTTCCAGCCCAAGCGCCGCCAGCGCCATGACCGCGCTCAGAAGCACGTTGATCAGCGGTTGGCCCAGCCCGCACAGCATGACCGGACTCAGCCAGGCCGCGACCAGCCAGACCCCGACGGTCAGCGTCGCCAGGGCCGCCAGGGCCGCCAGGGCGTGCGGTGCCGAACGACCACGCCAGCCGGTCAGCACGAAGAGCAGCAGACTCAGCGCCAGTGCCGGCAGCCATTCCGACGCCGGCGATCCCAGCAGGGAAAGCCCGACGCTGGCCGCGACCGGAACGGCCGCGACGAGGAGCGCGCAGGCATGCAGGCTCGCGTCTGCCTGCCGGCGCCCGCCAGCGCCGCCGGGCACGGTGAAACCCAGGATCCCCGCCAACCGCCAGGCCGAGGGGCTCGCCAGCACGGCGACAGCCATCCGCCAGAACAGCAGCGCATAAAGGACAGCCCCCGCGCCCAGCCAGGGGAGCGTCAAGCCCAGGCGATCGCACTGGACCATCAGACCGGCCAGACCCAGCAAAAACGGCAACGCAACCCAGCGGAAGCGATGGAAGTAGCCGATGATCAACAGACCGCTCAGGACCGCCAATCCCACCACGATGGGTAACGACGCTCCAAACAACCCGCCATCCAGCAGCCGCAAACTCAGGTGCGTCAACCCGAACGCCCACAGCAGGGCCATCGCCCGTTCCAGCGGGACGCGGACGAGCGCGGTCAGCGGCGGCGCATCCGGCGACCGATCCAGGCCGATCATCAGCGAGCGGAGCGCCTGACGGTGACGGTCGCGCCAGTCGAGCCAGGTCAACCACGACCACAGCGCCAGCACCATCAGGAACTCGCTCGCTCCCGTGCTGGGGCCGGGGAAATACCCCAGCTTGATCAAGCCTCCGAGCCCGGCGACGAGGATCAGGACGCCATAAAAGAGTGTCTGTCGACGCAGACCCAGACTGAGCCAAAGCAACACCGCACTGGCAAGCGCCAGCAGGATGAGCGGATCCATGCGGCCCAATGGCATCGGCCAGAAGGTGGCTCCGCCGAGTAACAGTCCCAGCCCCACGCTGACTAGCGCACCGGAAAACCAGACGGTCCGGCTCGCGGACGAGGACCAGCGCGCGTGCAGCCCCAGACCGGTCCAGAGCGCCGCCAGCGTCAGCAGGCCGAAGGCGGTCCGCGCTTCCCAACTCAAGGGCAGCCAGACCGGCGCATAAGCGACCGCAGCCGAACCGAAAAGCACGACGCCGGCATCGGCATACGCCCAACGCGGATCGGCATCCGGTAAGGCCAGCACGTACCGGACAATTTGAGACAAGAGCAGCGCCGCCGTGAGGGCGGTGGCGAAACCCAGCCAGCCCGGCAAGCTCCAGAACAGACTCCATGCCGTGAGACCGATGAGCAATCCGCCGCACGCCAGCAGAGCGTGCCGGGCGATGGCCGGCGAGCGGGGAGCGATCCAGCGCGCCAGCAACAGCAGCGCCACCAGACCCGGCAGACTGGCGAGTGCATGCCAGACCGGCGGCAGGCGCGTCAGAATCCCGAACCCATAGAGTCCAGCCACGCAGGCTAACAGCAACAACAATGGCGGCAGGGTCCGGTAACGCCAGGTCACCCAGGCATAGAGGACCACCCCGAGCGCCAGGGTGAGCAGAATGGTCGGAGTCGACTGAAGCGACACGGCGATCGCCACCGCCGACAGCGCGTAGAGCGCGAAACTGAAGCGGGACAGAAAGGCGTATTTGTTGACCCAATCCTTGAAGGCGGCATCGACCGGGAACAGCAGCCCGCTCAGGGCCATCAGAAACGGTCCCGCATAACCGGGCGGCAGCGGTTCCGGCCAGAGCCAGGTCAGATGGACGAACGAGACGGTCGCGGGATAGACCAGCATCCCGGCGGCGTAATAGGTCGTCAGGCGCTGGTCGACGAACAGCCGTTGCAGCCATTCGCGGGCAAACCGCCACAAACCGAAGGCGAGCAGCGCCAGGAGCGTCAGATGCAAGGCTGCCAGCGCCGGCCAATCCGGCCAGATTCCGGCGAGCGGCGCGGCGAGCTGCACCGCCGCCAGTGCCGTCAGCAGCCAGGGATAGGGTCCGCGCAGCGCCCGATCCATGAGCGCGCTGCTCAGGGCGGCCGCCCAGGCAAAGCCCGCCAGGGTGAGCGCGGTCATCAGCAGGCTGACGATCAACAGGGTTCCATTGCCGTCGCTAGCGTCGATCAAGCGAACGGCCACCGCCAGATCCAGCGGTGCCAGCAGCATGGCGAGCGTCAGCAGCATACTGCTGGCGACCACCAGTTCCGACCCCTTGCGACGGAATTGATAGCCGGCCCAGAGCAGGAAGGCGGTCGCGCCGGTCAGGCTGGCGAACACCGTCACGGCATTGACGAACCCGCTGGTGTTGGCGATGAGAAAGAGCGCGCCGGAGACGAAACAGAAGGCGCCGATGAACCAGCCGATGTTCTGCGCCAGAAAGGGCGCGATCAGTGTCGGCCAGCCGGAGAGGCGTTGTCGGATCTTTTCCAGCCGACCCGGTTCGGCGGGTTGCCAATCGGCGTGGATTGGCGCGACGGATCTCGGTCTGGCTGGCGCGGGGTGACGTTTCGGCGGGTCGCGAGGCTCGGGAACGGTTGGCGGAGGCAAGACAGGGCGTTGGGCTTTCAGTGGCTCCAGATCGGAGAGATCCAGGGTCAAGGGTTCCAGCTCCATTGGTTCCAGGGTCAGCGCCGACGATTTGGCGAGCACGTCGGCGGCGGGCTGGATCGCGGCAACCGGGGAAGTCCAGGATGGTGCCGGTTCCGGCTCGGCCCTTTGCCAGGGCGGCGGTCCGGGCGGGGTCTCCATCGACTGCGTCAACAGGCTCCAGGCCAGCGCGCGCCGGGTGTGCCAGTCGCGGCTGTCCGGCGTTGCCCCGCCCGCGCGCAGATGATGCGCCAGCACTCGATCCAGTTCGCCCGTCAGTGGTCGATGCCGCTCCCGCGTCAGCTCCCCGGCGTCGGCCAGGCGATCCAGTTCCTGCCGCAACAGCAGCAGATTGTCCAGATCGTCCGGCGCGTAGCGGTGATGACCGCCACTGGCGCCGCCTCCCGCCGCGCCGGCTGGCGTGAGGCGTTGCGCCGCCGCCAACCGTTGGCGGACCTCCTTGAGACGCCGCTGGGTGACGATCAGCGCAATCAGGAGGATGACCGGCGCGACCAGCCACAGCCCCGCCGTCGTTATCAATAAGGTCCAGACCATCAGCGCCGCCTCCGCGGGAGGGAAAAGGAGCGTGCTCCGGACTCAATCCTTGCGCGTTTCCCGCTTGAGCGCCGCCAGTTCCGCCTCGACCTCGGTGTCGACTTCCATTTTCAGAAACTCCCGCTCGACCTGGCTGTACTCGCCGTACAGCTCATCGCGCGCCTCCATGCGCGCCTCCATCTCATCCACCTTTCCCGCTATGCGGCCAAAGGAATGATCGAGATCGAGACCGGTCTGAAACCGATCGTTGACCTGGCCCATCTGTTCGCGCGCCTGGGCCGCCCGTTGCCGGGCCACCAGGCTGCCCTTTTTCAGTCGGGCCTCTTCCAGCTTCATCTCCAGCGCCCGCAATTGGGACTTCAGCCGCTCGCCGGTGCGCTGGGCGGACTCCCAGGAGGTTTGCAGATTGGCGGCGATGCCGTCGTGCTCCTTCTTGCGCAGCAGCGCCTCGCGCGCGAGCGCTTCGTTGCCCGACTCCAGCGCCAGACGCGCGCGCTGGTGCCACTCTCCGGCCTGGCGGCGCTGATGCTCCAGTTCCTTGCCCAGTTGCTTCTCGCTGGCCAGCGCGTCGATGACCCCTTCGCGCGCACTGTTGACGTTTTCTTCCATCTCGCGGATGAGTTGCTTGATCATCCGTTCCGGGTCTTCGACACGATCCACCAGATCGTTGAGATTGGCGGCAAGGACATCGCTGATGCGCTTGAACAGACTGGCCATGAGACACCTCCGAAGCGTGATGACAGAGTGATGAACCCTGTCGAGTATAGATCGCAGGCTTTTATTTGAACAGTGTTTAATTAAAATCGATGGCGCACTTCGCGACCTGTGTCACGTCTCCCGGCGCTCGGATCGGAGCCGGCGTGCCCGTCAATCCAGCCCGGCGCAGAGCGCTTGCGCCCGGTCGCCGTCGAGAGGCGTTTCCTCTCCCGATGGCAGGGGGGCGGTCGGATCGCCGAGCCAGGCGGCGATATCGGCGCGGACCCGCGCGCCCTGCCGGTCGCGGGGCAGCATGTGCCAGCCGCGCCGATAGAGCGCCAGACGCAATCCGTCCCGGTCGCGTGGCAGAGTGCCGAGCAGTCGGCAAAAGGCCTTCCTCGGGATGATTTCGTCATGCTCGCCGTAAAGCAATAACAGCGGCGTCGGCACCTGAGCGGCGGACGCGCGCGCGCCGTCCATCAGGTCGGTGACGCCCCAGAGCGCGTCCACCCGCGTCGCCTTGATCGCCAGCGGATCGCGCGACATCGCCAGGAGCATTTCACGGTTGTCGGACGGACTCAACCGGACGCCCTCTCCGGTCAGCTTCAGCCAGGGCAGGGTTTGCATGGCCGCCCGCAACGCCGCGCGTTGATACCAGGGCATGGTGTCGCGCGACCAGACCGCGGGCGCGACCAGAATCAATCCGTCGATGGGCAGTGGACGCCGCGCCGCCGCCAGCATCGCGACCGCGCCGCCCATGCTTTCGCCGGCGACATAGAGCCGTGCCCGCGGGTGACGCGCGCGCAGCAGGGCGATCAGGGTCCGGAGATCCTCGGTAAGCGCCTGGTCACCATGCCAGCGTCCGGGTAGGGCGGTCGCGCCGAATCCGCGTTGATCGATGGCATAGGTGGTGATTCCCTGGCGCGCCAGATCGCTCGCCAGGGGCGCGAAGGCATGGCTGTAGTCGTTGAATCCATGCAGACCGAGCAGCACGATCGCAGGCTCGGTGGAACCGGACCAGACCCGCAGCGGCAGACGATAACCGTCAGCCATGATGGCATGGTGCCGATCCAGGCGGGGGAGGGCGTTCATCTGGCGGTGTCTGTCCTGAGCGGAGCCAAGAGGCGCGTTGACCTGGGGCGTGGCGCAGCCCGCCAACAGGGTAAAACCGATCAGCAGGATGGCGATCGACCGGATCAAGGTCATCCCCGAGGATCGAGCCGCCACACCTCCTCCGCGAGCGCGGTCAATCCGCGTCGGCGAAAATTGGGCGAGTCGTCGAGCGCATCGAAGCGCGTCAGTTCGGTGATCGCGTAGCGGTCGGCAAACAGACGCTCGACCTCTTCG
>NZ_CAIPNF010000195.1 GCF_903866365.1 uncultured Thiocystis sp.
ACACCAGGGCGCCAAGATCGTCTTGAGCCTGCGGGCACTCGTGCAGTCCACTGGACGCTGGGCGCAATTCTGGCAAAAGATCGACCAGTTCGGTGCCCAGCCCTGTTAGGATACATTATCGAAAGGCATCACCCTCCGCCGGTGTCCGCGTCGCGCCCGAGTTCTAAATCATGACCACGGATCAAACCGTGAAGACTGAGCAGGAGGATGTATAGACATCTGACGTGACGTTCTCATTAGCCCCTTGATAAAGTCCTTTAATTATGCGGGATAACCGAAGGGGCATGTATGGATATCATATTGGATGGCTATACATGGCAGGGTTCCTTGATCGGCGTATGGCGCTCTCGCGACGAGGTGATCTTAGGGTTTCGATCAATGATCGCTTCCGCGCACTCAAGCTGCTTCCGAACGATATTACTGGAATTGGCGAGGAAGCGCAGCCTGGCTGACTTGTCGGGAAGGGGGGCGTCCGCCGGATGGCGGCCATTTCTTTACTGTAGCAAGTGAAAAGCGCTGGTCGGGATTAGTGATGTGCGATGGATGATCATCGAGAGAGGGTCATCCGCTGGAAGAGCGTCTTGCATCCGAGGATCTCGCGCGGAGGTGGCGCCGGATTGCCGTCTTGCCTGCGGGATCGGACGTTTGAAGGAATATTCTTGAAATTCAGACTTTTCACCTTGATCTAAGCGAGTGCCTCTGGCCGGAAGCACGGATCTATTGTATCGTGCGACTCGTTTGCCGATCAGGGATCGGAATAAGCACGCAACCCGGTTCAGATAATCGAAAATGGAGATGATTTTATGAAACGAACGCTCGTCACGACCGCTTTTGGCATGCTTGCTTTCGCACTCGCCACGACCGCCTCCGCTGACCTCAAGCCCGAGGAGCAGATTCAGGTCCGTCAGGCCGGTTACAGTTTCATGAGCTGGAACATGGGCAAGATCAAGGCCAATCTGGAGGGCGATTTCAGTCCAGATCAGGTCGCCAAGGCCGCCAATGCTATTGCCGGGATCGCGAACTCGGGCATGGGCGCGCTCTTCGGGCCCGGCACGGATAAGGACATCGGCGTGGTCAAGACGCGGGTGAAACCGGAACTCTTCCAGAATGGGGAAGATGTCGGGCAACTGGCGCGCGACTTCATGGACGCCGCCGACCATCTGGCCGAGGTGGCCGCCGAGGGCGATCAAAGCGAGGTCCAGGCCGCCTTTGGCGATTTGGGCAATGCCTGCAAGGCCTGCCACAAGAAATACCGCGCCGACTGATCCCCGATTCCCCGCCGGTTTTAGCGTGAAAGGCCGCCCTGTTTGGCGGCCTTCTGTTTTTTGCGTTACCAGCTTGGTACGCTGCCGGGCGAAGGCGGTGGTGGCGAAAGCAGTCCGCCATCGGCGACCCAGACCGTCAGCGCGGCCAGCGCCACGGCCAGAATCAACGCGAGCGGACCGCCGCCGACCGCGGATCTCGCCGCGGGGTTATCAACCGCCTTGCGGCCATGCAGCATCGGCAGGATCAGGTTGTCCCGGCGCGCGAAGGTGTAGAACAGCACGACGCCGACATGGAGCGCGACGAGCGAGCCGAGGATCCACACCGCCTGTCGATGCAGACCGGTCAGCCAGGCGCTGGTTGCGGTCGAGACCAGTGCCGCGAGCGGCCCCTTGAAGGCAATGTCGTCGTCAGCCATCAACCCGCTCAGGGTTTGCAGCAGCAGCAGACCAAGCAGCGCCAGCACGGAGAGCGCCCCCAGCGGATTATGACCGATGCCGTCCCACTGACCCCGCAGATAGGCGAGAATGGCGCCTGGTCCGCGCACGAACTGACTGAAACGGGCATAGGTGGAACCGATCAGGCCCCAGACCAGTCGGAAGGTCAGCAGACCTAGAATGGCGAGCCCAAGACGACCGTGCCAAACCATCAGGTTCCCGCCCGACAGTCCGGTGACAAAGGCGGCGGCTACCAGCAGGAACAACAGCCAGTGAAAGAGACGGGTAGGCAGATCCCACAGTCGGATCAGGTTGTTTTGCATTGGCTTGCTCCAGAGAGAGTGAAGGCGGTTTCCGGACGCATCGAACATTGGCGGTGACGATCATGACAAATGCAGTGGTTCTGTTAAGCGGCGGGCTGGATTCGACGACGACGCTCGCCATTGCCCGGGCCGAGGGCTTTGTACCCTATGCGCTGTCCTTCCGCTACGGTCAGCGACATGCGATCGAACTCGATGCGGCCGTGCGGGTCGCCAAGTCCATGGGCGTGGCCGAGCATGTCATCGCCGATATCGATCTGCGGCGCTTCGGCGGATCGGCCCTGACCGCCGACCTGGCAGTGCCGAAAGGGCGTGACCTGGCCGGGATGGGCGAGGGGATTCCGATCACCTATGTCCCCGCGCGCAATACCGTGTTTCTCTCCTTCGCGCTCGCCTGGGCCGAGGTACTGGGTGCCAGCGATCTTTTCATCGGGGTCAACGCGCTCGACTATTCCGGCTATCCGGACTGTCGGCCCGAGTACATCGCGGCCTTCGAGCGCATGGCGAACCTGGCCACCGCCGCCGCGGTGGAGGGCCGTCAGCGCATCCGAATCCATGCGCCATTGATCGAACTCACCAAGGCCGCGATCATCCGCAAGGGTGTCGAGTTGGGTGTCGACTATGCCCTGACCAGCAGTTGCTACGATCCCGGCGAGGCTGGCCGACCTTGCGGAGAGTGCGACTCCTGTCTGCTCCGCGCCAAGGGCTTTGCCGAGGCGGGGCTCGCCGATCCGCTGGTACGCCGCGTTCCGAACGACGATCGGTGAGACGCGGTTTCAATTGTCTTGAGGTTGTCGCATGACCGAACGTCTTTTTTATGTCGCCGCCGTCCCTTTCGAGGCCGCGCGCCGGGTGGCGATCCTGCCGGAAGGACACCGCGCGCGTCGTCTGCACGGTCACGGTTTCCTCGCCCGCGTCCGCGCCGATCTGCCGTCCGCCCGGTCCGCCTTCCCAGGCGCCGCGACCGGGATGCTGACCGCCGCGCTCCAGGCGTGCGTCGGGGCGCTCGATTATCGCGATCTGAACGAATGCCTACCGGTTCCGACCGACGAAAACCTCGCCCGCTGGGTGCGTGACCGCCTCGCGGTTCCAGGGGTCGCCTCCATCGGCATTCAGAGCACCCGCGATCAGGGTGCCGATCTGGATAGCGCGGATCACGCTCATGTCTGGCGCCGTTTCCGTTTCGAGGCCGCCCATCGCCTGCCGAACGTCCCGCAGGGTCATCCGTGCGGGCGCATGCACGGCCACGGGTTCGAGGTCATCCTGCACGCCGATCAGGCGTTGGCGGGCCGCGACATGGGCGTCGACTTCGATCAGCTCGACACGCTCTGGACGCCGTTCCAGACCGAACTCCATCACGCCTGTCTGAATGACATTCCGGGGCTGGAAAACCCCACCAGCGAGTTGCTCGCGTGCTGGGTGTGGCAACGTCTCAAGCCCGAACTGCCGGCGCTGTCCTGGGTGACCGTTTACGAAACCGCGACCGCCGGCTGTCACTACGACGGCAATCATTATCGCATCTGGAAGGAGCAGCGTTTCGAGAGCGCGCTCCGGTTTCCCGATGCGCCTGATGGCGATGCGCGGCGCCGGCTGCACGGTCACAGTTATCTGCTGCGGCTGCATCTCACCGCGCCGCTGGACGCCGTGCTCGGCTGGACGGTCGATTATGGCGATGTGAAGGCGCTGTTCGCGCCCGTCTACCGGCAACTCGATCACCATCGGCTCGACGCATTGCCGCGCCTTGACGCCGCGGATCCCGGTCGTCTGGCACGCTGGATCCGCGAGGAGTGCGCGGCCGCGCTCCCTCAGCTCGACCGCATCGACCTGCACGAGACGCCAGGATGCGGGGCCAGTCTCTGCTGGGGCGAACTGGGACCGGCATTGCCGACATGAGTTATCGGATCAAGGAGATCTTTTACACTTTGCAAGGGGAGGGCGCCCAGACTGGCCGTCCGGCCGTCTTTTGTCGGTTCGCGGGCTGCAACCTCTGGTCCGGACGCGAACCGGATCGCGAGCGGGCTGTCTGCACCTTCTGCGATACCGACTTTCGAGGCACCGATGGGGAGGGCGGCGGACGCTTTCGCGACGCCAGCGAACTGGCCGACCGGATTCGTGCGGCCTGGCCCGGCGCTCATTGCGATGGGGTCAGACCCTATATCGTCTGTACCGGCGGCGAACCGCTGTTACAGCTCGACGCCCCGCTGATCGCCGCCCTGCAGGCGCGCGGCTGCGAGATTGCCGTCGAAACCAACGGAACCTGTCCCGCGCCGCCGGGGCTCGACTGGATCTGCGTCAGCCCCAAGGCCGGCGCCGAACTGCGGCTGATCGCGGGCGACGAGCTCAAACTCGTCTATCCGCAGTCCGAGGCACCGCCCGAGCGCTTCGAGCGGCTCGGTTTCCGGCATTTTTTCCTACAGCCGATGGATGGGCCCCGGCTTGCCGTCCATACCGCGCAGGCCATCGATTACTGCAAGGCCCATCCGCGCTGGCGCTTGAGCGTGCAGACACAGAAGTTACTGGGCATTCCCTGAGCGAGGCGGGCGGCGTGCGCATTCTCAAGAGTGTCTCGCATGGGTTGCGACAAGGTCGTGAACCGCCGCCGCCTCGAACGCCACATCCCAACACCAACCGCCAAAACCACTCTTGGCCCGGATTATTCATGAAAACGGGCGACACTCGTTTAACCAATTGATAAAATTGGTGTTCCGCCAAGAATGCTTCGGAGAAGCTAAACGCGGTCGCCCATGTCCAAGTCTACTCAAGAAACGCTGCGATTTCCTCCCGTCGACGGCTTAAGCGTCCGCGCCGACGTTGACGGCGGGGCGATGTCGTCTGACGTCGGCCCCTTGATCCTGCGCGGCGTCGACCGGCAGATCGGTCTGACCGAGCGTCTCGCCCAAGCCATCGACGATCAGCGCCACCCCTCCGACGTCACCCCTCCCCTGCGTGACCGGATCGCCCAGCGCACCGTTCAGATCGGCGGCGGAGACGAAGATGGCAACGACGCCAATGCGCGGCGCCGCGATCCGCGGTTCAAGCTCGGGGTGGAGCGCCGCCCTCTGGATGAGGCGATGGACCGGGCCAGTGGGCCGACGTTCTCGCGCCTGGCGAATGCCGTCTCGACCAAGGACATCGACCGGATGGCACCCGCCTTCGTCGATCCGTTCATTGCCAGCGACCCCGAGGCGATCGTGATCGATCTGGACCACTCCGAGGATCCGACCCACGGCCAGCAGGCGTTCAGCTTTTACAGCCATGACGATCAGAACCGCTGCGATCTGCCGTTGTTTCTCTGCGAGGGGCTCTCGGGGACGTTCATTGCCGCAGCGTTGCGCCCCGGCAAGCGTCCCACCGGCGCCGAGAACGCCAGGATCGTCAAACGCGTGCTGCCGCGGCGGCGCGCGGCCTGGCGCGATCCTGCGCGGGGATGGGCATGTCGCCAACCCGGAACTCATGGCCCTCGCCCTCACCGAGGGCCAAACCGATGTCATCTTCGGCCTCGCCGGCAACCGGATTCTGTCGCCGCTGGCCACCCCCTTTCTGGACATCAACCGTCAACGTCAGGCGGTGCGCGGTGAGCATGCCCGCCGCCTCGACCAGCCTCTGCCGACCAGGACCCGCTCCGATCATGAGCTGGAGTCCGTCGCCGGGACCTGGCCCCAAGCGTTTCGGGTCATCCTCAAGGCCGAAGCGATGGCCTTCGACGACCACCCCGCTGTGTTGTGACCTCGCTCGATCTGCCCTCGCCCGAGGGTCTCTCTCGCGACCTCGACAGCGCCCGCGGTCAGGACGAAAACGTCATCAAGAGGCTCCAGAACGCTCTGGCCAGCGAGCGCACCTCCGACCAGCGTTTCCTCGCCAACCACCGGCGTCTGTTTTTCGCCTGCGGGGCCGACGTGCTGCACCACGCGCGGCGCATCAACGTGCTGGCGAACACCGAACTGGCCCAGGCGCAACCGGCCACGGTGATGTTGAAACTGTTCAAGATCGCCGTGCGCGTCTTGCAGTACCAGGATCGCGTCAAGCGGCAACGGCCGTCGAACGGCCCGGCAAAGGCGCTTCTGCACCGTGTCACCGAGAGGCTGTTCCTGACCCGTCCGCCGCCAGTGCTGCTCACGATCTAACCCCTTCGCTTAACCCCCCGGCCTTGACCATCCAGCCCGTTCGGGCAGGATCGCTCGTGTCTGTCTGGATGGTAACGCCACCCTTCCGGGGGGTGGTGCCTTGCAAAAATGTGATAATGAGCGATACTGACCCCATGGCTCAAGCACCGGCGGGGACAAGGCGATGGCGGCACAGTTAATCAGCAACAACGGCCAGGAGGTGACG
>NZ_CAIPNF010000196.1 GCF_903866365.1 uncultured Thiocystis sp.
ATGGTCATGCCCGGCGACAACGTCAAGATGACCATCAAGCTGATCGCCCCGATCGCCATGGAAGAAGGTCTGCGCTTCGCCGTGCGCGAAGGCGGACGCACGGTCGGTGCCGGCGTCGTCGCGAAGATTATTGCGTAAATGAGGTGCTTAAGGCGCGCCGGCTCGTGTTATTCTGAGTCTGCGCGTTGTATCCTTTTCGATTTAGGCCAGTAGCTCAATTGGCAGAGCGGCGGTCTCCAAAACCGCAGGTTGGGGGTTCGATTCCCTCCTGGCCTGCCATACAACCCATCGCTTAGGCGACAGACGATTCCATGAACTCACGTGCTGAGACCCGTGGCGCCAGCTTAGATACGATCAAGCTGGCAGTCGCTGCTTTTTTGCTGGTCGTTGGCATTTTTGCCTTCTACTATTTTTCCGGTTTGTCCTCGCTTCTCCGGGTCATCGGGTTGCTGATCTTCGGCGGAGTCGCCGCGGCCATTGCATTTCAGACGGAGCCTGGGCGTTTGCTATGGCAGTTTGTCGGCGACGCCCGGATGGAAGTCCGAAAAGTCGTTTGGCCTTCGAGACAGGAAACGCTTCAAACGACCCTGGTCGTGATCGCTATGGTCTTTATCGTTGGCATTGTGCTGTGGCTGTTCGACATGGTGCTGATGGCGATTCTTCGTTTCTTGACTGGCCAGGTGAGTTGACGATGTCCAAACGTTGGTACGTCATCCACGCCTATTCAGGCTTTGAAGGACAAGTCAAACGTTCACTTGAAGCGACCATCGCTAGGGCTGGCCTTGAGGATCTTTTCGGCATGATCCTGGTGCCAACGGAAGAAGTTGTCGAGATGCGCGGTGGGCAGCAGCGGAAAAGCGAGCGCAAATTTTTTCCCGGTTATGTGCTGGTCAACATGGAGATGACCGATGAGACCTGGCACTTGGTCAAAAGCGTGCCTAAAGTCATGGGTTTCATTGGCGGTACCGGCGATCGGCCCGCGCCTGTGCCGGACTCCCAAGCTGAAGTCATCTTGCAGCGTCTCCAGGAAGGCGGCGAGAAGCCGCGTCCAAAGGTGCTGTATGAGCCGGGCGAAGTCGTGCGGGTCACGGATGGCCCGTTCACGGATTTCAATGGCGTGGTTGAGGATGTTGACTATGACAAAAGCCGGGTCAAGGTGTCTGTCCTGATCTTCGGGCGATCCACTCCAGTCGATCTCGAATTCGCCCAAGTCGAAAAAGGTTAACCGAACAAATTATCCCTGCATTGCCCAAGCTGTGGTGACTAACCTCGCGGTCAGCAAATCATTCGCCGACTCCATCTCCGGATCGGTTTCCTTACGTCGTCCCCATGAGGGGACTTGCATGGGGAGCCAGGATTTCGATTCCTGGCGTTCGCACCCATTGGAGAGCAAACGTGGCAAAGAAAATTAATGCCTACATCAAGTTGCAGGTGAAGGCGGGGGAAGCGACCCCGAGTCCCCCCGTCGGTCCCGCGCTTGGTCAGCACGGCGTCAACATCATGGAGTTCTGCAAGACGTTCAACGCGCGCACGCAGGACATGGAAAAGGGGATGCCGACTCCGGTCGTCATCACCGTCTATTCGGATCGCAGTTTTACCTTCATCACCAAGACGCCTCCGGCGTCCATTCTGCTGAAGAAAGCGCTCGGCCTTCCCAAGGGGAGCCCGAATCCGAACACCAATAAAATCGGCACGGTGACACGCGAGCAATTGGAACAGATTGCAACCATGAAGATGCCCGATCTGACGGCGGCCGATATGGACGCCGCAGTCCGGACCATCGCTGGAAGCGCCCGTGCCATGGGTCTCGATGTTGAGGGGGTGAACTGATGGCTCGTTTATCGAAGCGCGTGCGCGCGATCCATGAGCGCGTCGAACGCAGCAAGCTCTACGCCCCGGAAGAGGCATTTACTCTCCTGAAAGAACTGTCCACGGTCAAGTTCGCCGAAAGTATCGACGTGGCGGTCAATCTCGGCGTTGATCCGCGTAAATCGGATCAGGTCGTGCGTGGTTCCACGGTTCTGCCGCATGGCATTGGCAAGACCGTCCGGGTCGCGGTCTTCGCGCAGGGCGCGGCCGCCACCGCAGCGACGGAAGCCGGCGCGGATCGGGTTGGCTTCGATGACCTCGCCGAAGAGATCAAGGCCGGCCAGATGGATTTCGATGTGGTCATTGCCTCGCCCGATGCGATGCGTCTGGTCGGTCAGCTTGGCAAGATTCTGGGGCCGCGCGGACTGATGCCGAATCCGAAGGTCGGTACCGTGACGCCGGACGTGGCCGAGGCCGTGCGCAATGCTAAGGCGGGTCAGGTGCGCTACCGCACCGACAAGGCCGGCATCATCCACTGCCCGCTCGGTCGCATTGGATTTGAACCCGTCAAGCTCCGGGAGAATCTGGAGGCGTTGCTGGTCAACCTCATGAAGGCAAAGCCTAGCAGTTCCAAAGGCATCTACATGCGCAAGGTCACGGTGTCCAGCACCATGGGGCCTGGCTTGACGGTCGATTATTCCAGTTTGATTTAAAGGGGCGCGTCCGCGGTGCTTGTGCGCCGGACACATCGAGTTTCTTTGAGGTCTCGGCAACCGCTGGAGGCCGTTAAAGACCGCAGGTGTCCCAATGGCTATCAGGGATTCGGCCGGTGGGGCTTAATGGTTTCGACGCCTGCGCAGACGGTGCTCCCGAATCGGCGGTCTTTGCTGATGACGGCGCACGTTTTTGGCGTTCAGTGCGGCGCTGGAGGCGCTGTCCGGAATGCCACTCGGCCTCGGCCGGGCTACCAACCGTAAGGGGTGACGACAGTGGCGCTGAATTTTGCGCAAAAAGAAGCAATCGTCGCCGAAGTCGCGCACGTCGCGAAGAGTGCCTATTCGGCCATCGGAGCCGAATATCGGGGTTTGACCGTGGAACAACTGACCAGGCTGCGCGTGGAAGCACGCAAGGCCGGCGTCTATATTCGCGTCGTCAAGAATACCCTGGCCCAGCGCGCGCTGGAAGACACGGATTTTGCCTGCATGCGAGAGGGGCTCACGGGCCCGCTGATCCTCGCGTTTTCGCAGACCGATCCGGGTTCGGCGGCGCGTGTCCTGGAGGCGTTTGCAAAGGATCATGACAAATTCAAGGTGCGACTCATCGCCCTTGGCGGCAAACTGCTCGATCCTTCGGAGATTGGCAATCTGGCCAAGATGCCGACCTACGATCAGGCAATCAGTCTGCTGATGTCCGTCATGAAGGCTCCCGTGCAAAAGCTCGCCGCGACCATCAACGAGGTGCCGGGCAAACTGGTCCGCACCATCGCCGCGATTCGCGATGCCAAAGAGGCCGCTTAAGCCGCGTCCTCGCTCGACCCGCAACCCGATTAACCGTATTCAGATTTCCAGGAGAAACCCATGGCCGTTTCGAAAGACGAGATTCTCGAAGCGATTGGCAACATGACCGTGCTTGAGGTCGTCGACCTCATCAGCGCGATGGAAGAAAAGTTTGGCGTGACCGCCGCCGTCGCCGTCGCCGCCGCCGCACCTGGTGCTGGCGGTGCGGTGGCTGAAGTCGAGGAACAGACCGAGTTCGATGTCATCCTCTCTTCGTTCGGCGCCAACAAGGTTGCCGTCATTAAGGTTGTGCGCGCGCTGACCGGTTTGGGCCTGAAGGAAGCGAAGGACGCCGTCGAAGGTGCCCCGACGACCCTCAAGGAAGCCGTGTCCAAGGCCGAGGCCGAAGACGCCAAGAAGCAGCTTGTAGAGGCTGGCGCCACTGTCGACATCAAGTAACGGCGCATTGCGTCGTCACTTTTCCGGCAAAGCGATGAGGCTGGCGGCGACGAACCGCCGGCCTTTTCCCGTTGGGTTCAGACAACCCGGCGGCTTTTCGTCGCTCGGTTCCGATGCCTGGCCCGGCGCTGACCGCGCCATTGTTTTGATGCTCGTTCCTTGCCGTCAGCAACCCGCAGCAACGTCCACGCCCCGTCAGGGACCCAAGCAAGCACCTCGAGGGAAGGCATAATGGCCTATTCGTTCACCGAAAAAAAGCGCATCCGCAAAGACTTCGGCAAGCGTCCCAGCATTCTGGGCGTGCCGTTCCTCCTGGCCACGCAGATCGACTCCTATCGCGAGTTTCTGCAAGCCAATTCCTCGGTGAAGGACCGTCGGGACGTGGGGCTGCATGCTGCTTTCAAATCCGTCTTTCCGATCGAGAGCTACTCGGGATACGCCATTCTGGAGTATGTGAAATACCGTCTCGGCGATCCGGTCTTCGATGAGCGCGAGTGCCACCTGCGCGGCGCGACCTTTGCCGCGCCCCTGCGGGTTCTGTTGCGTCTCGTGATTTACGATAAGGAGGCCCCGTCCGGCTCCAAGGTGGTCAAGGACATCCGCGAGCAGGAAGTCTACATGGGCGAACTGCCGCTCATGACCGAGACCGGCACCTTCATCATCAACGGCACCGAGCGGGTCATCGTCTCGCAGTTGCACCGTTCGCCGGGTGTCTTTTTCGACCACGACAAGGGCAAGACCCACTCCTCGGGCAAGCTTCTGTTCTCGGCCCGCGTGATTCCCTACCGCGGATCCTGGCTCGATTTCGAGTTCGATCCCAAGGACAATGTCTTTGTGCGCATCGACCGTCGCCGCAAACTGCCGGCGACCGTCCTGCTGCGCGCACTCGGCTATGGCGTGGAAGACATCCTGTCTCGCTTCTTCGAGACCGATACCTTCCGCATCCAGGGCCGCGACGTGACCCTGGATCTGGTGCCCGAGCGTCTGCGCGGCGAGACCGTCGGTTTCGATGTGAAGATCGGCGAGGAGATTCTGGTGGACGCCGGGCGTCGCGTGACGGCGCGCCACATTCGCGAACTTCAGAAGTCCGGGGTCGAGCGTCTGGAGGTGCCCCCGGACTTCATGGTCGGGCGGATTCTGGCCCACGCTCAGATCGATACCGAGACCGGCGAGGTGCTGGCCGAGGCCAATACCGTGGTGACGCCGGAGTTGCTGGAGACCCTGTTGCAGAAGGGGACCGAGACCCTCGAAACCCTGTTCGTCAACGATCTCGATCAGGGGCCTTATCTGTCGGAAACCCTGCGCATCGATCCCACCACCAGCGATCTGGAGGCGCAGGTCGAAATTTATCGGATGATGCGCCCCGGCGAGCCGCCCACCAAGGAAGCCGCGCAGAATCTCTTTCATAACCTGTTCTTTACCCCGGATCGCTACGATCTCTCCGCCGTCGGGCGGATGAAGTTCAACCGCCGGCTCGGGCGTGCGTCGGAAACCGGGCCGGGCGTGATCTACGACGGTCGTTATTTCAAGGGCCGCAACGACGAGTTTTCCAAGAAGCTCGTCGCCGAACATGGCGAGACCTCGGACATCATCGAGGCGCTGAAGGTGCTGGTCGAACTGCGCAACGGCCGCGGTACGGTGGACGATATCGATCACCTGGGCAACCGGCGTATCCGTTGCGTTGGCGAGATGGCTGAGAACCAGTTCCGCGTCGGTCTGGTGCGGGTGGAACGCGCCGTGAAGGAGCGTCTGTCGCTGGCCGAATCCGAGGGCCTGATGCCTCAGGAACTGATCAACGCCAAGCCGGTCTCGGCGGCGATCAAGGAGTTCTTCGGTTCCAGCCAGCTCTCCCAGTTCATGGACCAGAACAATCCGCTGTCCGAAGTCACCCACAAGCGGCGGGTTTCGGCACTCGGCCCAGGCGGTCTGGCGCGCGAGCGGGCCGGCTTCGAGGTGCGCGACGTGCATCCGACGCAC
>NZ_CAIPNF010000197.1 GCF_903866365.1 uncultured Thiocystis sp.
AGAGCGGCTTCGCCGCGACGTCCGACCTAAGTCGGACAGGCTCCTAGACCTATGTAAAGTTAAGCCGTTCGTGGTGAGCTTGTCGAACCATGAACGGCTTAACTTAATGGCAGTGGCCCGTCGGTCCCTCGCATGTGCGCTTCTAGACCGGGATTCGGCTGGGCGCTACGGCGACGCGCGATCGACGAGAACGGGACATCTTGCCCGCTGGGGCCAAGCCACTTCAAGCCTCGTCAAGACGTGACGCCATTCGCAACGCCACCAGATCGGTCCCGTTCGAGAGTCAATGTCCTCGCTCCAAACCTTCTACTTTGCAAGGTGGAAGCGTAGGATCACGCATCTGAAAACCCAAAGAGGATGGCCCCGTGGTCAGGCGCGCGACAGCTCGCGCCCTGGGCGTGCTAACCGAGGCGACGTGCAAGGGAAGCGAGGACTCACGATGCAACACTTCTGGCAGCGCCGGCCCCTGATCGTCACCTCTCATGGCTTGCGCCCGCTCGCCCGATGTTGCTTTTCAAGACCTGACCCCGGTTCCTTCGAGGAATCCTATGCTCACTGAATACATTCACGCAGCCTTAGCTCGCTCCGACTATAAAAAGCTCGACGATCAGACTTGGTTTGCCGAAATCCCTGGATTTGACGGCGTCTGGGCCAACGCGGCGACCGTGGAGGCCTGTCGCTCCGAGTTGCGTGAGGTTCTCGAAGAGTGGTTGATTCTCAAACTCCGTGATCACGATCCGATCCCCACCATCGAGGGCCTGGATCTTGGCATCGTGGAATCCGAGGCCGCGTGAATGCCCGGAGCCATTTCGCGACAGGAGTTGATTCGAAAATTCCGGGCCTTGGGATATTCAGGCCCATTCTCGGGCAAACGCCACCAATTCATGCAAATGGATCGGCAGAAGATCCGTATTCCGAACCCGCATAGCGGTCAAGGGATCGGCATGGGGCTACTGACTGAGATACTTCGTCAGGCTGGTGTTGAAAAATCGGTTTGGGAGAAACTTTGACTGTGCAAAGAGAGACCTTTCTTTTCCTCCATCCCTCCGCACCCGTCGGCGGCTTCTCGGATGTGAGAAAAATAAATCTGTCCCCTTTTCTCGAGATCAATGGCCGCTTGCGCCTCGCCATCCGGTCGATAGGAGTTGGCGTCGATCTTCTCGCCGATCCATGGCACGAATTCGAGCGCCGCTTGAATTGGCGGATATCGCCTGTCATCGACGCAGTAAGAAGCGATCTGAACATGAGTGCAGACCCTGTTTTCACGGGTTGGTGCGGGTTTAAACCTGCCGATCTGGATGAGTCTAGCGGGAGAGTCTCTCGCCATGACAGCCGCCGTCTCGATCCAATCTCGTTCTTCGAGATATCACCAGATAGTCATGATGTTATGGGTATGGTGGTCTGTCCCCGTTTTCCTTCCCGAAGCACTGACCAATGACGGGCATTTCTCCCAAGAGGGCTTTTCCTGTCTGTTGCGTGAGGATGTGCAATGGGAGACCTGACCCCGATGACGGACTTGTGCAATGGGAGACCTGACCCCGATGACGTTCTTCAAGGTCTCACCCGAAGTCCTGGTGTCATGTCATGGTAAAGGTGGTCTGTCCCCGTTTGATATTCCGTTTGATATTCTGCGAGACGCTTTCTAGGATGAACGAGCAAAGGAGAATGGTGCAATGAGAGACATGACCCCGATGTCCCCAAAACAGCAACCCAGCCTACGGCGTTCCGACCCAGTACCAACCGCTTTCGCGCATGAAGTGCGAAAGAGACTAGGTACTCACCTGAAGGAACTGCGCCTATTCGGTTCCCGCGCCCGAGGCGATGCTCGAAACCATTCCGACTATGACATGTTGGTGATCGTCGACAGTCGATCACCGGAAATCCGCGCCACCATTCTCGATGTCGAAGTGGAGTTGATCGACCGCTATGAGGCATTGGTGACATCCATCGTCAGAACCGAAGAAGAATGGAAACAGCGGCAAGGAAGTCCCTTAGCCCTTAATATCGAGCGCGAGGGACGGTTGTTGTGACACCGGAAATCAATGCCGTGCTTGAGAAAGCGGCAGAGAAATTGCGCGTCGCCGAAATACTCGTTGCTGCGCGTGCATGGGACGATGCAGCATCACGGGCCTACTACGCGGCTTTTCATGCGATCAGCGCCTTACATCTTTCCCGGGGGAATTCTTTCTCCTCTCATGCGCAGTCGATCGGACGATTTAATAAAGAGTTCGTGCGGCAGGGCGTCTTTCCAAGTGAGTTTACGGCGACACTGACGCGCCTATTCGAGGATCGTCAAAGTGGCGATTACGATCAGGCTGGAGTGATTACCGAAGAAGAAGCAAGAAGAGATGCAGGCGATGCCAGGCGCATTCTCGACGCAATCGTCAGTTATTTGCGATCACAGTCCAATGGATCATTGGAGTAACAACCAATCAAACCCGAAAACGTGGTCGTTATTCGATCATGAGGATCTGTGCAATGGGAGACCTGACCCCGATGTCTGACCCCGATGTCCTGACCCTGAGGATCTGTGCAATGGGAGACCTGACCCCGATGTCCTTGACCCCGATGTCCTGACCCCGATGTCCCAGGACTCATGATCCAACACGCTTGGCCGCTCCTCATCCGTGCCGATGATCGGCTGCGCCAGAGCCCAATTCCACTCGCGGTTCGTCAGCAAAGCCGAGCGATTTTCGTTGGCCAATGTCAGTGGCTGAGATGTGACCCCGACTCTTGTAGAGGAATCTGATCATGCAAGCCATCGAATTCGAAACCATCGCGCGGCATCACTTGCTGCAAGTTCCGGATCAGGTGCCCGACGGTGTCAAGCTGCGTGTTCTGGTGCTCATCGATGAGACGAGTCCCCAAGCCGTATCGGTTGAAGCGCCAGACACAAGAGCACGTCGCAAGCCGTCTCTAATGCTCGCCGGCTCCGTCGTCCTGCAGGACGACCTGCTCGCGCCCGCCGCGCCGGAAAGTGACTGGAATGCGTTGCAGTGACCCTGCTTGACACACACATCTGGGTGCGCTGGGTTGACCCGAACGCCAATCCTCTTCCATCCGGAATGACGGAGCGGATTGAGACGGCCGACCGACTGGCGGTCAGCGCGGTCACCTGTTGGGAAGTTGCCTGGCTCGTCCGGCGAGGTCGTCTCCAGCTCAAGTTGAGCCTGGCGGATTGGTTCGATCAGGCGCTGGCGGGATCCGATGTCATCTGTCTGCCGATCGACCGGCGGATCGCCGTTCGCGCCGCCAACCTTCCGGAACATCACCGCGACCCTGCCGATCGCCTGATCATCGCGACGGCGATTGAACAGCGAGCAACGTTAATCAGTCTGGACAGCGCGTTTCCAGCCTACTTTGAATCGCCTGGCACCTTGATTGGATCATGAGGACTGTGCAATGGGAGACCTGGCACCTGGCTCGATCCGTGGATTTCCGGAAACCGTTCGTGGTGAGGCCCTCGAACCTTGAACGGTTTCCGGAAATCCACGAACGTCGACTCGAAGAGGGTGCCGACCTTCGCCAGCACTTCATCCAGAATCGAAGCGGGGAACGTATCCCATAAGCGCCAACTTAACCGCACCGTTGACGCACTTGTGAGTTCATCATCTGCATGACCCTGGCCGGAACGGTTTGCAAGCGACGGCGGCGCGGACGTTCCTTGAGCACGTCGAGGCAGGCG
>NZ_CAIPNF010000198.1 GCF_903866365.1 uncultured Thiocystis sp.
CAACGACAACGACAACGACAACGACAACGACAACGACAACGACAACGACAACGACAACGACAACGACAACGACAACGACAACGAGGAGGCTCCGGTCTCGGAACTTGAGCCGCGAAGCACTCGCGCCATTCCATCGCCCTGCAAATCGGCTTCGACGTAACGCAATCGAAACAGGCCCCAACGATGGACACGAGCGCAATCAAACACGGCTTTGATCGCTCGGCCAACACCTACGATCAGGCCCGGCGACAACGGGTTCCCGGCTTCGATGCCTTTTCTGGGTCGGCCGTCGCGTGTCTTCGCTTCCAGCCTCGGGATTCGTTTCGCGTACTGGATCTGGGGGCGGGAACGGGGTTGCTGTCCTGGTTGATCTCGGAACGCTTCACGCAGGCACGGTTCACGCTTCTGGATCTCTCCGAGGCGATGCTTGCCCAGGCCCGGGCGCGGTTTGCGTCGGCGCCGGAACGGTTTACGTTCGTGGCGGCGGATTATTCCGAATCGCTCGCCGGACAGTATGACGTGGTGGTGTCCGCGCTCTCCATTCACCATCTGACCGATGCGTGCAAGCAAACCTTATTGCAGCGCGTTTATTCCCTGCTCCCCATTGGCGGCCTGTTCATTCACGCGGATCAAGTGCTTGGAGCCACGCCCGACATCGAGAAAGGTTATCACGACACCTGGATGGAAGAGGTCCGTCGGGCGGGCATTTCCGAGGTCGATTTAACGGCGGCCCTGAAACGGATGCGAGAAGACCAGTCGGCACCGCTCGACGCTCAGTTAGCGTGGCTGCAAGAGGCGGGTTTCGGCGAGGTCAAATGTTGGTACCAACAGGGCCGTTTCGCCGTCTTCTCGGGGTGTAAACGCTGACCCGCTCAGCATCGGTATCGCTCTTCTATCCAGTCTCCCTGATCTCCTGTTGGGACGACTGGCGGCGTATTTCGCCTTCTACAACTCTCCGGCGGGCGCCCCGGGGGGCAGTTCATCGAGCCCGGTCAGCGCGTCTGGCTCCAGCCGGGTCGCGCCATCCGGCACCCTGAAGGCGAAGTCATCGGCCGCCGGAGCGACCTCGGTCTTCCGGTCCTTGACCTGTAGCGTGTATTGAGGTGCGCTGTTGACGGTCTTGCTGATGATGACGAGTTTCCTCGGGATCGGCCCCGGGCAAGGCAATGCCGTGCCCCATCCGCAGCGCCTCGATCAAGGCATCCAAGGTTGTCTGGCCCCTCGAACTTGGCATAGGCGTTCAGATTCCGGCCCAGGATGCTGACGGTGTTGCCGTCGAACACCAGTTCCACCTCTGCGATATGCAAACCACTCTTGAATTCTGGAGAGGTGACCCGATAAGCGTCCCCCGGCCGCCGCATAGCCCCCTACTTTGCCTGGAGAGTCGGCTTGGCCGCGCCGAGGATTTACGGGTGCAGCCGTTGCTCGGCGTTCCACCGCTGTTGCGTGAATTCGGCATCGACCCCGGAACCGTGCTCGAACGTACCGGGATCGATCCGCGCGAGATCCGGCGGCGGCTTGTCGTTCAGCACGAGATTCGAGCGCATTAGCCCACCGACTCATCGTCCGGCGGGCCGTTGATGCCTGGTGCCAGCTCGGGCGAGGAATAACCGAGGCACTCGCCCAGCGCGACCCGCGCGCGCTGAGTCAGGAACTCGCGCGACAGCCTCCGCTCGGCGAATAGCAGGTTTTGCGCGGCCGCATGATCCAGATAGAGCAGATCCGCCGGCGCGGGCGCGAAGGGTCGGCGGCTGACGCGAGCGATGCGGCCCAGATTCAAACCGCGCCCGTCGTCGAGCAGCAGCAGATGGGGGGCCAGCCCACGTGTCGGATCGGGACGCGGGAAGTCGATGACCCCGAGCAGCTCGAAGGGGGTGCCATCGATATGCACGCCGAGTTGGATGGCGCTCTCGACCAGTTCGACCAGATAGAGAGTCTCGCCAACGGCAGCGCGCAGACGCTCAACCTGGCGACGGTAGTCGGCGGACGGCCAGAGGCCCGCGCCGATCGGATCGCCATCGGGCGGCTCGGATGGACCCGCAGGGTGCGATGGATCGCTCATGCTGGATGCTTCCCCATGTTTCGGTCCTCAGTCCGCAGTCAGTCCATATCAGGCCTTGGTGAGCGCCGCGGCGGCGGCGTTTAACACCGCGCCCCGGAAGGACAGGAGGAGCATTCCCCGGCAGACCGCGGACCGCAGACCCGACGCGGGTCGCGCGGGTCGTCGATGCCGAGGGTCATGCCCGGATGGACGCCGCGAGGCTGCGCGCGATAGGTGCCGAGGAGACGGTCCCACAGCGCCGGCACCGCGTGAAATTAGACATGCTGCGCCCAGATCGCCTGGTCCAGGGCGACGAGCGCCAGCATCAGCTCGACTCCCGCTGCAGCGCGCGCCGATGGTCGTGGTATCGGCGCCCAATCGGAGGCTGTCGCCGTGCCGGCGGAAGATCTCGGGCAACGCGGACTTGGACGCGCGGAGTTGCTTATTGACCCAGAGCCCGGCCTAAACCGCCCAGACGGCCACCAGCGTCAAAAGACGCTCGACAAGCGCGGGCTGGATCAGGTTTAGGAGATAAAAATCACCGGGGAGTCGCTGTTCAACGATGGCGTCGCGGTGGTGTTGTTCATGGCTTTGCTGACGCTTGTCACGGGCGAGACCGCAGTGGGCCTCGGCGAGACCCTGATCCTCCTGATGCAAGAGCTCTTCAGTGGGGTTCTGTTCGGATTCTTAGAAAGCGGAAGCATGGTTACGATTCCGCTTGCTCGTCGCTGTCGGCCGGTTCCGCCGGGCTGATGTCCGGACCCATCAGGATCGCGAGCGGGCGTGTCTGCGGACTCGCATCCAGCGCGATGATCAGGGCCGTGGTCAGGGTCTTGATCAGCATATAGCGGTTGATATTGTCCATCAGGCGCTTCAGTCGCGCGTCGCCTTCGTCCGTCAGATGAAACGCCGCCTTCAGCTTGCCCGGCATGGCCGGCACTTCGAGCAGGATGAAGATCACGGCGAGCAGGACCAGCAGCCCGGTCGCGAAGAAGCCGCTGGCATTGGACAGGAGCAGGCGGACGACTCCGGCGACCTTATTGGGATCCATCAGATCCGGCACCGCCTCGCGCGAGCCGCTGACCCCGACGCCCTCCAGCCAGCCGCCGAACTGATCGCTCAGCAGCAGGAACCGCTCCTGGTAGGTCGGCAGGCTGTCCCGGAACCCTTCGAGCGCCCCGGTGGAGACCAGCGCCAGCAGACTGCCGACATCGAGCAGGATGAAGGCGATCAACGCGAGCGCGCCCCATTTTGGCACCCCGCGGCGGCGCATCCAGCGCAAGCCCGGGGTGGCAATGATCGCGATGAATACCGCGAGCAGGATTGGCGAGAGGATTGGCGAAGCCGCCTGCATCACCATGATCACGATGGCGAAGGCTGCGGCGACGACAAGGCCGCGTGCCGGGGAACTGAAGGAACTTAATGCATTCATCGACTGTTTCCCATCCATCACGAGTGAAGATGAACTCTACTGGATCTTGTATATCCCAAGACGGAACCTAATTTTGATCGTGTTCGGTCGGTTTCAATCATCATATTCCACGCGGTTCGACCGGATCCACTTAAACCTAAACGAGCGTTTCAACATGAGCAATCTAATCGTCATTGCGTTCCCCGAGGAAGCGTTGGCCTTCGAGATGCGCGCCGCGCTGGCCAATTTGCAGAAGGAATATCTGATCGAGATGGAAGACGTGGTGGTCGTCACCAAAAGCCTGGAAGGCAAGGTGAAATTGCACCAGGCGACGAACCTGACCGCCGCGGGGGCGGTGGGCGGCGGCTTCTGGGGCATGCTGATCGGGATGGTGTTCCTGAATCCTCTTCTGGGCGCGGCCATCGGCGCCGGGGCCGGCGCGCTGTCCGGAGCCACGACCGATCTCGGCATTAACAACGATTTCATGAAAGACCTGGCCGAGCACTTCAAGCCAGGCTGCTCCGCCATCTTTGTTTTAGTCAAAAAATCCACGCCTGACAAAGTCATGGATCGACTCGCCGCTTTCAAGGGCAAAGGGAAAATCCTCCAGACATCCCTCGCCAAGGACGAGGAAGACACCCTGCGAGCCTTTATCGAGGCCCATCCAGAGGTTGTTCCGGCAAATTGATGGCTCCCAGCCATGCGTTTGTGCCGTGTCCATGGGACTTGGTCCAAAGTCCCATTCTGCCTGCCGTTCTTGCCATTAGAGCGGCAGAAGACAGGACTCGGCAGGTTCAGATCCGCGAAGCGGGCTATTGCCGACCCCTATAGGCGTTCGCGCATTCCGCGCTGTGGGCACTGGTGGAGGTTGACGATCGGCCGGCGCAGACCGTTGTCGCGAATCGCGTCGCGGTTCTGGATCTCGCTTCCGAGTTGCACAGGCAACAGGCCGAACGTCTCGCCCGGGACGACCCGGACCGCCTGCTCAAGCACCGCGTGCGGATCGAAATACTCGATCAGCCGCGGTGTATTTTCAGTGTGGCTGAGCACATGGCGGTCTCGGTACTGCCACGGAGCGATCTCGTCGGCGAGCTGACTGTCTAATCCGCGCCCAGCGTGGCATGCGATGTTTTTGAAAACGCAACGGAGAATCTCGATGGCGAAAACCGAGAAAACCCAGAATGCCAACCCGTCCACCCCGTGGCACGCCCAGGGCGTGGCCGAGGTGTTGGAGGCGCTCACCACCGATCGGACGCTGGGACTCGCCGCGTCGGAGGCGGCCGCCCGCCTGGAGCGCTGCGGACCGAACCGCCTGCCGGCCGGGAAGCAGCGCGGGCCTTTCCTGCGCTTCCTTTCCCAGCTCAACAATGTCCTGGTCTATGTGCTGCTCGGCGCCGGGTTCACCAAGCTCATGCTGGGGCTGTGGATCGACGCCGGGATCATCCTGGGTGTCGTCCTCATCAACGCCCTGCTCGGGTTCATCCAGGAAGGCAAGGCGGAGAAGGCCCTGGAGTCCATCCGCAACATGCTTTCCGCCGAGGCCCGCACGCTGCGCGGCGGCGAGACCCGAATGATCCCGGCGGAGCAGCTCGTCCCCGGCGACATCGTACTGCTGGAGTCGGGCGACAAGATCCCGGCGGACCTGCGTCTCGCCGAGGCGAAGAATCTTCGCACGGAGGAAGCCGCGCTCACCGGCGAGTCGGTGCCGGCGGACAAGTCCTCGGACCCCGTGCCGGAAAAGGCAACGATAGGTGACCGCCACAACATGGGGTTCTCGGGGACCATGGTGGTGTCCGGCCGGGCGACCGGGGTGGTGGTCGCGACCGGCAGCGCGACGGAGCTTGGACGCATCAATGCCCTGCTCGCCGGCGTGAGCGTGCTGGAGACCCCGCTACTGCGCCAGATCAAGAAGTTCGGCTACGCCATCACCGCCGTCATCGGCGTCGTGAGCGTCCTGGTCTTCGCCTACGGCAAGTGGGTGATCGGCATGGATTTCGTCGAGCTGTTTCAGGCGGTGGTCGGGATCGCCGTCTCGGTGATCCCGGAGGGCCTGCCGGCGATCATCACCATTGCGCTCGCCATCGGAGTGCAGCGCATGGCGAGCCGCAACGCCATCATCCGCCGCCTACCGGCGGTCGAGACCCTCGGTTCGGTGTCGCGCATCTGCTCGGACAAGACCGGAACCCTGACGCTGATGGAGATGATGGTCGTCTCCGCCGTCACGGCCGAATCCGAGTACCAGGTCAGTGGCAACGGCTACGCAGCCGAGGGCGAGGTCAGGATGGACGGTCAGTTGGCGGGCAAGGATCCGGTGCTGGAACTGATGGGCCGAGTCTCGATGCTCTGCAACGACGCCGTCCTGCGCGAGGAGGACGGGGTCTGGAAGGTTGAGGGCGACCCGACCGAGGGGGCACTCTATCCCTTCGCGGGCAAGCTCGGCATGGAGCGTCAGGCGGAGCTGGCCGCCTGGCCGCGCATCGACGCCATCCCCTTCGAGTCCGAACATAAGTTCATGGCGACGCTGCACCGCTCGCACGAGGGTCGGGAGCTCCTGTTGGTCAAAGGCGCGCCCGAGGTGATCATGGGCCATTGCGACCGCCAGCAGACGGCGTCCGGCGAGGCGGTGCCGCTCGAGCGCGAGCGCTTCATGCAGACGGCCGATCGGCTGGCGGGCCAGGGCGAGCGGGTGCTGGCCCTCGCCTGGATCGAGAATCCCGGGGTCGCGGCGGGTACCCTGAGCCCGGCCGACCTGCCCGGGAACCTGGTCCTGCTCGGTCTGATCGGCCTGCTCGATCCGCCACGCCAGGAGGCCATCGAGGCGGTGAAGGCATGCCATGACGGCGGTATCCGCGTCACCATGATCACCGGCGACCACAAGATCACCGCCGCGGCCATCGCCAGGATGCTCGGGATCGGCGATGGCAAGACCGCGGTGGCCGGGGCTGAAATCGAGGAGATGAACGAGGCGGCCCTGCAGGAGACGGTGCGCAACGTCGACGTCTTCGCCCGCGCCAGCCCCGAGCACAAGCTGCGGCTCGTGAAGGCGATCCAGGCCAATGGTCAGATCGTCGCAATGACCGGCGACGGGGTCAATGACGCCCCATCGTTGAAGAAGGCGGACATCGGCGTCGCCATGGGGATCAAGGGCACCGAGGTGACCAAGGAGGCGGCCGGGATGATCCTGGCGGACGACAACTTCGCCTCCATTACCGCGGCGGTGAGGGAAGGGCGCACCGTCTACAACAACATCGAGAAGGCCATCCTCTTCATGTTGCCGACCAACGTCGCCCAGGCGCTGGTCATCGCGGTGGCTATCTTCCTCGGATTCGCCATGCCGATCACGGCGCCCCAGGTTCTGTGGGTGAACATGGTGACCTCGGTTGCACTGGGTCTGGTGATCGCGTTCGAGCCCCACGAGCTGGACGTCATGCGGCGCTCGCCACGCGCGGTCGATCGCGCGATCCTCACCGGATTCGGGATCTGGCGGGTGGTCTTCGTCGGTCTGGCCCTGCTCGCCTACACCCTCCTGGCCTTCTTCTGGATGTTGGGACAGGGCGCCTCCGATGAGTTGGCCCGCACGGTCGCCGTCAATGCGATCACCATCGGCCAGGTCTTCTATTTTCTCAACAGCCGTTTCCTGCTGGACTCGTCCCTGTCCATCAAGGCCCATCTCGGCAACCGCTACCTACCGATGGGGATTGGGGCGGTGGTGGCGCTCCAACTTTTGTTTACTTATGCGCCGCCCCTGCAGGCACTGTTCCATAACGAGGCGATCCCGCTCGAGGTCTGGCCCTGGCTGTTCCTGGGTGGGTTCGTGTTCTTCCTGATCGTGGAGTTGGAGAAGCTCGTCATCCGCGCCATTCCCAGCTTGAGCCGTGCCGTGACCTCGGTCGAGACCGGGAGCGCGAAGACCAGGGCGGCGATGCCTTGAGCGCCTTGGCGGTCGCGGAGTCGGTGACGCACGCCGGCGGTGGATGCGAACTCGATAGTGAGTTCGCGCCCATCCGACCTAGCCCAAGTTTGACAGGTGGCCTTGAGCACGTTCAGGACGCGCCCATCGGGACGGCGGAAGGTCGCTGTGACGCGCTCTTGGCTGCAAGCGTCTCACGTAAGCTCGTCCAAAGGTCATGGATGCCACCTTGCCGGGGCAGTCAGCGGGGGCAGGCCAGCGATGGCGATCGACCCGGATCAGGCCGATGCTGGACACCCGCAAGGTCTGCTCGACCTCCCCGTCGAACGGTGCCATGACGGGTCGCCGTCAGGGTTGTTCTTCGGCAAAACACTCGGCAATGGTCCAGGCCAACTCGGTCGGGTGTCGACTCCCCGCGAATTCCTGGCAGCGGGCGGCGCGCTGAGCGTCTGGTCGATCCCAACCGGCGTTGCGCCACCGTGTCCCGGCACACTCCAGCAGGCACGGCCAGAAGATGGTTGGCGATGCGTTAGAATGCGCGCCTTATCCGCCGTCAGGCCATACCCGGACACCCTTTACCTTGAACCCACTCAAGCGGCTCGCCTCCCAAACCGCCATCTACGGCGTCAGCAGCGTCCTGGGGCGCTTTCTCAATTATCTGCTGGTGCCCTTTCTGACCTATACCTTCGCCCCGGCGGAGTATGGCGTGATCGCCGAGTTCTACGCCTACATGGGATTTCTGGCGGTGGTGCTCATGTTCGGTCTGGAGACCGGCTATTTCCGTTTTCGCGCCGGGGGCGAGTGGCCGCCCGAGGTCGTCTATGGGACGGCCCTGCGCTTTCTGGCGCTGACGAATCTTGCCTTTTTCCTGCTGATCTATGTCCAGCGCGAGCCGATCGCCGAACTGCTGCGACATTCCGGTCATCCCGAATATGTCTGGTGGAGCGCCGCGATCCTGGCCCTGGATTCGGTGGGTTCGGTCGCCTTCGCGCGCCTCCGGGCGGAGGATCGGGCACAGCGTTTCGCGACGCTCAAGCTGGTCGAAATCGGGGCTAACGTCGGTCTGACCATCTTTTTGATCTACGTCTGCCGGCGCGCCTTCGAGTCCGATCCGCACTCCCTGCTCGGTTCACTCTGGAATCCGAGCATCGGCGTGGGCTATGTCTTCATCGCCAACCTCGCGGCGAGCGGACTCAAGCTGATGTTGCTGGCCCCGCAGTTTCGGGACGGATTCGGCACCTTCCGGGCGGCGCTCTTCGGGCGTCTGCTACGCTATTCGCTGCCCATGGTTATCATCGGTTTCGCTGGGATCGTCAACGAGATGCTGGATCGCGCCGCGCTCAAATACCTGCTGCCTTTCGATGACGAAACCAACATGGCGCAGCTCGGGATCTACAGCGCCTGCTACAAGCTGTCGATTCTCATGGGGCTGTTTATCCAGGCGTTTCGTTATGCCGGCGAGCCGTTTTTCTTCAGCTACGCCAAACAGAGCGACGCGCGCCAGACCTATGCGCTGGTGCTCAACTGGTTCGTCATCTGCTGCGTCTTTCTGTTTCTGCTGGTCACGCTCTATCTGGACGTCTTCCAGTATTTCGTCGGCAGCGCCTACCGCGAGGGGCTGAGCGTGGTACCGGTGCTGCTGCTCGCGAGCCTCTTCCTCGGCATCTATGTGAATCTGTCCATCTGGTACAAGCTGACCGACCGTACCCTGCTGGGTGCGGGCGTCTCGCTGATCGGCGCGGGGATTACCATCGTCCTGCTGCTCTGGTGGGTGCCCATTTACGGCTACGAGGGCGCGGCCTGGGCGCACCTGGTCTGCTATGCCTCCATGGTGGCGATGTCCTATTGGCTCGGACGCCGCTATTACCCGGTGCCCTACGAGGTCGGGCGCGTGCTGGGCTATGTGGTCTTCGGGGTCGCGCTCTATCTCCTGAGCCGGGGGCTGGTCTCGGGGCTCGGCTGGAATGCGCTGGTGGCGGGGACGCTCGGTCTGGCGGTCTTTGTGCTGGCGGTCCTGCTGCTGGATGTGCGTCGACTGACGCGACGGCGCGGCATCGATGGCGGGTCGTCGTAACGCGGAATTCAGACGCCTGCCGGCGGCGACATCCGCTGCGAGCGCCGTTGGATCCCGCCGACGACCGCCTTGGCTTGGGAGGGATCCTCGGGCCAATGGTGTTTGGGATAACGCCCCCGCAGCTCCCGGCGCACTTCCGCGTAGCCGCGCGCCCAGAATCCGGCCAGATCCTGCGTCACTTGCAGCGGACGCCGGGCCGGGGAAAGCAGATGGAGCAGGACCGGCACCCGTCCGCCGCACAGACGCGGGGTTTCGGTCAGGCCAAACAGCTCCTGAAGCGGCACCGCGAGGATGGGCAGGTCGGCGCTGACATAATCGAGCGGGCGGCGGTTCCCCGCCGGCGTCACGAACGCCTTGGGCGCCTCCCGTTCCAGACGCTGTTGTTGTTCCCAGGAAAGGCGCGCCGTCAGGATGGCCGTCAGGTCGATCCGTTGGACCTCGGCCAGCCGCGATTTGCCCGCGAGCCAGGGGACGAGCCAGTCGGACAGGGTATCGCGCAGCGCGTCCGGCGAGAGATCCGGCCACTCGCCGGCGGGATCGGTTCGGTGCAACAATCCGACGCGCGCCTGCAACTGGCGCGCCGCGTCGGTCCAGGTCAGTGCCCGCTCGAACTGATCGCGAATGCGGTCGAGCAGCAGCCCGGTCACATCCGCGTGGTCCCCCAGCGCAAGTGGGCGGGAGTCGAGAACGATGGCGCCATACCGGGCGATCTCGCGAGCGGTCACGGACTCGCGTTCGTGGTCCCAGGCGACCTGCCGGCGGGTCTCGATCCGGTCGGCGAACTGCGCGCGCAATTCCGTCTCGGTTAGCGGCAGCGCCAGTTGGATACGCCCGTCCCGCCCACGCGCATCCAGCGCCGCGACCACCAGATAGGGATGGACGGCGAGCGCATCGTCGCGCGGGAGCAGGACACCGGCGCCGGAGGCGAGCAGGTAGCGATCGTCCGCGCCGTCGCGCCGCTGGGCGATGCGCTCCGGATAGGCCAGGGCGAGAAGCGCACCGGGAGAGGTAAAGCCCTGCGCCGGAGATTCGCCGGCCAGCCGTCGCAATTGCCGCGAGACGCGCTCGATGGCCGCGAGACGCAGCCGATCCATGCCGGACGGACTACGCTTCTCGCGCAGGGCCTGGAGCGCCTGGAGGCGCGGCCCCAGATCGGCCGACCGGGCAAGGCCGGGGGCGGAGAGCATGGGGTCGCGCTCGGAGATCAGCGCGCAGAGATCGGCGGCGGTTTGGCGGGCTGCGGGCGCGGCCCCCAGCAGCATCACGGCGAGCCGCGGATGGATGGGCAGCTCCGCCATCGCGCGGCCCAAGCGGGTGAGCGCGTGCCCGGCATCCAGCGCGTCCAGCGCGCGCAAGAGTTCCACCGCCTGCTCCCAGGCCGGGGCGGGCGGCGGATCCAGCCAGCGCAGTCGCGCGGGATCTTTGACGCCCCAGAGCGCGAGTTCCAGCACCAGAGGGGCCAGATCGGACTGAAGGATCTCGGGCGTGCGATGTTCCGGGCGGCCATGCTCCTGGGCGCGCGTCCAGAGGCGATAACAGACGCCCGGTCCCACGCGTCCCGCACGCCCGGCGCGCTGTTCGGCCGAGGCGCGCGGGATGCTCTCCAGAACCAGGCGGCTGAGTCCGGCACCCGGATCGAAGCGCGGCTTGCGGGTCAGACCGCTGTCGACGACCGCCCGCACGCCCTGGATGGTGACGCTGGTCTCCGCGAGGTCGGTCGCGACGATCACGCGCCGCTGGCCGGGTTCGCCCGGCAGCAGCGCCCGGTCCTGCGCGGCCGTCGGCAGACTGCCGTGGAGCGGCAGGACGATGACGCCGTCATCCGCGCCTCGGGCGAGCTGCTCCACGCAGCGATCGATCTCGCCGGCGCCGGGCAGAAAGGCCAGGATATCGCCGTCGTGTTCGGCGAGCGCCGCGCGGATGCCGGCGACCGTCGTCTGGACCGGATCGGGGCCGGGCGTCCGTTCGGCGTACTGGACCGCGACCGGAAAGCTCCGACCCGCGCCGCGCACGATCGGCGCGCCGCCGAGCAGTCTGGCGACCGGCTCGGCGTCCAGGGTCGCGGACATCACGAGCAGACGCAGTTCCGGGCGCAGATTCGCGACGACATCCAGCGCGAGCGCCATCCCGAGATCGGACTGCAGGTTGCGCTCATGGAATTCGTCGAACACGATCAAGCCGACCCCATCGAGTTCGGGGTCGGACTGGAGGCGTCGGGTCAGAATCCCTTCCGTGATTACCTCGATGCGGGTGCCTTGGCCGATCCGACGCTCGAAGCGCACCTGATAGCCAACCCGTTCGCCCAGGCTCTCGCCGAGCAGCGCGGCCATGCGCGCCGCGGTCATCCGCGCGGCGGGACGACGCGGTTCGAGCATGAGGATACGCTGGCCGTCCAGCCAGTCGGCGTCGAGCAGGGCCAGCGGAACCCAGGTGGACTTGCCGGACCCGGTGGGCGCCTGGAGGAGCGCGTGCCCCTGGCGCAGCGCGGCCCGCAGTGCGTCCAGCGCGGATTCGATGGGGAGCGGTCGATCGCAAACCGCGGGCGCTGTCGGCGGCATGGGCGCGTTCTTCTCCAATTGCGAAAAAAATCCGGAGGCTCAGTCTATACTAGGTTTCAGGTCAATCAACCGGATCCGACCCTACTCATGGCACGTCTACCTCGCTTCGTTCTGCCCGGCTATCCCCAACATGTCATTCAACGTGGCAACAATCGACAGCAAATCCTGTTCGAGGAGGAAGACTATTGGTTTCTCTGGGAGAAAATCGGCGTCGCCGCGGAAAAATTTCAGTGCGACATCCATGCCTATGTCCTGATGCCGAACCACTTCCATCTCCTGCTCACGCCCCGCCTGGAGAATAGCATCGGCAAGCTGATGCAGTATGTGGGACGCTATTATGTGCAGTATTTCAACAGCCGTTACGAGCGCACCGGCACGCTGTGGGAGGGGCGTTATCGCGCCACCCTGCTAGACCCCAAGACCTATCTGCTCCCGGTCTGTCACTATGTGGAAGCCAATCCGGTGCGCGCAGGCTTGGTCGCTCAGATCTCCGACTATGCGTGGTCGAGCGATGGGGCCAATGCCAAAGGGAGCGAGGATCCCCTGATCACGCCACATCCCGAGTACGACCGTCTGGGGCGAAGCGCCAAGGCGCGCCAGGCCAGCTATGCCCAGGCGTCCGAATCCCCGCTCGACGACACCCTTTTGAAAGAGATTCGCGACGCGACCAACAAGGCATGGTTGCTCGGTGATCACGACTTTTGCCAGGCCGTCGAGAGCCTGCTGAATCGTCGCGCCCTGCCGCGCCCGCGCGGCGGCGACCGCCGCTCCGCCGCGTATCGGCGTCATGCCGGAATGGAATGAACCGGACGCGGACGGACATGACGCGGGGCGAGGTCTATACGCCCCGCGAGGCGGATGAATTCCTCACCGCCGAGGGCTGTTTTATCCTGGAGACCTGGAACCGGGAGGCAGATCCCGTGGTCTCTATTGCCCGTGCCCGGGTCGCGCCCCAGGTCACGACCCGGCTCCATCGGCTCGCGGGCATCGTCGAGCGTTATCTGATCCTGAACGGAGAGGGTCTGGTCGAGGTCGAAGGCATGGCATCCAGGCTGGTGCGCGCGGGCGATCTGGTCCACATCCCCGCCGGGCTGGGACAGCGGATCGGCAACCGCGGCGACACCGACCTGATCTTTCTCGCGATCTGCACGCCGCGTTTCACGCCCCGCGCCTACCAGGATATCGATCCCGAGCCTTTGCCCGATTCATCGACCTAAAAATCGTTTCGTCACTTTTCCATGGCATGCTGACCCAATCGAGGCCATCCTATCGTGATAAACTGACCGCGAGTGGTTCCCCATGCAGGACGAGTTCGACCTACCGCCCGAGACCCGCGACGCCGTTTCCCGGATTTTCCATCTCTACGACCCACCCTTGTGGCTGGTGACGGCTGGCGATGGCCACCGTCGGAGCGGCATGATCGCCACTTCGGTCACCCGCGCATCCATTGTCGCCGAGTGGCCGCGGATGCTGATCGCCATCGCATCGCCAAACAGCATGACACCTGGGGTCTGATCGAATCGACCGGACGCTTCGCGCTCCATCTGCTCCCGAGCGACGATCTGGACACGGTCTGGCGCTTCGGTCTCGCCAGCGGTCACCAGGTCGACAAATTCGCGGATCTGGCGCTGCCTGACACGCCCGGCGGCAATCCGCGCTATCCGGGCGTCCTGTCCTGGCTGGATTGCCGGGTCGAGCAGCGCCTGGACAGCGGCGACCGCAGCGTCTATCTGGCCGGGATCACGGGTGGCGCGCTGTTACAGCAGGCTCCCGTCCTGACCGTCGCAACCCTGCTGCGCGATGCGCCCCCCGAGCGCAAGGCCGCGCTCGACCGGCTCTACACCCAGGATCAGGCGATCGATCACGCCGCCATCCTTGCCTGGCGGCGCTTGCACCAAAGTCTTTGATCCGTTGAACCATTCGTCGCTCGCCAGGGCGCGCTCAACCCTGGCGGACGACACGGCTGAATTTTCCCCTTCCCTTTACCTCAGAGAAATAACCATGCAACTGCCTGACCACAAAACCAAAATCGTCGCGACCATCGGCCCCGCCTCGGACACCCTGGACGTGCTGATACAGCTGATCGAAGCCGGAATGAATGTGGCCCGATTGAATTTTTCGCATGGCGACCCGGAGTATCATGGCGCGGTAATCGCCCGGATTCGCGAAGCCGCGGCGGTCACGAACCGCCGCGTCGCCATCATGGGAGACCTTCCTGGCCCCAAGATGCGCATCGGCGATCTGGCCGAGGAACCGATCGAACTGCAACGCGACGATCCGCTCATCCTGACCACCGACGACATTCTCGGGGACAAACACCGCATCGGCATCAGCTTTCCGGACCTGCTCGACGCCGTGCAACCGGGCGACCGGCTTTATCTCAACGACGGCTTCATCCTGCTCAAGGTCGTGGAGGTCAAGGGGACAGACATCCATTGCAACGTCCGCGTCGGCGGCGAACTTCGCTCCCGCAAGGGGCTGAACCTGCCCGGCATCAATCTGGGCATCACCGCCTTCACCGAGAACGATCACGACTGGCTGCGCTTCGCCGCCGGGCACCGGTTGGACGCGGTCAGTCAATCCTTCGTCGCCACCGCCGACGACATCCTGGCCGTGCGCCGGGCCGCCGAGGCCATGAACTATGCGCCCTTCATCATCGCCAAGATCGAACGCGCCGACGCGCTGGATAACCTGAAAGCCATTCTGACCGCTGCCGACGGCATCATGGTGGCGCGCGGCGATCTCGGCGTCGAGATCCCGATCGAGCGTATCGCCGTGGTCCAGAAGCAGATCACCGAACTGGCCAATCACTTCGGCAAGCCCGTGATCACCGCCACCCAGATGCTGGAATCCATGGTGATTTACCGGCGGCCGACCCGCGCCGAGGCGACCGACGTCGCCAACGCCATCCTCGGCGGCACCGACTGCGTCATGCTTTCCGCCGAATCGGCGATGGGCCGCTACCCGGTGGACGCGGTCGCCATGCTCGCCAGCATCGCCACCCATGTCGAACCCGAGCGCAGCAAGCAGCCTTTCGTGCGCACCATGGACGGCTTCAATGGCGGCGAGAACATGCGCGCGGTCGACTTGGTCGCCGCCAGCGTCTATCACACCATCAACAACAGCGCACCCCGCGCCGTGATCGTCCCCACCCAATCGGGCAGCACCCCGCGCAACGTCGCGCGGTTCCGTCCGCCGGTCTGGATTCTCGCCTTCAGCCCGAATCCCGCCACCTGCCAATCGCTGCAATTTTCCTATGGCATCCATGCGATTCAAGTGGAGGCGGACCGCCCGGACTGGTCCCGATTCGCTCGCCATTGGCTTGGCGAACGCGGCATCGACAGCGGCCTGGTCCTGCTGACCCAGGGGCCGACAGTCGAAAACCCCTGCGGAAACTATCGCATGGAGATTCTGGAGTTGGGTCTTGACGCGGGCAAAATCTGCGACTGACGGGAGGACATCGACGGGCGGGGCATCTTGACCTCGCAGTGCTCTCCCCGTATGATCTCACGTCTTATCGGGCGCATAGCTCAGCGGGAGAGCACTGCCTTCACACGGCAGGGGTCGGAGGTTCGATCCCTCCTGCGCCCACCAAATATCCTTAATAGTCAATGATTTAAAGGCTAGCCTCCGCTGGCCTTTTTGCTTCTTCGGTGCATGTGGGGCGAAAGTGGGACAAACGCTCCACGGCGTCGCGAACATTCTTCGATGACAGGTGCGCATAACGCATGGTGACCTGGATCGAGGTATGCCGCAGCAGCTCGCAGACGACCCGGATATCCACGCCATCCTGTACGAGCCAGGCCGCACAGGTATGACGTAGATCATGCGGATGAAAGTCCGTGATCCCCGCCTTTTCGCAAGCGCTTTCAAACCCTTTCCTGATGTTGGCGATTCGCTCTCCGTGACGGCTCGCAAAGACCCACGGGCATTGCGGACAATACTGCTCCCGGTGCGTTCTGCGACGCTCCAACGCAGCAACGGCCTCGGCGTTGAGCGGAATGCTGCCGTGCTTGCCATTCTTTTGGTCCATGTCGGTCAGATAGACCATGCTCCGCTCGAAGTCGACCCGACTCCAGGTCAAGCCGAGCATCTCCCCTTTGCGCATTCCCGTATGCAATCCAAGCTGGATGAAATCCGGTAGATAGCCGCGCACAGATGCGGCTTCCTTGCTCAACGTAGCCGCCGTCGACCGGTCGATCCAGCGAATGCGTCCTTGCGGTGGCCGAAGTCGCATTCCTTCCACGGGGTTTTGAACATCCCACTGGAGCCGACGGCGTCCGTAATTGAGTGCCGCCGACAGTAAGTTGATCTCCTTGTTGATCGTGGCAGGCCCGACACCTTCTTGACGCCGCTGGTCAATGTACTTCTGAATGTCCGCTGGCCCGAGCCCGTTGAGCGACTGGCCCTGGAAAAAGGGCGTCAGCCTCTTGGCAGCATATAGATCTCGATCATGTGCCCGCTTATCCATGGATGGACCTTGCAGATAGCGGAGCATCAAGTCATCGTACAGACGCTGTGGTTCTTCGTTCCACATCGTCTGGCGATGAGCTTCGAGCTTCCACTTGGAGAGCATCGCGTCCGCTTCCTTGCGGTCTACAGTCCGAGTAGAGCGTTTAACTCGACGACCGCTCGCGTCGGTGAAGTCAGCGTACCAGTAGCTGCTGTTCGGTTTTTTAAAGAGCCCTTGGGTTTGCTTAGGCATGCGCGGTCTCCTCTTGTTGGAGCCAGCGCACCCTGTTCCACGCCTCTTGCATTCTCCGCTGAACAACACCCGTTCGCAACGTAGTCACGAACGGCTGCGGACGGCACCATGAGCCGACGACTAACACGCACTTTCGGTAGCTCACCACGATCAACCAGGCGTCGTATCGTTCTGGCAGAGACGCCGCCGAGTTGGCGAGCGACTTCATCGAGATTCCAGAGCAGCGGTTCATTGGCCGATTCCATCGGTACGACCTTCTGTGTCAATGTTCCTTGTTCTGGGCGATCGGATGAACCGGCTGGCATCGGCGTTCGCGGCCTCCTCTTGCGCGATCTCCGCGCGCCATTGGTCGAGTTGCTCGGAATCCGCCCGCCATTGCACACCGAGACCTCGAACTGAAGTCCTTCCCTGGGTATGGGGTACGATCTCCAAATGCTGATGACCGAGACGTTTGGTCAGCTTGGTCTTCGTTTTAGGCATCTCTCCGACGAGTAGCTCGAAAACGGCGAACAACGTCTCGTGCTGAATCACCTGTTTGCTGTCTGTCGTTGCCGCGTTCAGAGCATCCGCAAGAAAGTCGCGGTAAAGTGGCCGGATATACACGTCATGACCGTCGAAGACTAGAGAGCGATGCGTACTGCTGGACTCAGCCGACGGACGCTGTTCAATGAAGTAGCCGAGATCGCCCTGACGAAAGGCGAGCGCGACCTCTTCGATTGCGGTCTGCGTAACCGTCTGTAACAGCCGCTTTGGCGCATTGTCCAGTGCGAGACGCGCCTTGGCTTGATCCGCTTCGCGCGACATCAGATAGTCAGCGAACTCTTGCAGCTCACCGTTGATCAGCGCGACCAGTTCCTCGCCACGCTCATTTTGCTCCAGTAACTTTTGTTCCTGTCGCGGGCAGACGTTGAAACGCCGGTCATTGGCCTCGATACGCATCGAGTTGGGCTGGTTCGACGAGAGGAGCAGATTGAGATGGTTCGGCACCTCCCGCAGATCCTGACGCATGGCACGTAGTGGCAGCATCGCCTCCGTGATCATGGTTTTGAATCGCGCCATGAGTTTGGGCATCTGCTTCACCTGATCCGTATCGACTTCGTCGACAAAAAGCACGATGGTGCCTTCCGCGAAGCCGTTGAACTGCTCTTCAAGATTCGTGAGGTTGACCAACCGGCAGTAAGTCTCACCAATCAACGGACGGATGATCTCGTTGAACAGCAGCCCTTTACCGGTCCCTGTCGTGCCCTGGAGAATCCAGGCCGTTTGGGTGCGAAGACGAGAGCGGAACAAGACCGCCAGCCAGTTCAAGAAATGCTCGCAGACCTCCGCATCGTCACCCAATGCGTGTTGAATCACGCGCCAGATGGTCGGGGGTAACCCAGCATCGTCCCGGCGTTGCGCGTCTTTCAGATAGCGTGACGGCGTGTAGCGGTTGATGAAGCCGGCTCCAAAGTCGTAGAGCGCATCGTTGGCTGGCTCGAACCGGAAGTCGACCGATGGCACGATCTCGATCGGGGAGATGCCATGTTGAACAAGCAATTCGTTGATCTTCACCTTGCTGCCAATCGCGTTCAGATTGTGCGTCCGGTCTTTCGGATTGATCAAGCCAACATAGTACTGGTCTGTTTTCTTATCGCGGAAGGCTTGCAGGAACGGTTTGCCATTCTCCTCCGCCTCGCGGATCCGTTGGGCCTGTCGCGCCATGTCAGCGTGTTGATCGAAAAGCGCTTGATCTCCCTTGGCCTCTTCCGCGCGCGCCAGCGCCTCCGGGTAGTAATCCGGTAACAGCTCCGCAATCAGATAGTTCGGTTCGCTCTTGAAGTTGAGCAGCACCTCCGGTGCAGCAACCGGATGGAAATAGCCCCAGCTATCACCGCCGTTGAGATTGAGATAGACAAAACCACGCTCTTCCTTCTGGCCGGTGACCTGGGCCTGATCCGGATTCTTCGCGACGATCTCTCCCTTGACGGAACGAGTCTCAAGCATCTTCGACTCTAATCCGGCTTTTTCACGAAGTGCATTCAGAACGGCGTTCTCGCGCTGTCTCAATAGCTCATCAGTCTCAGCCGTCGGTGTTAGCGTCACTGTACGCTGGCTGCCTTTCACCAGTTGGATGCGATCACCTTCCAGTGAGCTTTCGACATCTGGACCGAGCGTTGGCGAAGCAATGTAGAGCAGCTTGTCGTTCTGACACACCGAGATGTCCAGCGGCCAGCGCAGGCTATTACTCGTCCGGCTAAGCTGGAAGTGCTCGCGAATCTGCGACACATCCAGGTTCCAGGCGCGAAGACGCCGCTTCAGATCGGCGGGTAGCCAGGGACGATCCAGCCGCACAAACAGGTGATAGCCTCGCTTGCCAGGCTCAATGCCAGCAGAGGCTGAATGCTGGAGGATGTAATCCACGTCACCCAAGCCCAGCAGATCGATGAGCTGCTGAGGCTCAAGGTCGTGCAGATTGTCGTTATCCAGTACGATCCACTCAGTCGGTGTGTCGCTGTCGGTATGTCCGGCACGGCTCTCGTTTCTCAGCGAACGGTCGAGCTGGCCTTTGAGGAGACAGTGACCCGCATTGGCATGGGCAACCAAGGCTGCGAAAAAGTCCTCAATGGTCTCGGCTTCAACCGCGTCTGAATGGAAGAAAGCCACCTGGGGATAGGCTGTCTTCTCTAATCCGTTGTCAGTCATGGCGAAACGCTTGGTCAGTGGCGTGCCATCAGCAGCATTCAAAAAGTGTATTGTGGTCATGTCAAACCTCCGTGTTCAGGGTGGTGATGGAGCCTGCATTGTCGTTTCCGCGGGCTACATAGGGTGTAAAAACGTATTGCCGATACGTTTTTTTCAAGTAAGTGTATTGGCTGAAACCCGCGTGGTTACTGGGCTCATGGCCTATCCGATACGAAATTACACTTTTTTTCAGACTTCGCAGACAAAGGTCATGGGCGGGCGTTGACAACATCACCATCGCTTGTGTGGGAAAGCGATCAAAAAGTGTAATTTCGTCATTCAACAAAGGTGCGACAAACATAACAATCTCCAAGGTCAGATCTCTAGGGAACCGTGCAAAACGGCTCCGATGAAGGGTGATAAGTCATGCTGCCGAGGGTTGTTCGGCAGCAGGGCTTACTGACCAGGGGAGATGTTGAAAGTCGTATAGACGACTTTGAAAGTCGTATGGAGGGATTTAGAAACGCCAGTTGATCTTTGTAGATGGCTGATACTTCCAACCATCCCTGCGCTCATACTTGAGCGAATCGGTAAGGTGTTGAGCGAGATCGGGGCAATGTTTGGAGAGATCGTCCTGCGCTTTCTTAAGTGCCTTGTTAACGGCGTCGTAGGCGCGTTTGGCCGTGCTTTTATCGATACGTAGGCGACCGTCCGGTCGCGTTGCGGCGCCCAGTTCTTTCAGTAGGAAATCCCTTTCCTCGCTAAGCTGCTCGACTTGCCCGGTGTCGCCGAACTCCTTGGCTTCATCGAGTTGCTCCTTGAGTGTTTGGAGTTGCTTTCGATAGGCATCGCGGGCTTGCTTGTCGATAGCCTCGCCGGCATCGCCGCCGAACGTCACATGCAAAGACTCAGCATCATCCTCGTGATCCTCGCTGTTGCTAGCCAGCAAAGCGATAGCTGTCTGCTGTTCGGAGGATACATCGGGCTGATTGAAGAGCGCGGATAGCTCAACCGCCGACAGCGTCTTGCCCTGCTCCCGGAGAAGATGCTTGAGATAGTGCAGCCCCTGGCTGTCCTGGAACGGAGTGCATAAGCTCCCCTCGAAGAAGATCATCCATGTACCAGCACGAGTGCGGTGAAAGGCATACTGCGCCACGAGAAACGTTGCGTCCTCCGCATACTCGGGTTCCTCCCCGAACTCGCGTTCCTTCAGGTACGTGGAACAGTCGTCCAAGTCACTGAGATCAACGCATTCATCAATCAGCGCATCCATTCCGTACAGGGGCGTATTCCAGTTAAGATGAAAGGCCGCATCGATTTCTTCGAATATCGAGAGGCGCCCCTGAATATACGATGATACCGCGTATGCAAACTCTGAAGACCAAACGAATTGATTCGCTGGCAGCATCCGAACGCGATCGCTCAATTCGGAGTAATCCCAAGATAATTTGCATAGCTTTTCGTAAGATATCTTACGGACTTCTCGCGGGGCTGCGCCTGGATTGTATTGGTAGCCGTGAAGAGAGCCGATATTATCATTGAGATGCGTATAGAAAAGGTCCATGAACGCATCAAATTCTAATCCACTGATAAGAAAAGCAAGCCGTAAAGGGACTGGTTGAGGTGGTTCGCCCAGATAGGGGTCGTCAATCGTCAGTTGTGGACGTGGCATTAGACTTTGGCGGTTAGGTTGATGGTTCGCTCATCGTCGACCTGAGCGAGATGATCGACCGAGGGTGTTCAATTTGTCACCCCATGAGGCCGTTTTGCCGCCGGAGTTTACGGCAGTTCAGGTGCTGGTGGCAGATTGAAGGTTGGAGCGGCGCCCTCAGTACAGTACAAAACTAATCAAGCGCCACCATTAGGGCCAGGCGCGCCTCACGTCACACGCCACCGAGAAGGGTCGCCCGTCGAGCATGAATCCCAGCACACAGAGGAATTCGGCACTGCATTCG
>NZ_CAIPNF010000199.1 GCF_903866365.1 uncultured Thiocystis sp.
AGCCGTGGACTCGTCTTCCGCCGACTCATGGAGCAGGCGGTCGTTACCGAGCCCGTCACTGAAGCCGCAGTGACGCATGGCTATAAGTGGTGACCACAACATATAGGGCGTGGAGGCACTAACCGACCACCCCCCTTTCTGAAAATAGGTCACGCCGGGTAGTCCTGCGAAGTGGTTGTCGGCGGTGATCAGCTCGGCTTGGTGTTTCCGGGCACTGGCGTAAATCGCTGCGTCCGCGAAGAACAGGCCATGATCGCGACTCAATTCTGCTGCCAGGAGGGCGGTGGAGGTGTCGAAATCGACGACGCGAGAACGGGTGGTGCGGGCTATGGCTTTCATGGCCGATTCCTTGCTGACGTTGCGTTCCAGCCATTTGTACAATTCGAACTGAACGACGGTGGGGACGATGAGTGTCTCGGCAGGTTCCAGAAAAGGCTGAAACCGATCGGCCAGGACACCATCGGCCAACCATTCGATCCAGCCGCAGGTATCGACCAGAATCATTCAGCGCGATCCAGGCGGTCTGTTCTGTCGCGGTAGTTGCTCGTATCCGCGCCCTTGGCAATCCCGCGCATCTCGGCCAGCTCGGGGATGGGAACCAGAGAGATGATGTCGCCCGTGGTGATGACGGCAAATTTCTGACCGGCGTGGAGGTGCAGTTCCTCGCGCACGGCCTTGGGAATCGCGAGCTGAAACTTGCTGGAGAGGGTCACGGACGCCATGGGTTGACTCCTTGCGCAGGATTGATCGATCAGTGTTTCGTAAAATATAGCACCTGGCGGTCTGGCGATTCAGGAGGAATTTGCCGTCGACGTTGGTTTGGCTGGGAAAGGGAGCAGGAAGCGGATCACTCACTCAACTGCCCGACAAACGCCTGGTAGAGTGCGTCGGACAAGCGAAATCCGCGGTCTCTGGCGGCATCCAGGATCGCCCTGGCGGTTGGTGGATCGAGGATCCCGCGCTGCACGGCCAGCAACAGGACACCAACCAGCCCCAGCACGGGAATCCCCATCATGCGCGCCAGGGTGCGCCCCTTCTTTTCGTCCACCAAGAGCGGCAATCCGCGTTGTCTGGCCAAGGTCAGGGCTTCGGCCTCGCCCGGATCGAGCATGGCGCGCAGTTCGTCCAGCAGGTCGCCGTCATCGACCGCAACGAGCTGGAAGAACGCCAAACGTTCAAGGGTTTGATCGAGTCCGGCCTCGCCCGCCTGCCACTCCCGATAGACCGCTTGCGGCAACAGCACCTGCTCGAAGCAGGCACCGAGCAGTTCCAGGCGATCCTGGGCCGCCAGCACGATCAGCGCCGTGGTATCGCTGACGATGGCACGCATTCACTGACCGCCGAGCTGTTGCAGGGTGTCCAGCTCTTCCGCGAGAGCGTAGTCGGCGATCGGGATCCCGAGATCGGACAGCAGCCGCATCGTGGCGTCGCGTGGCTTCTCGAAGATCCGCGCGACCTGACCCAGACTGAGATCGCCCGCCTGGAAGGCGCGGATGGCGAGCCATTTCCGGAATCCAAGATCAAGCAGTTTGTCATCGAAGGCGGCCGCCACCCCGATCGGCTTGCCGCGCCGGGTGATCAGCAGATAGTCCCCATTGTCGAGGGCCTTGCCAAGGACGCCTGGATTGGTTTGCAGGGCTTTGATACCGACGGTCTGCATGCTCAAGGTCTCCGTTTAAGGGGTACTTGAAGCATTGTAGGCGTCCCCGGAGATGGGTTCAACGCATGTCACCGGATCTCGATCCGTTCGCCGTCGGCAATGGCGGCCTCCAGCGCCTGACGCAACTTGCTCAAATAGGCGTCGATATCGGCCTGGGTTTCCAGGTACGTTCCCGGCACAAAAGCCGTGGCTTTCACGACGCGGCGCGGTTTCACATAGACCGGCGGGGCATCCTGATCGCCGATTTTTGGGGGCTTTCCTGGTGGCTTCTTCAGCGCCGCCTCGATCTTGTCGAGTGCGGCATCGCTGAGTTCGACCGCCTGCTGTGCCGCTTGGCCGATATGCGCGAGGCTGCTCTGGCTCTCGACCTGACCCTTGAGCTGCTGCAAGGGATAGAGACACTGGTTGCGCAGATCGCCACTGGCCTTGGCGGCGTCCAGTTCGACCTGGATCTTGGCGAGTTGCGCATCGATGCCGGGCAGGATCTGGTCGCGGCGCTGGGTCACCAAGGCGTCGTTAACCCGTTCGACGGTCTGGATCAGGGCCTCAGCCTCTTTGATCAGGCCATAGGGCGCCGCGGCACTCAGGATCTCCTTGATGCGTGCGAGGGCCTTGGCGGCGGTGCCGTCCCGATCCAGCCAGTCGCGGTTGGGCTGGAAGCGGGTTTGAGCTTGCCGTAGCTTGTCCCAGGCAGGGCGCTGGCTGGTGTAGAAATTGGTTAGCTCGTGGACCTCGTCGGAAAGGTCGTGCAGGTCGTCCTTGCGCTCCAGGAACCGGCCGATGAGCCCCACGCTCGCGGTCTCCGCCAGGAGTTTGTTGATGACGCCGAACGCATCGGCGATCGCCTGACCGCCGGGATAGGTGCCGGTGTCGGCCAGCGTCTTGTACTGGCTGAGGTTGGTTCGCCAACCGCCCAGTTGCAGGCGTAGGTGAGCGTCGAGGGCCTCTTCGCCGTCCGGGGCGAGGTTGCCGAAAACCTCTTTGACCAGATGGCGCGCGGCCTGGAGTTGCCCCTGATCGACGCTCTGACGTTTGACGACCAGCAGGCGCTTCCATTTGCTGGGGGCGATGACGGCCTCATGGAGCTTGTCGAGGGGCAGGGTCGCGCCGTCGCTCGCCAGGCTGATGTCGCCCTTCCTGACCAGACGGACGATCAGCAGCACCACTTCCCATTCGGGCCAACCGTAGGGACGCCGACCGAAGCGCGTCTCGACCAGGTCTTCCAGGATGATCGGCTTATGGGCGCTGGTCATCAGGTTGACGTAGTTCAGGAGTTCATCAAGCGCCGGTTGGTTGCCCTGCCCCGCCTCCAGCGAGAACCCCAGATCGTCCGCGTCGGTGGCACTGAGCACGGCCTTGATCTCGGCCTGCGGATTGGCGGAGAGGTGCGCGAGATAGCCGAGCTTGTTGAAGCTGTTGCGGATCAGGTAGTTCAGGGCGTCGGTCAGGGTCGAGGCGGCGCTGCCGCCCTTGGGCTGGATGGGCTGGCCGGCGGCGTAATAGCCGGCCTCCCGGCATAACTGTTCCAGTTGCAGAACCAGACGCTGGCGGCGCTCCCGATTCTCCTCCTGGCGTTCGCGTAGGATCTTGACCGTGGTGGTGGACGCGGTGCCGTCGTTTTTGCGACCGACGTATTTGTCGGTTTGCAGGTAGGTACGCAGTTCCCGTCCCAGTGTCTTGTCGTCGTCGAATCGGAGGATGAGCTGACCGCCGTCGGCGGCGCTCTGGAGGGTGCATTTGCCGTCGCTGTAGAGTGCGTAGTCGTCCGCCAGCGGGGTGACAACCGACAGCACCAGATCGCCCTCGGTGCGGGAACCATGCGGGTGCAGGTCGCACAGACGGTTGAGGCCGAAATCCTTGCCGTTATCGGCGAAGCGGTGCTTGCGCAGACCTTTGAGCACGTCCTCGAACAGCAGCTCGCCGAGGAATTTGGCCTCTTTCGCCGAGCTTAAGTCGACATCCTTGATCTCGCGGCTGATGTCGCGCTCTTCGTTGGTGAGGAAAAAGAAGTCCTCGCCGTTGCGCCCGATGACGGTTTCCTTTTCCAGCCGCTGGAGACTGGCTTCGATCTGGTGGCGCAGGGTCAGACGATCGGCGTCGATGCGGTCGATGAACAGGGTCACCAGGTTGTCGAGGTTGCCGCGAATTTCGTCGACGTAGCGGATCAGGAATAGGGTCTTGAGGACCAGGACATCGAAGGGCTCCAGCTTGTCATTGCGGGCGGCGTGGTCGATGGTCGACTTGACGATACCTTCGAGGAAACTTTCGATGGAGGGATCTCACGTTTCGGAGTTGAAGTTCGCCATGGCGATCGTCTCAGACCTCCATAGAATCAG
>NZ_CAIPNF010000200.1 GCF_903866365.1 uncultured Thiocystis sp.
AGAGCCGTGGACTCGTCTTCCGCCGACTCATGGAGCAGGCGGTCGTTACCGAGCCCGTCACTGAAGCCGCAGTGACGCATGGCTATAAGTGGTGACCACAACATATAGGGCGTGGAGGCACTAACCGACCACCCCCCTTCCAGAAAATCCGCTGGCGGCAGGACATCGGCATCGAAGAAAAACAGTCGCTCGCCGCGCGCCATCACGGCACCGCGGTTACGGCCCACCGCAGGCATCCCGCCCTCGGTCAGGATCACGCCTCGGGCGTGGCAGATCGCGCGCGTACCGTCGGTCGAGCCGGCATCGGCCACGATGATCTCAAAGTCGCGAAAGGTCTGACGGTCGAGCCGATCCAGCAATCCGGGGAGGAGTGCGGATTCGTTCAGGGTTGGAATGATGACACTGGCCTTCATGTGGTCCCCCGATGACAGTGAATCGCGCCCGGCATGACAGGCGCTGGCGCGGGTTAGATCAGTTCCAGCGAATGATCGAGCGCGGTGGCAAGCAAGGATCGATACAGCGCGTCGTCGAGATCGAAACCGCCGGTGCGGCACACGTCCGCATACCAGCGCGCGCTGAGTTTGGGTGTCCGCCGCAGGCTGCGATAGTCGACATGGATCAATCCGAAGCGCTTCGACAGGCCCAGGGACCACTCGAAATTGTCCAGCAGGCTCCAGACGAAATACCCGCGCACCTCGCTGCCCGCGTCCAAGGCACGGTGCAGCATGAACAGATAGCCTTCCAGATAGTCGCGCCGCAGCGGGTCGCGCACGCTCCCGTCCGACTCGACCCGGTCGACGAAGGCCGCGCCGTTCTCGGTAATATAGACCGGCGGATTGCCGTAACGCTCACGTAGCCAGGTCAGGGTATCGAGAAAGCTGCGCGGCTCGATCTGCCAGTCCATGGCGGTGTGCCGGGCGTTCGGATCCAGGCTGCGCGCCAGCCGAAAACCCAGCCAGGGCAGCCAGTTGCGCTCCACGATGAGGTGCGAATAGTGGTTGACGCCGACGAAATCGACCGGCTGACCGATGAGCGCCAGATCGCCCGGACGCAGGGTTCGTCGATAGATCGACAGCAGACGCCGGACCGGCGCCGGATAGCTCCCGGCCAGGATCGGATCGGCGAAGAGTCGATTCGCCAGGGCATCGATCCGCTCGGCCAGACGCACATCCGAGCGCCGACGCGGGAGCACCGGGAAGAGGTTGAGCGCGGGTCCGATCTCGGCATCGGGGACGTGCGCGCGCAGACGCTGAAGCCCGGCGCCATGGGCCAGCAGGAGATGATGGGCGACGCGCAAGGCCAGTAGCGGAAGGTGTCGGCCGGGCGCATGATCGCCGGAGACATAGCCTGCGGTGGCGATGGTGAGCGGTTCGTTGATGGTGACCCAGTGCTTGACCCGATCGCCCAGGGCGCGCGCGGCCGTCTCGGCATAGTCGGCAAAGCGCCAGACGGTGTCGCGCGACTCCCAGCCGCCGCGCTGCTGCTCGAACCAGGGCAGATCCCAGTGGTAGAGGGTCGCGAACGGCCGAATCCCGCGCGCGAGCAGGCCGTCGACCAGCCGCTCGTAAAAATCGAGACCCAACCGATTCAGCCGCCGCGCGGGGCTGGAAATCACCCGCGGCCAGGCGATCGAAAAGCGATAGGCGCCCAGTCCAAGCGCCGCCATGAGCTCCAGATCCTCGCGATAGCGCCGATAATGATCGCAGGCAACGCTGGCATCCGTGCCGTCCAGAATCCGGCCGCGCCGCGCCGTGAAGCGATCCCAGATCGACGGGGCCTTGCCATCCAGGTTGGCGGCACCCTCGATCTGAAAGGCCGCCGTCGCCGCGCCCCAGATCAGATGGTCGGGAAACTGGATGCGTTGCATGAGATCGGCGGTCAGGACCGCAATCGGCGTCAGTCGAGCGACGTTTCGCAATCCGCGATCAAGGCATCGAGCAACTGCACCGACGATGTCGCTTCCTTCTTGATTTCTCGCAAAAAATCCAGTTCGCTCTTGGAAATATGGCCGTCCGCGAACAGCGTCCGGCGCAGAACTTCGACTTCTTTCTGACTGATATGGCCATCGGCAAGGGCAAATGCCTTCGCAACATCACGCCATTGAGCCATGGGAACCTCCTCTCCGATGCTGATGAACGATCGGCATGACACACAGGTCATGCCGCTATTGACGCGCTTTCGCGGGTAATATGAGCGTCTGCCCGCTTGGGCATCCCTCACTGATTCAGGATAGACCCCATGGCCCTCAAGGCAACCGTGTTCAAGGCGCAGGTTCAGATCAGCGACATGGACCGTCACTATTACGCCAGCCATGCGCTCACCCTGGCCCGTCATCCCTCCGAAACCGACACGCGGATGATGGTCCGGCTGTTCGCCTTCTGTCTCTTCGCCGACCCGCTGTTGAGCTTCACCAAGGGACTCTCCACCGACGACGAGCCGGATCTTTGGCAGCGCGGTCTGAGCGGCGAGATCGAGCGCTGGATCGAACTGGGCCAACCGGACGAGCGGCGCCTCCGCCAGGCTAGCGGACGCGCCCAGGAAGTGGTGACGATCAATTTCGCGGGACGGGCGGGCGACCTCTGGTGGCAACAGAACGGCGCGAGCCTGCAACGTCTGCGCAATCTCCGGGTGCTCGACCTGAACAGCGCCGAGGTACAGTCACTGACCGGACTGGTGGCGCGTTCCATGGATCTCCAGTGCACCATCGATGGCGGTCAGGTCTGGATCGGCAACGGCCAGACGACGGTGGAGTTGACGCCGACCGTGCGGCAGGACAGGAGCGGCCGATGAGCCTAAATCCGGCGCTGATCGACGACTTCTCGCATCCCGAGGGACGCTCGCGACTGGGCACATGCTGGCGTCTGGTGACCGACGGGGTGATGGGCGGCATCTCCCAGGCGACCATGACGCGCATCGAACTGGACGGGCGACGGGCGCTCTGTCTGGAAGGCGATGTGAGCATGGAGCGCCAAGGCGGTTTTGTGCAGGTCAATCTGGCGCTGACGTCGACGGCAACGCCGCTGGATGCGCGGGGTTTTAGGGGCTTGCGGCTGGTGGCGCGCGGCAATGGCGAGATCTACCATGTCCATCTCAAGACCGCCGACAGCGTGCTGCCCTGGCAGTCCTATCGCGCGGCCTTTACGACGGGGCCGAATTGGCGGGAGATCCGGCTCCCCTTCACGGATTTTCAGCCGCATCGCCTGAAACCCGAGTTCAACCCCGCGCGTTTGACGAAACTCGGAATCGTCGCCATCGGCCGTGCCTTTCGGGCCCGCGTCTGTCTTGCCGAGGTCGGCTGGTATCGCGAGGCGGCGGCATCCCAGCCTTGATGCCGTCATCTTCCTGATCGAACGCGGTTCAGGGCATGATCCGAATCGGTGTCCCGTCCGGAACCAGGTTCCAGATCTCGTCGATTTCATGATTCTGGACGGCGATGCAGCCGTGGGTCCAGTCAGTGTTGGTATAGAGACGACGCATGCTTTCCGACTGAATATAGTTGGGAAATCCGTGGAGCATGATCATGCCGCCGGGGTTGAATCCGAGCTGGCGGCTGACAAATTTGTCCTGCTCGTTGGGATAGGAAATATGGATGGCCTTGTAATAATTGCTTCGGGGATTGCGCCAGTTCAGCACATAATCGCCGACCGGCGTGCGCTGATCGCCCTCGCGGTATTTGTGGCCGTTGGGCGAGCCGCCAAGGGCGACACGGTATTTCCGGACCACCTGGCCGCGGCTGAGCAATTCGATTCGTCGCTCGGACTTCTTGACCACGACCTGATCGACGGGGCCGGCGGCCTTTTGAGAGACTGGCGGCGTGCTGCCGCAGCCCGTCAGCCCGAGCAGTCCGGTGAGCGCGAACGCGACGAAAACACGCATCCCGAGCGAATGGATTTGTCTGGACGGCTGTCTCGAGGGCTGGGTGCGATCGATAGCCTGGGAATCTTTGGCGTTGAAATACATGGAGTGCGTCCTGAATCGCCGGTGCCGGCTGATCGCCGGCAAAGTTCATAATCAACGCCAGAAAGTTTATGTAAGCCGATGACTAAAATCCAGCTTTAGAATTCCGGCAGCACCCGGAGAAAGCAGGTTTTCAGATAAGCGGTCTCGGAAATGGCTGGGTGGACCGGATGGTCCGGTCCCTGTTGGCCGACTTCCAGCAACTGAAGATTGCGTCCGGCACGGCGCGCCGCAAGCTGAACCGAGCGCAAAAAGGTGTCGCGGTCCATGTGGAAGGAGCAGGAAGACGTCACCAGGAGCCCACCGGGCTCCAGAACCTCGATCCCGAGCCGGTTGAGCCGCTGATACGCCTGGGTGCCTTCTTTCTCGTCCTTGCGGCGCTTGATGAAGGCGGGTGGATCGAGAATCACGGTATCGAAGCGCTTGCCCTTGTCGCTCAGATCGCGCAAGACTTCGAAGGCATCGCCATGAAGATGGTTGACGCGGCTGTCGAGATGGTTGCGGGCGGCGTTGTCGGCGACCCGTTCCAGCGCGGTGTGCGAGCTGTCCACGCAGGTCACGTCCTCGGCGCCCAGCGCGGCGGCGCGCAGCCCCCAGGCGCCGATATAGCTGCACACGTCCAGCACCCGCTTGCCGACCCCATAGCGGGCGAGCCGGGTGCGGTTCTCGGCCTGATCGAAGAACCAGCCGGTCTTTTGTCCGCTCAGGGGCGAGATCTCGAAGGCCAGTTCGTGCTCGATCAACGTCAGGCTGTCCTCGGGCGTTCCGAGCACCGTTTCCACGCCACGCGGCAGGCCCTCCAGTTCGCGCACGGCGGTGTCGTTGCGCAGCACGATCGCCCTAGGCCGCATCACCTGTTCCAGCGCGGCCAGGATTTCCCCGCGCACCCGCTCCATCCCGGCGGTCGTGATCTGCACCGCGAGCAGGTCATCGTAACGGTCCACGATCAGGCCCGGCAGACCATCGCTTTCCCCGAACACCAGCCGATAGAAGGGGCGTTTGTAGAGCCGTTCACGCAGTACCAGTGCATCATGGATGCGCTTGAGCCAGAGAGCCGGACTCAGCGGGTGATTGCGGTCGCGCGTCACGATCCGGGCGCAGATCAGCGAATGCGGGTTGACATAGCCATGCCCGATCCAGCGCTCGTGGTCGCTCAGAATCTCGACTGGTTGGCCTGGCTCCAGGTTTTTTAATGGTGTCGCCTGGGTGTCGACTTCATTGCTGTAGATCCAGCAATGGCCAGCAATCAGGCGGCGTTCCTGATCTTTGCGCAGGATGAGTGGCAGAGTCTTCATGATGGGGTCTTCCGATCGGGATGAATGCGGTTTTCGTTTCTCAGGTGGAGACTATCAGAAGTTTGGCGTAGCGAGCTGCGCCAGATCGTTGTGGTTCCACAAAAGCGACGACACCTGCCAAGGAGCCCCCCGCTATGCCTGTCATCGCGATTTTACGCCGATGCCTGGATCCGTTGGTGGAAGTTGACCAGTCCCAGTGCCTCTGCTGAGCGACGCCGAAGTAAGGACAGCCTTCTCCCCGCTGGGGAGATGGCTGGATGGCAGGCAGTTTCAGTTGTTTTGCGTCATTGCTTACGGACGCACGCGATCGATCCTGACCAAGACCTTCTTGGTTCCGTCGAGTTTGATCGGCCCGATCTCGCCTTCGAGATCGCCTGCTTGCGGCGTGGCCTGTCCGCTCCGCGAAATGCGGGCGCCGACGATGACCTCGGGGAAGGCCGAGAGACGCATCGCCGGGTTCATCGCGAGGCTGTCGTCCAGGGTGACCGACCGGGGCAGATCTTTGACGTGCAGGCGCAGCGCGGCGAGCGGCATGGGCGGACCGACGGCGGCGCGCGCGAAGACGAACACCGTCTGGTCCGGCCCGACCTGGGCGGCGATGGTGGGGTCCAGGGTGACTTCGACGGAGAGACTGGCGCCGGTCGCAGGCTCCGGGGTGGCGGGGACGCTTGCTGGGACCGGGTCGGACTGCGTCAGTGACGGTAACTCATCCGCCACTGGTGTCGGCGGGGTTGCCTGCGCGACGATGGTCGGCGTGGCCGGTTTCGGCTGACCGGCGCGGCTGTTGGCTTCATCGACCATCTGGCGCAGATTGTTGGCCTCCTCGCTGCCCGGTTCCAGTTCGTCGAGGATTTTTTGCCAGGCGACGGCGGCGGTCTGGTACTGACCGCGCTGGTAGGACATCATCCCGTCCAGCCAGCGGGCATTGGGGTTGGCGGGCTCCTGTTTCAGCGCGGCGCCGATCAGTTCGGCTGGCCGACCTTCCAGGCTCTTGGTGTCGCTGGCGGCGGCGAGCGCCTCGGCGTAGGCGAGCATCACCTCGGTCTGATTCGGTGCAAGTTCATAGGCTTTGGAGATGGCGGCGAGTCCCCGGTCCCTTTGGTCCATGGCGAAATAGGTTCGTCCGAGCATCAGCCAGCCTTCGAGATTTGCCGGGTTTTCCTTCATGCGTGCTTCCAGCCGTTCGACCAGTACCTCCATGGAGGGTGCATCCTGACCGTCCGTTCCGTCGGCCGGATCCGGCTGTCCGCTGGCGGCGGCCTCCAGGCGGGGGGCAATCTCCAGGTCGCCAAGTTGCAGGTACATCAGCACGGCGGCGGACGGTACGGCGAGGGTCAGGATCGTGGCCAGCCCCCAGCGACCAAGCGCCGAGGTCGGTTTGCTGGCGGAGGACGCGGTGCCATCGCCGTCGACATCGCGCAGGAGATCGCGCTCCAGATCACGGCGGGCGGCGGCGTATTGATCCCGGTCGAGAAAACCGGCCTTGAGATCGGTATCCAGCTCGCCCAGACGCTGGTTGAAGACCTCAAGATTGAGCGCGTCCTGCTCCGGCGCGTCGTCGGAGGTCTCCGGACGCGCGAGCGGCAGAAGAACGAACGATAGCGCCAGACCGATCAGACCGGCGGCAAGTATCCAGAAGATCATCGTGAGCCCCTAATCCTGGTGGTCGCCGGTCTTGGCGAGAAGTTGTTGAAGGCGGACGCGGTCGGCCTCGCTGAGATCCTCTTCGGGCTCGGCCTTTTTACGTTGCAGGGTCCGAAACAGCAGAAAGCCGCCGACGCCGACCAGGATGAAGGGGCCGAACCAGAGGATGTAAGTGGACGGTTTGATGGGCGGTTCGTAGAGCACGAAATCGCCATAACGAGCCACCAGGAAGTCGACGACCTCCTGCCGGCTCTGGCCCTCCCGCATCATCCGATAGACCTCCTTGCGCAGATCCTGGGCGACGCCGGCCTGCGAGCCGGCGAGCGATTCGTTCTGGCACACCAGACAGCGGAGTTCGCCGATCAGGGTGCGAAATTCATCGGTTCGCGCTGGATCCTCGAAGGTGAACTCTTCGAGGGTATAGGCGTGCGCCGTGCTGAGCGCGAGTGCGCCAGCCAGCAATGCACCTGAAAAAAGGCGTGGATTATTAATGGGCATCATGGTTGATCCAGGGTTTTCACCGCCATCGTAGAGACAAGGCATTGCCTTGTCTCTACGGGAGAGGGTGTTATTTGGCGCGGTATTGTTCGACAACGGGGAGGATTTCTGACTCCCAGACGGCGCGGTCGATGGGGCCGATTCGCTTGTGGCGAATGATGCCCTCGCCATCCACCACGAAGGTTTCGGGGGCGCCGTAGACGCCCCAGTCGATTCCAGCTTGGTTGTCGGGATCGAAGAGGGTGGTCGAGTAGGGGTCGCCATACTGACGCAGCATCTGCAAGGCTTCCGGTCGGGTGTCCTTCCAGTTGAAGCCGATCACCTGCACGTCGTTCTCGCGGGCGATGCGCATGAGTTCGCCATGCTCCTGACGGCAGGACGGACACCAGGAGGCCCAAACGTTCACCAGCGACACCTTGCCGAGGAGGATGTCCTTGGTCAGGGTCTGGCCTGGATCCTTGAGCGACTGGAGCGTGAAGGACGGTGCCGGTTTGTCGACCAGCGGCGACGGCACCTTGCGGGGATCCAGGCGCAGGCCGTAAAAGAGCAGGGCGGCCAGGACGAGAAAAATACCCAGCGGGATGAGTGCGCGTGACGCGGAGTTGTTCATGGTTCAACAGCCTCAAGCGCTGACGGTTGCAGTGATCGCGCCCGCGCTGGCGCGTGCTGGAGCGGTGCGATAACGCCGGTCGGTGATCGACAGAACGCCGCCCAGGGCCATCAGGATGCAGCCGAGCCAGATCCAGCGGACATAGGGTTTGTAGTAAACCCGCAAGGCCCAATCCCCGGACACGCCGATCGGTTCGCCGAGCGAGATATAGATGTCGCGCAGAAAGCCCGCATCGATCCCGGCCTCGGTCATCGGCATGCCGCCCGAGAAATACTTGCGTTTTTCGGGGTAGAGCCGGGCGATCTCCCGTTCGCCCTGATAGACGACAAACTCGCCCCGGAAGGCATCGTAATTCGGACCCTTGACCATCTCGACGCCCTTGAACTGGAAGCGATGCCCCGCGTCCTCGTGAACCCCGCCGGGCGACATGCGGATATCCGTCTCGGTGCCTTGATTGGAGACCATGGTGACGCCAACGATAAACACGGCGACGCCGAGATGGGCCAGCCACATGCCGTAATAGCTGCGGCTGTTCCCGCCGAGGTCGGCCGCCAGACCCTTGAGCCAGCCGCGATGCCGGAGCCGGTCGAACAGGCTGACGAGATGGGTCGCGACCAGCCAGACCGCCATGCCGAGCCCGAATCCGACCGCGAGCTGACCCGTCGGGACGAGCGACGACGTCGTGACGATCAGGGTCAGGATGCCGAGCGCCAGCGCCAGCCAGAGCGAGCCGAGCAGACGCTTCGGTTCGTCGTGCTTCCAGTGCGTCAGTGGACCGATGCCCATCGCCAAAATCAGCAACGGCGACAGGAACACGAACATCTTGTTGAACCAAGGGAAACCGACCGAGATCTTGCCCCAGCCAGCGGCATCGTAGATCAGCGGCGCGAGCGTGCCGAACAGCACCAGCACCGCCAGCGTGGCGAGCAGCAGGTTATTGATCAGCAGAAAGCTCTCGCGCGAGACCAGATCGAAACGCCCGCCGCCGGAGATTGCGGGCGCGCGCCAGGCGTAGAGCGCCAGCGAGCCGCCGATGACGATACAGAGGAAGATCAGGATGAAGGTGCCGCGTGTCGGATCGGTCGCGAAGGCATGCACCGAGGTGAGTACCCCGGAGCGGACCAGGAAGGTGCCGAGCAGCGAGAGCGAGAAGGCCGAGATCGCCAGCAGGACGGTCCAGTTTTTGAAAGCGGCGCGTTTCTCGGTGACCGCGAGCGAGTGGATCAGTGCGGTCCCGACCAGCCAGGGCATGAAGGAGGCGTTCTCGACCGGATCCCAGAACCACCAGCCGCCCCAGCCGAGTTCGTAATAGGCCCACCAGGAGCCGAGCGCCACCCCGATGGTCAGAAAGATCCAGGCAGCCGTCGTCCAGGGCCGCGACCAGCGCGCCCAGGCCGAATCCAGCTTGCCGCCGATCAGGGCCGCGATCGCAAAGGCAAAGGCAACCGAAAAGCCAACATACCCCATGTAGAGCATGGGCGGATGGATCGCCAGACCCGGATCCTGCAACAGCGGATTGAGATCGCGGCCTTCGAGCGGCACCGGAAAAATGCGGTCGAAGGGATTCGAGGTCAGCACCATGAACAGCAGAAAACCGATCGCGACCATGCCCTGCACCGAGATCACCCGCGCGATCATCGGGAGCGGCAGGTTTTTGCTAAAGGCGGCGACCGCCGCGCCCCAGCCGGCCAGCATCAGCACCCAGAGCAGCAGCGATCCTTCATGAGCGCCCCAGATGGCCGAGACCTTGTAGGCGGTCGGCATCAGCGAATTGGAGTTGGTCGCCACATAGATGACCGAAAAATCGTCGGTCAGAAAGGCTTGCAGCAGACAGAGGAAGCTGATCCCGATAAAGGTGAACTGACCCCAGGCGAGCGGGCGGGCAAGCTCCATCCAGGTGCGATTGCCGGTAAACGCGCCAAGCAGCGGCACGCTCGACTGGACCACTGCCAGCATCAGAGCCAGGATCAGCGCGAAATGACCGAGTTCTGGCACCATCAGTTGGTTGCTCCGGTGGCGGTCGTGGCGGACTCCGTCACGCCTTCCGCATGGGCGGTCTTGAGCGTACTGGCGACCTCTGGCGGGACATATTCCTCATCGTGTTTGGCCAGCACCTCGTCGGCATAAAAGACCCCGTCTGGCCCCAGTTTCCCTTTGGTCACCACGCCTTTCCCCTCGCTGAACAAATCGGGCAGGATGCCAGTATAGGCGACCTTGACCGTTTCGGCGTTATCGGTCACGTCGAAGTGCACCGTCAGTCCGTCCTGCTGGCGCAGGAGCGTCCCCTTGGTGACCAGTCCGCCGAGCCGGAAAACATGATCCGGCGGCGCCTCGTTGGCGAGCACCTGCGAGGGACTGAAGAAATACGAGATATTGCTTTTCAGTGCGGTCAGGGCCAGGGCCGAGGCCGTGCCGATCCCGAGGATCGCCAGGCCCACGAAGACCAGTCTTTTTTGTCTTGCTTTCATGGTGAGTGCCGGTGGTGTGAGTGAGGACGATAGTTCAATGGGTGATCTGCCGGAGCGCAAGCGCGGGCAACCTGGTGCTGATGGAACGCTGTTCAGCCTTGCATTTCTCTGCTTTCCGGAACTGAACCTTCATGCGAGAAATACGAGATAAGGCCGTTTTCGTCAACGATCCAGACTTCCTTCGCTCCCTTGGCGAGATAGAGTTGAATCTTTTCCTCCATTTCAGCCCTTGAGTTCGAAGGAGAGGTGATCTCGACACAGATCTCTGGAGCTTTTAGATAGGGCGTGTCGTAGCCATATCTCTCGATAAAAGCGTCTGAAGCCCAGGCAACGTCGGCAACCTTGACTCCGTCGCTCGTTGTCATCGAGCACTCCATAATAATCTTGCCGTTACCTTTTTTTCTGTCGATCAGCGCGCCTACCTCATACTGGAGACTGCCATGCTTGTTGCTGGCGGGGCTCATCAATATTTTGCCCCATTTATTGAGTTCGATCTTGAACGGAAGATCTTTCAGGTAAGGATTGTGAAGGACGCTTGCCCATTCCATCTTTAATCACCCTTGGACGCTGATATTTGATAACGATTTCAACGGCTTGCGTCGCTTTTCCCTTGATATCGCGTCGCGTCATCACCGGTCTGTCCGCTCACTAGTCACTGTACCGGGGTATTTCGGGTGAACGAATTTGCGATGAGAGCCTTTTCCGCCTTCAGCGATTTCTGTGAAGCCCAATTTTCCGATCCCGGTTTTCCGCTCATTTTCTTGTATTTCTGCGGTATAGCTCAATTGTGCTTGGCCTTTGGGTAAGTAAAAGACAAATCTTAGCCGAGCTTGTGAATTGACAATGGAGCAGGATTCGACTGAAGCGAATGATTAGGCGATTGAGTTGATTCGATTCCATGCCTGTAAATTAAATCGATCCTGGCCCCTTATCATTTACTCAAACCGCGTTGTGATAAGGCTGGCAATTCGCACCACGCACAGTGGGCGGTTTGGGGTCGCTTATGAGGCGGTTGTTAGCCTTACGCTGCGTTGTGTTTTGCGAGAAGTTCCCTGACCGCCGGCACAAGCACTGTGGGCACTTCCATCATTGTTTGTCCATCCATTTCAAAGGCGGCCTCGTCTTCGAAAAGCGCTTCGTCTTCAGTCTGGGTCTCGTCGTGCGCTAGAACCTTGGCGACTCGGTTGCTGTCCCACCCTGGAGGGAAAACAGTTTGTTTCATCGAGGTTTTCTCTGGTTGGCGCCCGCAGGCACGACGTTGCAGAATGATCGCCGCGTCGTCTGCTCTTTAACCGCTTGTCAGGTCAATGCTTGATTGCAAGACTTGACTCCGATGCTTGACTGAAGCGAATGATTAGGCATTTTTGATTTCCAAACTGGTCTGTTTGACGCTGACTGGCGACGCGCTGCATCTTCGGCAATAGCGGCGATGCTGCCACCGAACCGTTCAGAGATCTTCTCGCGTGTAAGATGTATTTCTTCGATGACTGAATCAGATGCTTCATGTTTCATCGCCAAGCAACTCCTCGGGGGTGCAGATAATCGGTATTGGGATGCCCCGCCTCACAAGCAGCTCGTGAATGCGGGGAAGTATTTTTGCATTCGCAATATGCTTGCAGTTCCAAGTCAGCAAATATTGTATCTGGTGATGCGCAACAGTCGCGATGTGAAGGGCATCGACTTGTGCTTTCTCCGGTAGGACGCCAAGCGACATGATTTCATCAGCGAGTGTCACGATTTCAGGCGCATGCGGCAATAGCGGAATGCCATCAAGTGACTCCAACCGTTCTGCTACAAGCGCAGGATTGCCGGCTGACGCTTCATCGATCACGTATTGCGAAATAACAAGTTCATACTGTTTTCGCTCGTCGTTCCACCAGCGGTGCGTCAGCAGTTGTCGCGCTGCTGCTACGATTTGGCTGCTTGGCCTTTGCCGCAAGTAGCTAACGATCGATGTCTCAATGTAAACCGTGTTCATCTCGCCGATTCTTGACGCTAACGCCGAAGGTAAGCCGACCAGCACACGGCACCACGATTGAGATCAACCACGACGATGGCCGCGCTGGGTCGGCCTGAGCGACTTAATTAGGCCAATGCTTGATTGCAAGACTTGACCCCGATATTTTTTGTTCATGGATCCCTCGGATTTGGTTTACAGCTAACGACCAAGGTAAGTACTTCATTACAATTGTTTGTAGGAATGCAAATATGGCATTAGTTAAATTGAATCTTATATTCTTTTCCATATGATAATAAGATTCCCCGAAGTTCAGCTTCAAGTAATTTAAAA
>NZ_CAIPNF010000201.1 GCF_903866365.1 uncultured Thiocystis sp.
CCCGGAGCCGGATGTGTCGCTGCGACGACCGGCGACGATCCCGCCATGGCAATGGCTGGGGGAGTCCGAGGTTCAGATCAAACCAGATCCCGGATCTTATAACGGCTTCCTGCTCCGGCTGGCGGATGGCGTCATCGCGCGGTACCGCAAGGACGGAGCGGGAAACCTCTTTGCCCTGGATCGGCGCGACGGATACCGCCCGGACGGAAGCCAATTCAAGTTCGACGTACCGCGTCAAGGAGAGCCGCAAAGGGAGTGGGATGCTGCCGATGCCATGGCCGATGTCGCGCGCTGGGTCGAATTCGCTTCGCCTGATGAGGGAACCAGGGGAACCGATCCGCCGGCGCAACATGAGACCGGCAAGCCGAAAGCCCCGGACGGCTGGAAGCTCTCGAAAGGCGGAGTGTTCGAGATCCGCGAAACCGAGAACGAGACCAAGCTGCTCTACACCTGCGGCCCGCTGCGGGTCATCGGACGCACCACCGGCGCGCATGGCGAATGGGGTCTGGTCCTGGCCTTCAAAGACCACAACGGCACCGAGCAACAGTTGTCGATCCCCGCTGATCGGCTGCACCAAGACCCGGCAACGCTGGTATCCGATTTATCGCGTCAGGGGCTGGACATCCTGCCATCCAGGGGCAAGCGCGTTCCCGATTACCTCGCCGCTTGGCGACCGACCGAACGCATCCTATCGGCCAAGCGTCTGGGCTGGATGGAAGACCCGAGCGGCGCGCTCTCGTTCGTGATGCCGGATCGCGTCATCACCCGCGACGGCAACAAGCAGGTGGTTTTCCAGCCTGACCGCTACTCGCCGACCGTCCGCACCGTGCATGCATCCGGCACCCTGGAAGACTGGCAGGCCAAGGTTGCCGCGCCAGCCTGTCGGCACCGCCCGATGCTCTTCGCCTTGTGTGGAGGGCTGGCACCAGCGTTCCTCGCCTTCGCTGAAGCGGGCGATTCGTTCGTCCTGCATTTCTGGGGGAAGACTTCGCGCGGGAAGACGACGGTTGGGCAGATTTCAGCCTCGCCTTGGGGTTGCGCTGCCGATCCCAACGACGCCCCGAGCCTGACCTTTATTCGTCGCTGGAACGTCACGGGTAACGGTCTGGAGGGTCTGGCCGAGTCGCATTCGGATATGCCGCTGGTCCTGGATGAACTCGGCAGTTCGACCGTGGGCGACATCCGACCGCTGATCTATCAGCTTGCGGGCGGCCAAGGCAAGACGGCGCTCAATTCCGCACGGGAAATGAAGGAGCCGCGCAGTTGGCGAACCATCGCGATCAGTACCGGCGAGCTATCCCTTCATGCTCGGATGTCGGACCCGGACGGCGACGGCACCAAGACCCGCGCCGTCAAGGGCGGTCTGACGCATCGCGCCCTGGATGTCGAGATTGCCGACATTGCCGAAGCCTCGCCCGCGTCCGAGCGCGAAGCGATTGTGTCTGGCGTCAAGGTCGCCTGCGCGCGCACCTACGGCACGGCTGGCCCGGAACTGGTCCGGTTGATTGCCGAGCGGTTCAGTAGCGCGTCAGCGGTTCGTCAGTACGTCAAGGAGCGGATTGCAGACGTGTCTGCCGACCTGATCGACCGCCCGTTACCAGCCGAAACCGCGCGGGCGGTTCGTCGCTTCGCCCTGATCGCGGTCGCGGGCGAGTTCGCCGCCGATGCCGGATTGATTCCAGCCAGCAAGGAGGAGGTGCGGGCATCGGTCAAGGAGGTTGCGACCGCCTGGCTGGGAGCATCGGCGGAGACCGACGAAGAGCGCATCGTCGCCAGTGTGCGGGCATTCATTCTTCGTCACGAGAGCCGGTTCCAACGGATCAACGAGCCGGAGCCGGAGACGAAGACCGACCGCTGGGGGAACGAATACCAGCCAACAGCGAGAGATCCTGAGCCGGTACGAGATCGCGTGGGGTATGTGGATCGGAAGGCCGGGAAATGGATGTTCACCGATGCCGGGCTGGTCGAGGCCGCACCGGGGAACGACAAGACGACGATTGCAAGGACGCTGAAGAGGGCAGGGTATTTACACACGAGCGAAGGAAAACTTCAGGAGCGTGTCAGCATCGGGGCGGAGCGTCCGCGCATGTATTCGGTCAAGTCATCCATCCTTGATGGGGAAAATGATAGCCGTCTTATAAAAACAGTTGGACATGGTGGACATGGTGGACAAGCCCAGCAACCGCAAGGGTTAGAGACTGTCCACCATGCCGAAATGCAAGGTGGACAAGGTGGACAGGACGCAGTGGACAAGGCACCTGTCCACCTTGTCCACCTGCCCACTAGCGAAGGTGGACAGGCACAAACCCGCGTGGTTACTAGCGCCGTCCACCATGTCCACGCTGTCCACCAAAAAACCGAAGACAGCGAGATCGACGAAGACAGGGAGGCATTCTGATGAAATTTCACCATCGCATCGAGATGTCTGCCAGATACGCGACCAGCACTGAGCGAGGATATGTCACCCGTGAAATCGAGTCGGTATTTGATCTGCCACAATATCTCAAGCTTGCTCCACACCTTAAGGGGCTGATACGAGGGCATGCCAGCTACCCATCTTTGAAAGGGGCGTGCGAAGGACTGGATACCGCCTTGCGGACGATCCGGTTCATCGACGCTGCCGAGGTCAAGGAAAGCCGTGCATGGGTGTCGCTGTTCGGGGACAACGCGGGCGGGATGCGTTGCGGGGTTGGTCCATCCGGTTTCGATCACACCCAGGTGTGGAACTGGTACGGATGCCGCCTTGTGACAACCGAACCCTATGCCAGCGGAATCGGTGCGTCGCTCGATTGGGGCGCTGAACATGGCTGGCAGGCGCAACCGATTCCCGAATGGGGCATGTGGAACCCGCCGCATACCACGCTGATTCTCTGCATCCCGCCCAGACAAGGGTTAAGCATCGGCGTCATTGTCCGGCAACTGGAGTGCTGTCAACCGCTCCCGCTCGAATCGCGTCAGACGGAAGGACTGACCACGGTGTATCCGCGTCCATTGCGGAGGGCGCCATGAACGCCGCCGCGCTGCTGTCCGATCTGGCGGGACAAGGTTTCGCGCTGTCCATCGACGATGATCGCCTGATCGTCTCGCCATCGTCTCGACTGAGCGAAAACGCCCGCGCCAAGATCCGCGAGCACAAGGCCGAGATCCTCGCCCTCCTCGCCGCCAACGATGCCGAGCATCCGGTTCCTGAGCCGCTGCCCGTTCACCGGATGTTCAGCGTCATCCAGCCGGACGGCACCGTCCTATCCGTCACCCGATGCCCGCCGGCAACGCTGGCCGAGATCCAGGCGGATTACCCCGGCTGCACCGTCGAGGTTGAACCGGACCCGCCACCTGCACCTCCTCTGTCTGGCGAAGATCGGAAGATTGCCGATGCCCTCCTGCGTCACTGGCAGGAAGACGAGCCCATCGCCGTGACGGAATGGCTTGAAGGTCTGGCCCGCGATCCCGAGCGGTTGCGCCAGATGCACGAGCAAGCCCTCGCGCTCGGTCTGGCGCGCTGGGAGGACATGCCCGCAACCGAGCAAGCGGAGATCCCGCGTCAGATGGCCGTCTGCGCCCGCTGTCGCCACTTCGAGCCAGACCCGATCAATCCTATCGGCGGCATGGGTAAGTGTCTGGCAGACGCCCCGGCGAGCCATAAGCCCGGTTCCTGCTGGCCGTGGCCGGAGGCCGAAATCCGCTGCAACCAATACAACGCCGCTAGACCCCCTCAAACCGAAAGGAGCACTACATGACGATCATTGCATCCGTTTATGGCCGACTGGCCTTCGCCCCGACCGAACGCACCACCAAGGCGGGAAAGCCCATGGGCACCGCAAGACTGGCCGTGGAGGCTGGGAGCAATGCCGAGACCCAAGAAACTTGGTGGATCGATCTGCTGGCTTTCGGCACCAATGCCGAATCGCTGCTGGTGCTTGCCAAGGGACAGATGGTGTCTGCGGTCGGCAAGCTGACCAAGGGGCGCTACACCACCAAGGACGGGGAGGAACGCGAGCAGTTCACGCTACTGGCCGATACGCTGGTGAGCGCGCGCACCGCACGACCGAAGGCGAACCCAGGGGCGCGGCAACGGGAGCCAGCGCCACCGCGGGGCGATGACTTCGGCGACGAGATCCCGTTTTAGGAGGCACCCATGAGCAGGATGCAGAGAACCAAAGGCGCCACCGGCGAGCGCGAAGTCTGCCGGGAGATCCACGACCAACTCGGGGTGCGGCTGATCCGCAACCTGGAGCAGTCGCGCGCGGGCGGTTACGACCTGATCGTGCATCCCGAGGATGACGGTCCCACCGCCGATGCTCTGCGACGGTTCGCCCCCGAGGTCAAGCGACATGCCCGCGCCACCGCTGGCCAACTCGCTCAGTGGTGGACCCAGGCCACCGAGCAGGCGAGCCGCGCGGGGTTGATCCCGGTCCTGCTCTATCGGGAGGATCGCGCAGACTGGCGCGTGCTGGTTCCGCTGTCGGTCCTGCGTCCGGAGTTGCGGGCGTGGGAGGGGATCGAGTGGACGGCGGATCTGTCGCTACTCGGGTTCGCGTCCGTGATTCGGGAGGGCGCATGAAGATTCAGATCGACAACCGATCGGTGGATGTCCTGGACGCGCTGTGCCAATTCCGGCCCTGTCTCTGGCCGGGCGAGTGGAAAGGCGTGCTCACTCCCGGAGTGGGTTACCGCTACGCCCCCGAATCCGACCGGTACTGGCACTGCTTTCGGCGTGCCGACCGCGGTTGTCCGTATCCCCTGCCCGACCCGGACCCAATGAAGGCCCGCTGCTGCGACACC
>NZ_CAIPNF010000202.1 GCF_903866365.1 uncultured Thiocystis sp.
AGACGAACACTGGGACGCCTGCCTCGACGTGCTCAAGGAACGTCCGCGCCGCCGTCGCTTGCAAACCGTTCCGGCCAGGGTCATGCAGATGATGAACTCACAAGTGCGTCAACGGTGCGGTTAAGTTGGCGCTTATGGGGCCCGAGCCACCCTTGTTGGTCTACATCGACGAAGCTCACATCCACCAAGAGGCCGATCTTGGCGATGGCTGGGCACCGATCGGGGAGCGCCTGTGGGTGGGCTCCCACACCCCGGGATTGTCCGCCAAAGTCAGCTTTTATGGCCTGTATTTTTACAACGCCGGACAGGTGGCGATCTGGGATTTCCCCTGCGGGAACACCGAGCATACGCTGATGGTCTTGCAACGCCTGCGCGCACTTGAACCGGATCGGGAGATCATCCTGTTCTGGGATGGCGCGCCTTATCACCGCGCGGGCGCCGTGACGACCCTCGCTTCGGAACTGGCGATCACACTGCTGCCATTGCCAAGCTACAGCCCCGATTTCATGCCGGTCGAAGCCCTCTGGCGGTGGTTGCGTGAGGATGTGACCGACCACCACTGTCACGCGAGTGCCGAGGAGTTGACCGCGCGCGTGAGCGACTTCGCAAACACCATCAACCGCGATCCGTTTACGGTCGCCGACCGTCTGTGGACGAGAACGACACTCGATCCAGAGGAAGAAAAATTACGTATCCCGTGCTAGGCGCGGTTTAAGGTACCCGCGTCATCGAGGGACGAATAATATCTATCGTTCCCTTCATCAGTAACCAGAAAGGCCCCCTTGTTAGCCTTTATTTCAAAGAAATCTCCCATTTTCGTTGCGCAATCCCATCTTCCGACATAATCTTCATCTCCCGATGCCGCAATGCAAGTGCTAGAGAGACCATGCAGTGCCATTGCAATAACTAATAATCTAATAATTTTTTTTATTGCCTTTAACCTGGGTTTCTGGTTTCAAATTTTAATAGCCAATCGCCCTCCTGCGGAATCTAGTTGCTCCAAGGGTAGGCGGATCGTCGCTCGATCCTAAGCAACTCCGCAGCGGCACAATTAACGCCGATGACGCACACTATAAATTGCGTCATCGAAGTGGCCGGAAGATGATTAAGATCATCGATTTTTCACTTCGGCATATCCTGCAATCCAGCCGATGCAGGGCGGGCCTTCGTGGATCCACCCGTATCATTCAAAACCATGTAGGTTTGCAGAAGCGCCCCATACTCTTTTTCCAATTGCGCTTTTTCCTTGGTCAGCGCGGCTGTATCCGCTCCTCCGGTCCGGTGCTTCAGAGCGCTGGTTCGTTTATCTAAACTCCCCACGCGCTGCTGCAAGTTCGCCGACTCCGCACTTCCCGAACGCTTCCTTAAGTTTGCCACCTGAGCCGATAGCGACTGAACATCGCCATCCAATTTCGCAACCTGGCGCTTCAGATTTCGCACCTCGCTCTGCTTTGCATTCTTGGTTATCTCCAGGCCCTGGTTGTCCTGTTTCAGGGATTGATTGGCTACCCGAATGCTCGCAAGCGCGTCTTCCCGCTCCTGCTTACGGGCGTCGTAATCACCGCGCACGACGCCGGCCAATCCGCCAAAAAAACCGCCGGAACGGGGATCATTAGCAAGATCGGGTCCCGTGGCACACCCGGAAAACAAGACCGCTACCAAAGAAGTCGAAACATACTTATTCATGATTGAACGCGGGGCATGAGTAAATGGGTTCAGGTGCTCAAGCGATCATTGTTGATGCTAGCGAGCTTGCGAGTCTCTTTATCGAGCCTGTCGATGTTGGTTCGCAACAGCGCAACCTCGCTTTTCAGTTTCCCGGCGTTCAGGCTGCTTGATCCTGGCTTGGTAAAGTCTCTGTAATTATCCTCCTGGCGACTGAGTTCCTTGCGTGAGTCAGTCAATAGCTTCTCATTGGAGACCAAAAGAGTATTGACTCTCTGTTTCTGACTTGCTAATTCACTGGCTTGTACCTGACCACTCCTATATCTTCGCTGTAATCGTCTCAATTCGGCATTCAATGATTTGATCTCAGCCGCCAGGGAAACATTGTGGCCTTTCAGCTCACGATTGTATTGCTTGGCATGGGCGATCTCTTGATTCAGTCGCTCTTCGATATCGACATAATCCTGCTTGGTCGCGGCGAGCAGGCTACCGGCAATGGCGCCTCCCAGTGCGCCAATGGCGCCCCCAAGTGCCGCACATTGTCCTCGTTTGTCCTTGCACGCCACGGCACCCAACCCTGCGCCGACCACCCCGCCAGTCACGGCACCTTCCGTCACCGTGCGCGCGGTATCGGTCTTTGCCGAACTTGCGGTCTTGGCGCGTGCCGAACCGGCTATTGGCGTAGATGTGGCATCCTGATTCAGCAGGCTGGCGGGAATGATGATGGCCTGTCCCACCTCGATCTTCTTGGGATTGCGGATACCATTGTGCGCGGCAATCGCCCGGTAATGATCGGGGCTTCCGGTATAGAGGGCTGATATCTTGCTGAGACTCTCGCCCGGCTCGACGACATGGGTAATATCGGTGCGAGTGGGATTGGAGATGCACGCCGCCGTCGTGGCTGCCATGATCAGGACCAGGGCGAGACGTCGCATCATCCCGAGAGATGGACAGGCTTTACTCGGACGCCAGACTGAACGCTTTTGCGAAATCATTGCCCCATTCCTCCCGTAAAATTCGCCGCGTGACACGGTATTGACCGACATGACTGGTCACCAGGACGAGCGCGGTCCGCTCCCGCTCGGAGAGATCTTTCTTTTCGAGAATCTTGATGGCCTGATCCACATAGGAACTTCCATATTCACCCAACTCCGCAACGCGCTTGGCATAGACATCCAATTGCTCTGTGGCATTCTGTCGCTTTTCCACAACCTTGTCTTCGATGAGCTTCAATTGATCTTTGAAGCGATCGCCGAGTTGCTTGGTCATTTTTCCCAAATCCTTGGCCCGTGCTTCCATATGGGCCGCGCTGAATAAGAAGGCGCCGGCATTCGCGGCATTGCGCAGGACATCCTGAGCCAGGCTGCGCGCCCCTTCGTGCTGCGCCTGATCCATCTTCTGCTCGGCCGTCTCGATATAACTCTTGATCCGGTTCAGTTCGCTGGAGAGTTCCTTGTTCTTGCTCATCAGCTCATCGATTCCGGCATGGGCCATGCCCACCGCCGTGGCACCCTGGGAGACGGGGTGCTCCAAAGTCATGCCTACCGGTGTCGTGCTGCGAATCGATTCCTTGTACGCATCGTAACTACCCTGCAAGGTCTTCCAGTATTCCGGCGAGACGACGACATCCGAGCCGATGGCCAGACGCATCCCAGTGGTCAAAGACTTCTGCTCTTCCATGCGTTGACGATCCGGGTTCCACCGGAAGATGCCTACCTCGGCACGGGTCGAAGAACGTAGCTCCTTGGCCGGAGTGAGGACGCTTCCCCCCCGCGCGACCATCCCTCCCGGTTTGCCTTGCCAGATTTCCGGCAGGAATCGCTGGCTGGACAGCTCCTGGACGTTGCCCAGCATGTCGTGCAATCCCAGCGCATTCGGCTCACGCAACCCGATCGGCCGAACCTTGGATTTGGCGTTGTCGCGATGCCACGCATAGTTGTTGAGTGCGGCGGCGGAGACGGGGGCCGTCTCTCCAAAGGTTTTTGCCTTGATTGCAACCTCGCCATCGCGCGCCGCGTACTCCCATTCAATCTCGGTGGGCAAGCGGAGATAGCCGGGCACGGTGTCGAGTCTGGGCAGTCGCTGGAGACGTTCCGGGTGCTCGGGATCGAATAGCCATTTGTTGTAGGCTTGGACAAATGCCTCAATGGCCGCTACGCCCAATCCCGATAACGGCTCGGCGAGCGCGGCTTCCAATTGCGCACCCGTCAACTTCGAAAGCGTTTTGTCTTTCGGATTCGCGCTTTCGGCGAGGAACGTCTCCATCCCCATCAAGGCGATGTATTGGCGCTTGGATACCTCGTATTTTCCAATGAAATACAGCCAGCCATCCTGATCCGAGTCTGGAAATGAACCGCTGATCTGAACGCGTTGCAGGCCCTCGAACATCCCGCCGTCCGGATCGCCCAGTTGGATGATCCGTTCCTCGCCACCCCAGAAAGACTTACCCGGTACGCGCACGGGCCGGAAGACCATCGATACATCGTCGGGCAGCGGCAGCGCCAGGTCACCCTCGGCTGGGCGCGGATTGTCGGGTGTCCCCTGCTCCGCAACGGACAACCGTGTGACAACCACCAAGGCAAGGGTCAACAGCATCAGTCTTCTTCGCAACATGTCGCATCACTCCTCGCGCAGCGCCTCGGCTGGGTCGATGCGCGTCGTTTTCCAAGCGGCAAATAGGGAACTCACCAAGGCCACGCCAACCGTCGCCAGGAATGCAATCGCCAGATAGGAATAGGGCAGGGCACAGATCCGTTGTTCCGTGCGGCACGCCTGGCTTGCGACCGCGAGATCCGCCGAGAAGACCTGATTGATCGCGCCAGCGAGGGTGAAATAGCCGATGATCGCCAACAGCAAGCTCAGAGCCGCCATGGCGACACCCTGATAGATGGGAAAGCGAAAAACATCCAGCCGCGCCAGGCCCAGTAGTCGCATCACGCCCAGATCCCGGCGCTTACGTTGCACGGCGGCATAAAGGCTCGCAATCAGCGCGGCGAATCCGCCAGCGATTCCCACCATCGCAACCATCCAAAAGACACTGGTGAGACCCCGATCCAGGATGCGGATACGTTCGATCGCCTGTCCCTGAGTGATGACATCGACCCCTTCGCGCCGCAGATCGAACTCCAGCCCAGCGACCTCCTCGATGGTCTTGGCATACAAGCGAAAGCCCTGGAATCCGGTACGCGCGAGTACAAAGCGCCCGTCCGCCGGGTCATAGGAAATGGGACGGTCCGCACCGGTCCGCAACACACCCAGCAATTCAGCCGGCACCAGGGTGACGTCCGACTGACTTTGACCAACGACGGCGAGCGGAAACCTGAGTTTTCCATTCGCGCCATTGGAGATGGCCTCGATCATTGCCGGCGCGGCCACTGCCGGTGCTGGAGCCAACAGCACCTGCCGCAAGCGTTCCGAATGGTCGAGCGCATCCTGTAATCCACCCCAGGGAGGGGCTGGAATACCGAGCTGCCGTGCCTCGTCAGCCGACACCGATAACCCAAACACCAGCCCGGGATTGGACGGTGCCAGCTCCAGGCTCGGATGGGTCGCATAGGGGAGCAGAATCGCCCCCGTGCCGCGCAGTTTCTGCTTCACGGCACGATAACTGGCCATCTGGATCGAACCGCTCTGGAGACTCAAGTCATAGGCAGAGACACCAGCGGGCAGGGTCAGGCCGGTGCGCGCTCGAAACGTCTCGCCACTGATGACCTCGCTGCCGGTCAGTCCGGTCTCGATGGCGAGTCCCGCCCGTTTCACTGGCGTCAAGGACGCGGGAACCACGACGAGGATACCGTCGTAACTCGCATACGGAATCGGCGTGCCTCCAGTCCAGCCCAACTCCGGGACCGCCAGTCCTTCCTTGTAGTTCTCGACATCCAGCACGAAACCAAGTGGCGCGTAGAGACGCGCAAGCATACTGGCCCGTTGCGCGAGGATGGAGACGACGCGAACCCTGGTCAGCCCTTCTTCGGGTTGGCCGCCCCGGTTGCGGGTCGCCCGGAGCGCTAGGCCGTCCCCCGCTTTGACGCCCAACACCTCGGCTGCGGCCTGAGTCAGAACCACCTCGCCAGCGCCAGGGAGACGGCCACCATTCTCAAGGATCAGCGGGTCATTCGCTCCAGTCGGAATCAGATCGAGATACTGGACACTTGCTGCCTCTAGCCGAGACGCGCCGATAATGGACGAGGCGGGTAGGATCGTCGGGGTTAGAAACCCCACATCTGTGCGCGCACCCCAGCGGTTGAACCAGGCTGGATCGTAACCGCGGGTCTCGGCCGGACGGATCTCCCGGTAGACGGGATCCTGAACCAAACTGCATCGCAGGGTCTCCACCGTGCCGTGCTTCAGCCCCATCAGAATCAACAGCGGCGAGATCACGGCGGCGATGGCCAGCACCAGACACAGGGTCAGGATCCATTCATGACGCAGGTCGGCCAAGGCCAGGCGAACCACCGTTGCCGGAGCGGGCGAGCCGATACGATCACCACCCTTCACGACCGGATTTCCTCCAAGCAAGTCGACTGCGTCAGGGTGTCGGAAACCTGCTCCACCCTGAAGCCGAAAATCCGATCCGCTACGTCTGCGACAAGCGGCTGATCATGGGTCACCATCACGATGGTGCTGCCTTCCTCGCGCGCGAGCATGCTGAAATCGGCGACGATCCGGCGCGCCCGGGTTCGGTCCACCGCTGCGGTCGGTTCATCCGCCAGCACCAGCGCCGGCGCGTGAATCAGCGCGCGCAGGATGGCAATCCGCTGGCGCTGACCGCCCGACAGAAACTGAGGTTTTTTCTCCAACAGTCGTTCCACGCCCATGCGGCGCGCCCAAGCCTCCACCTTGTCCGGCGCCGCAGGCAGGCCCTTGATGCGCAACGGCAGATTCAGGTTCTCGCGGACCGAGAGAAACGGCAGCAGACCGCCGGTTTGCAGCACATAGCCCAGGTGATGGCGACGCAGTCGGGCCAGATCATTTTCCCTCCCCTTCGCCCACAGGGCGGCAACATCCGAGAGTCCGCCATCCCGCCCTTGACCCGGCTTGTGGAAGTGAAAGCGGCCACATTCCGTCGGACGCAACACCAGGGCCAACAGGTCGAGGAGCGTGCTCTTGCCGCATCCGCTCTCACCGATGATGGCCACCAGTTCCCCGCTGCCAACCCGAAAGGTCGGCACCCGCAGCTCGAAACCGACGCCGCCCTGGCGGCGCATCTTGACTAGATCGCGCACATCGAGTACAGACGCCGACCATTGGGCCTCCGACCCAATGACCGGGTGACGCGGCAAGATCGCCGTGTCGCTCATGGCGGGCTGACCGACATCGGAGTTCAACTCCTTTAAGGCAGCGCGCCAAGTTGCAGCGGGTAGACCTTCTGCGCGTCGTCGTCGCCCTCGTTCAGCTTCACCCAGCCGTCCACATCCTCATTGACGATCCGATAGAGCGCCAGCTTGGCCTCCAGACCGCGCTCCAGCTCCGCGCGTTCGGTCGGCGTCATGGCCGCGTACATCTCGTTGCTCAGGGAAAGAATATCGCTCTTGTAGGGTAGGCTCTCGATGAAGGCATCCAACAACCCCGCCCCCTTCAGCTTGTCCGCGTTCTTGATCTGGTCCGGGTTCTTCACCGTGCCCGCCGCCACGCTGGACAGTGCGTCGAAGAAGGCCATCTGGGTCAGTTCCGCCATCTTGAGTGCCTGCGTTACAAATTCCAGTTTGGTCACTAGGTCGCTCAACTGCTGCTTGGTCAAGAGTACCCGCACATCCAGCGCCGTGGTTGCGGGATTCAGCGGATCCCGGTCGAAGGCCCAGGCGATGACATCGCGCGGCGGAGTCTGATTCTTGCCCAGATATTCCACCAGGGCGGAGTCGATCAGCCGCTGCATCGCGGCCTTGGTTTGCACCACGGGGTCTGGATTGACGCCTTCGGTCGGTGTAGCGGCTGGAACTGGGGCCGAAGGAGCCGGCGCATCAGTCACTGCAGGCGGTACGGTCGAAACGACCGGCGGGGATGGCGGTTTATCCTGTAAGGGCATCGCTGTTTCTGGCTCGCCCGGGGTGGCAGCCGACGGGATTCCAGGATTAGTTGCAATTCCACCAGCCTCGCCCGAGCCGGTCGTGGGTGGAGCGGATTCCACCATCTTAGTAGCCTGATCGATCCGTTCGATGAGCGCCACGACCTGATCGGCAGCGACTTTGACTGCGCTCTTGAAGGACGCCTTGTCCTCCACGTCGATCTCGACCAGCGCCGAGCTGTTCTCCGGTCCACGCTCCTTGGCCAGGGCGCCGAACTGCTCGGAGGCGGTGGCATGATCGCTCTCGGCGCGTGCCTCGTTCAGATGCAGCGCTAGCACATGGACCTGCGCGTCGTCGGCCATGATGTGCAGGGTCTTTTCATCCAGCCCCGTGGTGTTCTGGGGATGCCCCACCGGGTGCGAGCTGGCATCGCCCACCAGAATTAAGAACTTCAACGCATTGTCGTCCCAGTGGGTCGCCAATCCGGTCTTCATGCCCGCAAAGACTTCCTCGGGGTAGTCGCCGGCGCTGGTGGTCGCCGCCTTGGCCTCGGTGTCCAGGAGCTTGCCGAACTCGTCCGCATTGACCAAGGTCGGCGTGAAGTCCTTGCTGACGAAACCCAGGTCCGGCACCGCCTTGAGGTCGTCCCGGTAACCCACCAGTCCGAAATGAATCTTGGTGTCATGGCCCTTGGCCTCGGCGAGTGTCGTGGTCTCGGTTGCGATGGCCTTGATCGCCTCTTTCGTCCGATCCAGATAGGGCTGCATACTGGCCGTCATATCCATCACGAAAACCAGATCGACACCCAGATTCTTGACCGCTGGGAGATCCACCAACAAATCGCTGCCCTGGGTCGACTGCGTCCGGAATTCCGGATTGGCCAGGGTATCCGTGTCGCTACGCTGACCAGGCACCGCTGCGGCCAACTGGAGGTACCGCGCCTCATCGCCCTGGAGGTTCACCATCTCGAAGTCGACGATGGGGAGCATGTAGAACTTCTCGGTGATGTCGACGAAACGCTCCGGTTCTTTGCTGACCACCCCGTCCGGCACTTGCTGTTGCTTCAAGGCCGCGTACAGGGACTTGAACGTCTCGGCCCGATTTGGCCCCTCGATCAGCGATTTGAGCCGATCCCGATCCTGGAACATCAGCACCCGGCTGCGTGCCTCGTCGCCTTCTCCCGGATGGGTATAGGAAACGATGAGCGCCTGTTTCCATTCCAGGACATCCTTGGCCCGCATCCAGCCCGTCGGTTGCCCTTGCGCCGACTCTCCGACCTGATACCAGCCCTTCGGCTCGTTCGGAACCGTCACGTCCAGGTCATCACGGGCGAAGGCATAGAGCGGATAGAAAGCGCGGACATTGGCCTTGAGGATGTTTCCCTCACTGTCTTCTTTGCTTTTGTAGAGGTTAGAGAAGGGTCGCGGCAGTACCTTCAGCGGCATGCCGGTTTGCGCTTCCCGGCACACGCCCTTGCCCGAACAATTGACCTCCAGGGCGGATTGCGCCATGGCGGGGTGGATCATCGTCAAACCTGCCGTGAGGAGTAGGGTTGTAAAGCGCCTTGTCGTCATCTGGAACCCCTGAATTGAATACCGTGAATGACCGTAAAAACATATTTCACCCCCAGCGGGGAGATTGGAAGAGGAAGGCGCCTCGCATCGATTGGTTGGCTATCCTCCCGACCCTCACAAACCAGCCACTTCTTTAATGGCAGCTTTCATAATCAAAGATGGATTTGGATCCGACATCAATGACATCGACCTGTCCTGTCTCGTCGAGAGAAAAACAGATGCCGCGTTTGTTCCGACGGTCCCAATAGCCAACGGATCGTTCACCTGCCTCATCCCGTAATTCCCAGCGTTCAAAATTCTGCTGGTTTCGGTGGCTGTCCCGCGCACCCGGCCTGTAACTTCGGGATAGCGAGCGACCCGGCGGCGAAGTCGCCGACGGTCCCGCTGCCCTGCTCATAGCCACGTAGCCATCGGCCACTGTCCCGCTGTCGCGCCTGCTCGGCGCTGGACAGCCGCAGGCCAAAGTGCAAATGCTCGCGTCCATCGCCGTTGTGATCCTGCGCGGGGTCATCGCTGTGATCGTTCACATAGCCGATCACCGTCTCCTTGTTGACTGTCGCACCAATCTTTAGGCCGGTACAGGTTCCGTTTTCGCGGGTGTCACAAGCGCGCAGATGACCGTAGATTGACAGGAAGGATTGCGTTTGCACCGGAGTGCCGTTGCCGGAGATCAGATCGCAAGGGTTGGCCAAATCGTGCTCAACCGCTGTGACCAGTTCACCATAGCTTGGCGCGGGACCATAGAAAACGATCTTTCCAGGACCGATGGCGTGGACCGGTGTTCCCTCTGGTAGCCGGATATCCTCGCCCAGGTGATTGCGGTCGTAATAGAAGCCGCGTCCTGCGTAGGAACCGGGTTTATAAGGAGTGATGGGGAAATCCCAAATATTGGCGGTAGCCGTTATCGTGGCGGATGTCTCGGGCGTGACTTCCGATGGAAGCATGACAATGACGGAGGGGCAAATATCGCTGCATCCATCGTTCTTGCATTTCGTCAAAATATAATCGCGTTGAGACTCGGAAAAATGTAGCCTTACTCGTTTGTAATCATCTAATAGCTTCCCTTGTCCTTCCCATGGATCGATATCAGACTCACCGATCCGAACATACAAATGACTCTGCCGATGACAACTGAAGATATAATCAACCCCTTTATCTTCCCTGAACTCAAAATCCCAAAAAGCACCACTCCCCTGTATTTCCGACTTTCGAGTAACCACCCCTTTCATGACGAAAGTGTTCTGTAACATCTTTTGATCAACACGCTTCATTTCGCGGTCGAGTATGTTACGATAACCAACAAGATATTTATCATCCGGCCCAAACCGTGATTTATCGAGATACTCCCGATCCAGTATAGTCAGGCTTTTGTCAGCCTCTCCAAATTGCTTTTCCTCAATCAGCTTTCCGATATTTTCCAGCAATAATTCTGCATAATCTGCGGCTTGAAAATCAAAATGCTTTAGAACTACCCGACTTCCCTCAGCGTATACTTTACAATCTGCTAGGATGTTTTTTTGTGATAATTGTTCTCTGCAAACATCCATAGCACCCCTATTAGCTTCGGCCTGAGATGATTGTCCAAATGAAATAGCTCCGGTCCAGTTTTTATCTTTATTTATTGCAATCGCTAATGCTTTTTCATTGCTTTTAAAAGAATACTCTTCAACAAAAAATTTCACAAAATCGGCGGGCATCCCCTTAGGATGGCGCTCATCTATATGCTCACGAAATGCACTTCTCATCAGCGATAAATATTCAGCCCATCCGTTATCCGAAAGCTCTATCTCATCGAGCTTCCATTCACCATAATCTGGGTCTTGATGCAACCTAGCCCTTCCTTCAAATGACCGAAGTATTTCAGGGAAACCAGGCAAATTTCCAAGTGACTCTAAGTTATATTTAAATTTAATTGATAAAAACTGCGTCTCAATACCTTCAGGGCTTCCCTTGTATCGGTTAACATAGGTAACAGCTTGAAATTTTCTTCTGGCCACAGCAAGGCAATGCCCATCATTGAAGTATATGTTTTCACCGAAATTGCAAGAGGATAATCCGCTATTTTTAAAATCATCAGTATAAAAAAGAAAATCTAATGGATATTCATCTTTTTTGTTAGGCTCATTAAAAGCGCCCGCCATCTGCTTAAAAGTTGCCAATTCAACATAAGCAAGGCCGTTTGTTATCAGATATGTCAATAATGATTTATCAATCTTATAGTAATTGCACCCGATGGGACAGGGCTGAACCGTTACCCATGGATAAATAGTGTTCCTGATGCGGTTTACTATCGCTCTATCATCTTCTTTTGGGATGCGCAGACTTATCAGCTCTTCAAACTTATTGTTTTTAAAAATCAAATCACTAACCGCTTCGTCTAATATTAAATTCGTTTGAGTATACGGCGCTTCTGAGGTATTATTAATATCGTTTTTGGTTTGAGATATTGCGGAGTCTGATTGCAATAAAAAAGTCATTGAAAATATTATATTTATTACTAACAAAAGCAATTTTTTCATAATCAGTTACCCCTTGAACTAACCCTTCATCAAAAATCTCGTTAGTACCACGATCAATAGGATGAAAAAAGCGAAGCGCGCCCATTTTTCCAGCGATCAAAGCTGATTGCGATCCTACCGACTGGGGCACCATCAAAATCTCAGCGAGTATGCGCTCAGGTCGCATGCACCTCGAACTCATACCCACAAAACCGACATTTCCGCGCGCGCACCCGTACCGGCTCCGCACAGGTCGGACACTCCTTGAACGCGTCATCCTCACCGCCGGCCAGCCGCGCGACCGGCTCATCGGATGTCAACGAATTCTGCCCGCCAACACCCTGACCCTTCCGCGCGAATAACTGGGCCGAGCCCACCGCGAGCCGTTCCGGCTCGCGCTTGCCCAACTCACGCAAGGCCGCGGCCGCCGCATTGAGTTCCACCAGTCGCTGCAACTCCGGCGAGGCTACATCGACGCCGAGCGGGCGCACGCCGCCGCTGCGTAGTGCCTCGATACCGGCCGCGAGGGTCGACACCCAAGTTTCGGAGTCTTCGGACGGTGCGGCCGACAATGGAATCCGCGCCGCATGGAGGTTGGCCACCTCGCTGATCAAACGCGCGGCCCGAAAGCGCGCCGTGAAATCGGAACGGATGACCCGGTTGCTCGACTCGATCGAGTCATCACGGGCGCGGCCGACCGTCAGGTTCGCTTGACTGATGACACCATCCAAGTCGATGAGGACGGCCTCGGATTGGAATCGCAGGGAATCGAAGAAACGATCGGACTGCCGCAGCAGTCGACCGCCCGCGCGCCACGCGCGCGTGCTAACCACCGCCATCAGGGGGACATAGAGCGGGGCCAGCAGAAAGAGCGTACTGATCGACAGATCTCGCATGAACGCCATCAACGGTGGCGGTATCAGCAAGAGCACCAGCACCAGAACGGCGGCCAGATAAAGCCCCCAGCCACCGATGAGCAGCAGAATGGCGGCGTCGCTGTTGGGGCTCGTGACCGGGCGTGGCTGCTGTTCAATGAACAGGGTCACCGAGAACGATCCGGTATCCTCAACCGCCCGCGAGCCCTGTTCGTTGAAGCCGCTCGACGCGACACGATTCTGGAAACCGTTCCATGCCAGTTCCCTGGCGATGTCGGGCAGACGGCCAACGAGTTGCTGCGGATGGCCGAAACCGTCGTAGTAATGGGTCCGCAGCAACGTCTCGGTCGAGGGTTCATGACGAGGGATCAGCCGTGCCGTCGACAGATACTCGATCCCAGCCACCAGAAGTTGGAGGACCAACAGCCCTGCTATCGGCAGTGCCAGCAGCGTCAAACCCGACGCATCGATGACGGCGACCAGTAACGTCTGTGTCTTGTCATCCAACGCACCCAGGGCGCCTATGTTGAGTAATGCGTCGCCGCCCCACAGAACCAGGATGAGCAACAGGCCGAGCCGGATCGTCACCGTCATCCTGCGGTGCAGATGGCTGGCATTTTCCGCCGCCGTGTCACGGGCCGCTGGCGAGATGAACATCGCACCCTTGCCGAACAAGGCCGACATGACACCATCTGCCGTCTCATAAACACGCATGGTTTGCTCACGGAACAAGCGATAGAGCTCATCCGGTGACGCATAATCATTGGGTATGCGTCCTGGCAGAAGTGGCCGCCTCAGCTCCCGCAGACCGATCCAAAACATGCGCAATGCGCCGCCAGTGATGCGAAAGGTCAAGATCGCCAGACAGATCACCACCAACAGACTCGTGACCAGGAAACTACAATAGTTGAGCATCCGGATCAGCACATTGCCCTCTGCGTGTTGAAGGGCCGTGGCAAACTGGTCGATATGCGAAATCCCGAACCAAAATTCGGAAGATCGGAAGGCATGCAGGAAGGGGCCGACGAGGAAGAACAATCCAAGCACGAGCGCGGCGAGTAGTGTCAACGCGCCGACGACCTTGATCGCGCTGACGATGGCTGGCGGACGTCTCGCACCAGACAGGCGCTTGGATGAGTAGTCGGTTGCTCCCATTGCCCTCATGCCTTTGCGTTGGATTTCCGTGACGGCGATACCTGCCGTGGACGTTTCAGGGCAATGCGAACCTTAACTGTCGGTTTAGACTACCTTACATTAGCAACTGTATTACGCTCACACTCCAACACATGCATCCCTTCCGGGCGGCTGGTTAGCGTCACGGCGGTCATATCTTGTACGCGACCAGGGACAAGGAAAGGCGCGTCCAGACTGACTGATACAACCATAACGATCTGGCTCAGGAGTGTACGCCGATATTAAACCACGATATTAATACTGGTAATGCTATTGGCATCGTGGCGTCAGGTCAATGGGTCTACGGCACGCTCCACGCTTGACTTGGCGCAACCAAATGGGGCGATGCTATCCCGCACCCTGGCCAGACGCCACGTTCTCCGGGCGACACGCACCCCGCCAGTTCGCACCTCCTGCCTTGTTGTCGCGCTCAGTGCCCTTGAACCGATCCGACCGGCCTGGGCAGTCTCTCCAACGTCTCCGACCACCCTTGCCCCTCGGCCTCCCGATTGGCCCCGCCGACTGTCTGGACATCGCGCAGATCGTCCAGGCGCGTCGCCGTGCGGTTACCCTGCCCTTCGGTCAATGTCTCGAAGGTCATCTGGTCCGATGGCGTGATGATGATGTTCGCCGCCGTCAGCATCGCGAGCCATTCGTTCAGGTCGATACGGCTCCAGTCGACACTGGCCAGAACGGTGATCGGAATGCCACGGCAATCGGGATGTTTGGCCCTTCCTAACCAGGGCCAGTCTGCCCCCGAATCTGCTCGTTGAGGATGCGCGAGAGCGGCGTATTGAAACAGCAGAAACTGTCGCGCGATTCGATGCAGGCGCCGAAGAAGGTCTTCTTGCAGTAGGAACCCACCCGATGACAGACTTTGAGTTCCCGCTGCACACCGAGTTTGAATTCGTCCTCGGTGCAGGTCCAGATCAGGCGAATCAGGATCATGACGATGGTATAGATGAGATAGGCCCACATGACCCAATACATGACCACCATGATCGCCGGGTTCAGCGCGACCGTCGTGGCAACCGTGCCATCGGCTGCCACCGCCGCCCCGCCCGTCGCCGCATTCACGAACAGGGCATTGGCCGCCTGCGGCCCGAACACCGAGACCGTCCACTGCACGGTTTGATGCATGAGTTGTTGTTTGAAGGCCGCGATGACGCCCTGTTTCGCCGCCGCCGTGGTCGCCGCCGTGGTGTTACCCGTGAGGTTATTCACCGCCGAGTTGAAAGCATCCTTGACGGCGGCCCAGGTATCGACCACGGGCGAACGGAGCGTCTCCCAGGCGCCGAAGGCCGGATTGGAGGCGCCGGCCTGAACCAGCGATAACGTGACGCTGTCGAGCTTGGCGATGGAAAACATCAGTTGCAGGTAGCTGCCCAAATTGATGCCATCCGGCCTTTCGCAGCAATTGACGATCCCGCCAACGGCGCGCTTGCAATCCGTGGCCGTCCCCTTGAAGACCTCACAGGTGCCTGACGAGCAGTCGCCATCGAGCGCCATGATCTCAGCGGCCTGCAACGCCGCGACCGCGCTGTCGAAATCGTCCGATTGCTCGGGAGAGGACGTCACACACGGGTCGCCGAGGCAGCGAATCGCCCCGCCGCAGTTCAGGGTCGAGACACGTTGGGTGCCGGCGATCTCCTCGGTGGTACCACAGTCATAGAGAAGCTGATCGACGTAACAGACACCCGACCGGCCGGTGGCTGCTTCGGCGCACTGACGGCTGACGACTTTGCACAACGGATTGGCCTCCAGCACCGCACAATTGTCCTGATCGCCAGGGTTGTCCGGGCAGTGCTCGACCCCATCGGGATCACGCCAGCATTCCATCCGCCCTTCATTGAAGCGGGTACAGTCCAGGGCCACCGTGACCTGCATGCAGGCCGCCCCGATCCCCGAAAAGCGCTCCCAGGGCTCGTGACCGGTTTCGCCGAGGTACGGCGGCGACACGAGTTCTCCGTCGCAGAGTTCCCCACCGGGCACCGCGACGCAGTTCGCGTTCGGGTTGCTGGTACAGGTCGTCGTGCTGCGGCAGAACCCGTCCATCATTCGCGCTTTCAGCGTGGCGAGGCAGGCCGGGGACGACCAGATCCAGACGTCTGCGCGTTTCTCGACGCGGCGGACCAACTCGACGATCGGCTCGCCGGTCTCGGGATCCGTGCCGATCACCACCGGATCCCAGTGGACCGAGGCATCCAGGGTGCGGTTGGCCCCACAGGTCAGTTTGGGTTGATCCTTGTCCGGGATCAGACAGGCTTCATACTCCGGGACATGCACGGTGCGCGAACGGCTCAGAAATTCATTGTCCCAGGTACAATCGGCATAGGTCTTGGTAAATGCGTCGAGCGTGGAGGTCACCCCATCGGTCAATCCCCAGAGCGCATCCTGGGTCAGCGCCGGGCGTTGGCGATCGACCGGCGCAAGCAGGGTCTGATAGGCCTGATCGGTCTTGGAGGCATTCGCGAAGGGCGTCGCCACCCGCTCCTGTTGCGTCTTGACCCCCGCCGCGTCGAGTGCCTCGGGATGGCCATAGAGCGCAGTCCAATCCGTCACCGCACCCTGATCGGCGCCGGGAAAGAGGTTGCGGAAATCCTTGGGATGGTCGAACGGCGCCAACCGTGCCGGATCGCTGCCGAGCGTGGTCCCGAGTATCTGTCCCTCGGAAGCCGACTGGTCGAAGTCGAGCGCCCGATGCAGCTCGTCGCCCCACACCAGTGCCCAGGGAGTCCAGGCGACCGCAACCGCCAACATCGCCACGAGCAGGCGCCGCAGCCATGGGCACACAGCGGGGGAGAATTTTTCCCCCACGGTAAGCACCGCGCGCACGCGCGGCTCAAAGCCAGGCGAGACAGCAGTCATGCCAGCGCCAGATCAGATAGAGATGGTCCTCACCCACGCCTGGCAGGTTGCGCCACTGACCCCAGCGCAGTTCACTCTCACCGATGACATGGTTGGCATGGGCCTCCGGGAGCGGATAGAACTGCGACAGTCGGTACTGCGATTTCTGGAGCATCGGCGCGAGGGGGGCCGCGCACAGCGCCGCGTCGCCCATCGTCTGACGTGCCAAGCCGCGCCGATGCAGAGCGGCCAGAACCCGCGCACTGGCCAGACTCATCTGCGACGGCCGCCCATGGAGCGTCGGCGTGATGCCGGTGAAGGGATAGAGGCTGCCCCAGGCACCGGCGCACCAGAACAGTTCATCGAGCGGCGTCTGGGCCGTGGTCGCGGCGGCGGCATCGGCCAGGCATGCCGCCTGGGCAGCCGGATGGGCGACCAAGGCCGCCTCCGGGTTGGCGAAGAACGCCAGTTCATCGTTGTTCCAGGTCGGATCCAGTTCCGATAGATAGAGCACGTCAAAGTCGGTGAGATGGTCCGAATTGCAGCGATCCGGGAAGAACAGGTCGAGCATGACCAGGAGCGGGAAGGCGTAGTAATGGTAGTTGTAGAATGCCACCTCCGAGCCGTCGTACTCGGCCTGACCAGGCGTGCCCAAGGTGCGCATCGTACCCAGATTCAACCGGGCACCGCCGAGCGCGGGTAGGCAGCCGGGCAATCGGACCAGTTCGACGATCCGCGCCGGTTCCCACAAGCTGATGACCATCCCCGGACTGGGAATGCCATTGGCTGCGGGGCAACTGCATAGCGCCTGTTTGGTCGCCCCGCTGGGCATCGGACCGCCCCCGATCGGCACCCCGGCGATGCGCACGGGAAACAGACAGGCCCAACAGATGTCGGTGATGAGCTTCGGCCCCAGCAGTTGGGCATCGGGGCAGGCGGCATTGAGCGGATCGGCCGCGGGCGCGGGCAAGACCAGGCCCACCAACCACCCGAGCAAGACCAGCGTTGCGAGCGATCGGCGATCACGCATGCTCATCCCTCTGGCGGCCATTCGGCCACGATGAACACCCGATCACGCGTCTCGACCATGGCGGGTACCCGTTCGATCCCGAAGCGAGTCTGCACGTCGGGCGTCAGGAGATAGAGCGGCTCGCCCAGCGTCGCCTGTACGGCCCGAAAGCCGTCCCACCCGGCCTGACGATCCAACCGGGTCGTCAGGTACAGCGGACGCCGACCCTCGGCACGGCTCGCCTCCCCGCGCCGCGCGACATCAGCAACCTGGCGCGAATCGGTCGCATCGAAGACGAAAAGGCGTTGGCGAAACGGCATCCGGTCCAGCGGATTGATCCGTTCGCCCGCGTGAATGACCCGGGTGCCGTCGGGCAGATCCACATCCGCCTGCGCCGCGACGGTCAGATCAAGACGCCGTTCGCGCGGCGTCTCGACGGTGGGCAGGGATGCGAACCTCGCCCGCTCCCAGTAGCGCGCCAGCGACGCCGCGCGTCGGGCCTCCCAGTCGATACCGACCAGGCGCCGTTGCAATTCCGCGATCAGATCGGGCTCGCTGATCGCGACGCTCGGGCCACGCACGCCCAGATCGCCCCGCTGGCCTTGGCGCACCTGCTCCAGCAACCAGTCCGGCCGACTCAATCCGGTGACGCGCGCCAGTTCCTTACCCTGTCCATTGATCACGATCAGGGTCGGCGCCAACGCGACCGCCGGGGTCTGGAAGGGACGCGGATCGAGTTCGACCTGGGGCAGCTCCGCGTCCGCTCGCCCCTTCAGACTCTCCTTGATCCGGTCATGGATCTCCCGGATGAAATCGGTCAGGGATTCGCCCGGCGCCACTCCCCGGAAGACCACGCGCACGTCGGGGCGTCCGGCGGCCTCGGCGAAGAGATCGCGCAAGGCTGCGGCGCCCAAGGCCCGCGACACCAGCAGGGTGGGCGCGGTGGGGACGGCCGTGTGAGCGGCATCCGCCGGCGGCAACCCCAACACCGCCGGCAGGCGGGTGATTCCAGGGAGGCGATCCGCCTTCAGTCGAGCCCTCCAGGTCGCCTGGCGTGCTGATTGGTCCTCCAGCCAGGCAGGACGCGCCAGGGTCAGCGCCTCCTCTTGGAGGCGCACCGTCTGGTCGCGCAGGCTCGCCTCCGGCAAGGACGTCTCTGCCAGCACCATCCCGGTCATACCGATCAGACTGGCGCCGACCCAGATGACCCGCACTCTTTTAGAACAGGACATACACCTTCCCCATCATCTGCGTGGTCGGCAGAAACCCCCAATAGCGCGAATCGAAACTGTCGGCGGTCTCGCCCAGCATCCAGAACTGATCGACCGGGACCCGCTCATGACGCGCGAAGCTCGCCGGGTCGCGCTGGAGCGCGCCCGCCAGGGCCAGCCCATCGCCGTTGATCCAGGTGTGCGCGGGCGTGACCGTCACCCAATCGCCCGGTACCCCGGCGGCATGTTTGACGAACAGCTTGCCCTCGAAGAAGGGCACGCCGACCCCTCGCGCCCGAAACGCCACCAGATCGCCCTGCACCACGTCCTCGGGACTGGCAAAGGTATCGATCAGAAAGACCGAGGACGCCCCCACCAGGCAGCCGTGCTGCTGGAAGTCCAGACCGAGGCGATAGCGCGTCACGGCATAGGCCCCCGCGCCCAGCAACAGCGCCAACGACAACCCGGCGAGAAAGGCCCACCGCCAGGACCAGCGCGCGAGCGCCGCCGGCCCGCGCGGCCAGCACCGGGGTCGCGACGGCAGGACGGAGGGGTCAGGGCGCGGCACGCCGCACCTCCTGATCGCTCACCAGCACCGCGGCGGGCGTGGCCAGGATCGCATGGCGCTCCAGCACCAAGACCCCCTGCGCGGCGAGGCGCTCGGCGGCCTGGGTGTAGGCGCGCAGCAGCGCCGGCAGCTCCGCCGGTTCCGCCGCGCGCGCCGCTGCCGAAAGATCGAGGATCAGCACCGGGGGGCGGATCGACAGTGCCGCCGCCAACTGTTGATGGAGCCACCAGACCACGCCACCCTGGATGCCGGCGGCCACCAGCAGGACGATGAGGACGACCGCCCCCCAGTGCGCCGCCGCGCCGTGGCGGATCGGGCCGGAGGTCAAAGGGGTTGGTAAATCAGCCATGACCACGATCCTGGAGCAGACGCCCAATCGCCGCGTCGATGGTCAGTCCCTGGCGACGCCAGGCCGTCAGCGCCGCCACATCGCGCGGCTGGGTCGAGTAGAGCAATTGGCGGAAGGGATCCACGATCAACCGTCCGATCCCCGCTCCATAGTCGCCAATCACCATGATCTCCGAATAGGCGCCCGGCACCGTGTGCACGGTCTTGAGGATCTCCGCGCCGCTCTCCGTCAGCGGCAAGCGCTTGGCCGCCTGCAACTGATCGATGGCCTGCGCCGGCTGGGCGAGCAGGAAGGTATGGGCCGAGTTCTCGGCAATCGCCCGCCCGGTCGGGTTGGCGTAGAGGTCATTGGTCAGGAAGGATTTACCCGAGCCCGACTGCGCGGCAATACAGGCGTTGTCGTTCAAGGCCGAATCGAACAGCGACAGGTTCATCAACTGCCCGCCACGGCTGACCAGGTTGAACACCGGGGTACCGGTGCCATTCCAGTCGCCCAGCACCGGCATCAGGTTGACCGCGTGGGTCGCGGACAGGGTGCTGCGGTAGCGCTGCAAGTCGCGGATCGCGCCGTGATCGGCGCCGAAGGGCAGAAAGTTGAGAAACAGCGGCAGGGTGAAGCAGCGGTTACCCACTGCTCATGCGTTGTCATCTCAGCCGATGATGCGGAAAGCGTCCGATTTATTGCGGAATTGGGATTAAGCGATTCCCAAGCCACCATCACCAGTCTATCATTTATCCGATTTACTCAATGATTCGGTATTGAAGTACGCTCTCTTTCCGCACTTACGCTAAACACCGCCTGATCAATAAACTCTTGCACCAAGGGAGCCGCTTCGCTCCTCGCGGAAGTAAAGAATCTTATTATCAGGAGGCTCAGTCATGAATAGCACACATCGCTTATCATCGCTCATTCGACCCCGGCATCTCTTTTCGCGTGAGGAGTATGTCGCGATGCTTCCGTTGCTCTCGGGATGCCCATTCTGTGAGTCGGAGACCCAGTGGATTCTGGCGGCGAATGCACACTGGTATTGGTCGGCCTGTCTCGCTCCCTATTGGAAATTCCACACGATGATCGTGCCCCGGCGTCACATCGAGTCCCCGCACGAGATCGATCGAGATGAGGAGTTCAAAGACTACTTGGAAATCAACGAAATTGCCGCATCAGGTTACCGCTCCAGCGGGTTTCGGAGGACCGCTTCCTATACCCGTCACCGCGAGGATCCGTTTGAAATCGAGACCAATACCCCGCGTCTCACCCATCTTCACATCCACGTCTTCCCGGATCGCGCGGGACTCCTCGATCCGGTTCTCGATGCTGACGCCCGCGACTGGGATCCGAATGAGCTTCTCATCTCCCGGCATTAGCGTATCGCGACGGTAGGCGGCCGGAGGAAAGACATAGGACGCGACTGAAGACGAATCCGTTGATTCCCGCTCGGCTCAACTCGAAGCGGCTTCCTCACAGAGGAAGCCGCATCGTTGTTTTCGCTCCACGATGGCCAGTTCCGCATCATGACCCAGTTTCCGCATTGAAAACGGCCCTTTCCGCACTGTCCATGATCTATCGAGATGGTAGCCTGTTGCCTACCGATGGCAATGGCGCTAATCGGTAGACCCATGGAGCATTGCAATGAAGAAGACTTTGAATGGCATCATCCCGGCGCTTATGATGGTCACGGCATTGGGGATGGGCTCGGCGGTCGCGGATCCGCTCGTGAGCGAGGCCGAATTTCCGATGACGAGTCAATCCGCCGGCTGGCGGCAGATCCTGGTGACGGCCCCCACCGATGGGCCGGATGCGCAGGTGGAGATCGTCGAGGTCGCTGGAGACGGCGCGGAGACGACCGTCATCGACCGTACCACGGTGATGGCCGGCACCAGCTATCTGTTGACCGCCGCGTCCGTGGCTGACGATACGGCGGCGCTGCGTGTTTTCGCAGATACCCTGGTGTCCGTCGTGAGTACCAGTGGGGGGGACGACACGAGCGACACGTCGCAACCGACCGGCCATCGGCTGGCCGGCACGGCGGCGGTTAAGGGGCTGAGCAGTAGATCAGCGGCCAAGGCGGCGGCCTGGTGTTGGTGTACCAACTATGTTGGTAATCGCCATGGCTTGACGGGGTATCCCAACGCGGGGCTGTGGGATAACGGCTACCTGTCATCGCGGGGCTGGAGGCGTTCGAGTGAGCCGAAATCCGGGCACATCGTGGTGTTCGAGACCGGGTTCGTCCCTTCCCCCGGCCATGTGGCGACCATCAACAAGCGTGAGTCCCTGGACAGCAAACGTTGGAAGATCACCGCCCGGGGGGCAAACCAGCCAGGCTCAACGTTCACTGAATATGGATGCAGCAACGTGACCAACTGGACGATGACCGTCGCGAAGACGGATGCACGGATTTCCTACTGGAAGAAGTGAGATGTTCGCTGCCCCGGCCTGGATAGGCCGGGGCAGCGTAGGACCAGGGATTCAACGGATGTCTCACGGGCTGGAAGTTCCCCGACATTCGTTGGCACTTGAACGTGGATTCAATGCAAGCGACTTTTGGGGTGGCAAGTCATGACGAAAAAACAGGATCCACGGGCGCATAAAGCGCGGAAATGGTTCGGTAAGGGCGTTCAGGGCCTTTCGCGTGGTCCGCTTCAAGATGTGTCCTCAGCCTTTGCCCACGCCTATGAGCTGTTCAGTGCATTGATCACCGGAGGATTCAGTAAATTTCGGATCGAACTTGCGCACATGCGCATGAGGTGGGGCGACGCCCGTGCCGTCCTTGACGACCCTGCGGGAGCATCCGTCCACTACGCCGAGGCGGCTGGAGAATACGAGGCTCTAATCGGCAAAGGTCACAGCCAACTTCGATTACACCTTGCATACACCTATAGGTGCCTAGCGGACGTCGTCGACCTCCTCGACGATCCGTACCGAGCGATCGCTCACTACGTGCGAGCCGCTGCCATCTATGAAACTCTCATCGGTGAAGGATTCGTCCACTTTCGGGCTGATTTGGCACTGGCGTGGATGAGTCAGGGGGTGACGCTAAATACATTACAGCGCCTTGATGAATCGCTCCGCCTCTTTGAACAAGCGGCGACGTACTTCCAGTTGGAGATCGACGAAGGAAAGAATCAGTACCGCGAAGAAATAGCTAGGACTCGGATGAATTGGGGTGTTGCTCTACTCTCATATCACCACATTGAGGAGGCTATAGAAAAGCTCGAAAACTCTGTCGCCATCTATCAATCTTTGATTGAAAGCAGGCAGAATCATATTGTACCGAGCTTAGCCAAGGCATTAATGAATTTGGGTATCGCGTTCCAACGCCAAGACCGTACAGAGGATTCATTGAGATGCTATGCCTTGGCGGCTAAAATGTATCAGGAATTGCTCGACGCTGGGGAAATCAAATTCGGTCACAATTTATCTATTACTCTGACAAACTGGACGTTTGCACTCCTTAAATCGAACCGCGTTACAGAAGCTGCAAGCTGTTCTGAGCAGGCTGCTCTTACATTTCAAACCTTGATCGCGGGTGGCAAGAGCAGATTCCGCAGTTACTTGGCTACTGCCTGGATAGGTCAAGGCGCAGTGCTTACATATGGGAAGCAGGAAGACGAAGCCCTTAAATATTATGCACTGGCTGCTACTGAACTCCGCGCTCTAGTGGACGCCGGAAAGCTCCATTTTCGTGCGAATCTGGCACACGCCTATTATATTTGGGGAACCGCTCTATTCAATCTAAATCGTCTGCATGAAGCGTTAGATCAGTTTAGACAGGCTGCCGTCGTTTACCAAGATTTACTTAGTATGGAGCAGTCGCAGTACGGACCTCAAGTTGTTCGTTCGCTGATCGCAAGTATCATAGCAATGACACACATCCTTGTTCTGGAACCAGATTGCGGCAAAATCGATAAAGCCCAACCGTTTCTTGATGCCATAGCAGGGCCAACCGACCAGGCGTTAGCGGTCTTGTGTGCCAGTCCAAACATCTCACTTGAATGGCTAAGATCAACATCTTTCCTTGACAAAACAATTTGTCTTTTTCTGTCTGTGGATTTCGCCCGCAAAGCTCGGAGATTCGCTGAATATTTGGCGCGAGTTCTCAATGAAATCTCGCCCATCGGTTCGAGCGATCTGTATCCTATCGTCGAGCAACACTTTATCTGTCTGCTTAATGAAGCCATGGAGCGGGAACTCTGGGATCTCGCCCTGACCCTGGTCGGCACCGCGCGCGCCCAGCGGCTGGCGAAGCTCGCCAAGGCCGAGTTACTTCAACGCGCGGAACAGGCCGATGCCCCGGACGAGTTACAGCACTACCGCCAACTCGCGACGCGCCTGGCGGCGCTGGAGACGCTCCTCACGGTTCGTTCTGGCACTGACGCTGGAGGATTCATTGGCGGACGCGGGTTGGATGGTGACATGGGTCAGGACTACGCGCGTCTGAATGCCGAGTACACCGACACCCGCCGCCAACTGGATGCGTTGGAACAGACCCTGCGGACAGAGGGTCTGCTGCCCGATTTGGGAAGTCGTCTCTTCGACGGTGCCGCGCTGCGAGCACGGCTGGCACCCGCTGAGACAATCGCGATCCTGCTCCAGTCCGGCACTGACGATGACCGCCAACCCAGGCAAGGGGTGCTGCTGCTGACCCGCGATCAGGGCCAGGTGCTGACGCTGGAGTCTTTGTCCCCGCTGGGCGGGCGGCTCGCCCGCTTCCACGCCGCACTGGTGCGCGGTACGCGGGGACTGCGCAAAGGTCCGCAAGAGAGTCCCGCGCTGGCGGTCGGGGCCGCGACCATCGATCCGCGTCCGGTGGATGTGCAAGCCGAGGAATTGACGCTCAGCCTGGCCCAAGCATTCTGGGAACCGGTGACCCAAGCGCTCGGCCGAGACAGATCCCAAACGGTCTGGCTGATCCCCGCCGGTGACCTGCATGGACTGCCGTGGCAGGCCAGCGCCCCGCCGTTGGTGAAACACTGCCGCATCGTCCCCGCGCCCTGGTTCGTCCAGCAGGCACTCGACGCGCGGCAGACACAGCAGGAATCGCCGCCATGCGACCGCGCCCCGTGCCATCCTAGCGCAACCGCACCCCTGGGCGTGCTGGCCTATGAGGCACCGACCGGGCTGGAATCCCACTCGCTGCAACCGGACGAGGAACCGGCGCAGGAACTCTTTTTTCTCGATCTCGAACGCGCCCTGCTCCAGGCGGTGTGGTCCACCGAGGTCGTGCAACCCCTCGCCGATCTGGAGGCCGCGCAGCCTTCGGCGGAGTTTCTCGTGCTCGCTGGGCACGGTCAGAGCCATCCCGCGATCCCTGGCGCGGCGCGGATATGGGTCGGTCGCGCGGACGACGGGGCGCGCAGCTATGTGGGTTTCGGGGAGCTGTGGCGTTCGCCCCTCAAGCCCCAGTTCGTGTATTGCTCAAGCTGTACCGTGGGGCTGATGCAGGACATTGCCGGAGAACCCCTGGGGCTACCGAGTGCCGCCCTGCTGCGCGGGGCGCGCTATGTGATCGGCTGGACGGTGCCGGTGAACGATCTGGGTGTGGCGCTATTCTCACTGCTCTACCATTGGGCCTGGCGGGAGCATCAAGATCCCGAGATCGCGCTGAAGGTGGCACGGCAGGCATTTCTGAGAGGAGAATGGCCGGATGAAACCAAGGCGATTGCCCAAGAGCAGTTGGGATTGCACGTCGAATCCATGATCAAGCGTTATCTGGCGGTCGATCTCCACGGCAAGGGATCCCGGATTGGCAGTCAAGCCGAAGTACGAAAAGTGCTGAAAAAAGCACTCAAGGATGTCGTTGATGTCGTTCGACTGACCGAAGAGCCCGCCGACACCTGGGAATCCTGGGTGAACTGTCTCATCGAATGGCCCGACTCGAAAGGTGATCCCCAGTCAATCGAGGAGTTACGACAGAAAACCCAGAAATTGGCCGCCCAATTGATCGAATGCCGCTGCCATTTCCCGTTCCGTTACTTGGCAAATTTTGCCCTGGGTCTTGGTTCATTCGCCGCCCCCCATTCATTCCAAACATATCTAGAGAGTCATGATGCCGACGCCGCTTGTCAATATTGCCACTGCGATCCATAAGCCTACAGCGGATCATGAGCCTGTCAGGGACTACTACCATTCTCCCGTAGAACAGGTATTGGAGATTGAAACAGGCGAGGATCCGCAAAATCACCTGTGGCCTTTTGTATCTAAAGAGGACGCAACCAATTTTCCAAACGCGCTGCTTGATTCGGAAAAAAGCATCCCTGCAACCGAAATACAAAAGCACATAAAGGAAAAAACGGCAAGCGCACGCAGCGAAGGGGTTATCTGTTTCTATGAGATCATCATGATCGCTTTAGACAAGAAGCACAAGATTGATGATTTTCAGAAAAAATATGAAAAATACCTTGTCGCCAATAAATCTGAAAACAAGGACATAGCGATTTTTGCTAAAAAACAGTTCTTTTACGCCTACGGTTACCTGCTCAGCCGTCGCATACGCAATCTTGACGTAAAATTTGACAAGATCGATGAAGCGTCTAAGAATTTATTCAAGACTCAATTCCTTCCGCACGAAGACAGCCTCGTCCTATCACAATATGAATACTATGTAAAACATATGTATGATTTCTATCTTCGCGAGAGAGATGGAGAAAAAGGCGAGGCTCTTGGGAAGAAAGGTCTTTTAGGGTTTGCCCAGCGCAGTTTCAGAAACAGAGAAAGAAATGAAGGTCGTCTTAAATACGATGGCGAAAAGAATAAGCGCCCTTATCTTTATGGTCCGGCATTGCTCATGCGCCTGATCTCAATGTCATTCAACAACGAGAAGTTGGAAATTAATCCAATTCGCCCAGATAACGCATCGAATTACATAAAAACCGAACAATCAACAAAACCTTTTGATTTAGGACCTCACGGCGGCGAAAATGAAACAATTGCCATGTTCGTTTTCTGCATGGTGGTCGAGCACTTTCTATCACAACAGGATCCCGTTGGGCAGTCTGCGTCCATAATTCAACATGAGATAACCAGGATAAAAAGAATGCCCGAATATACAGAACTGAGCGACGAAAAGAGAGAAGCAATTAAGATCATGGAAGCGGCAAACAAAATCTTGTTATCCCGCCACGGCATTTCAGGTCAGCGTTTCATGTCAAGCGGCTTCTCGTCTCCGCTATGTAATATAGAAGACACGGCCGTTAGGGATCTTCTTGCGCGAAGTGAATTCATCGAGGCGGAAGTCATCGATCAGGATACAGAAGATGCTGACTCTGTTTATCAACGCGATACACTACACGTCTGGATTCCTTACGATAGCGCGAATCTAGAGCACGTTATAGAGGTCCGTTTCTTTTTCTTCGTGGTGGGGAACAACGTCTCAGAAAAATTGCCTTTTCTTTCAATAGGATCCTACGAAGACAAGGACAAAAACCTGCGCGACTGTGATGGTTACTATTTTGTAGCTGAGCGAACTGCGGGGTTCCCTGAAAAATATCTTCATCGAGACCATCTGAATTTATGTGTGAACACAGCATACGCCTATTCTTTGCCAGATGACCAAACGACGGCACATGTGATCGTGCTATTAGAGCAGTAAAGCGCTGGTTCGATATATCAGAAGCGAAATCCGCCCGGAGACTCGCCTTATCCGCCAAGCACCACTTCCCAAGGGCTGCTAGTTTATTCATCAAGCGCCATGCTTGATGAAACCGCCCTGGGAGATCACCATGAAAGCCATCCCCGCCCGTAAGGTTCGCCGTGTCCTCAAATCCATCGGTCTCCGTCCCGCAACCAAGGGTTGCGGGACCGGGCACGAGGTCTGGGCCGATTCGGCTGGTCGTACCTGTCACCCCGTGCTTCGGCATCATGATCTACCCTGGCAGTACCTCGTCCCGCTGAGCTGGGAGTTGCACTCGAAAGGGATCTGCTCGCGCAATCTGTTTTTTCAGCAGGTGCGCAGCAGTCTATAAGTGTTTATTCATGACCACTTCGAAAAGGAGATTGCCATGTCCGCCAAGCCTGTTCACCCCCGCGCCTCGATGACTGACTATCGGTTGCTCCCGATGGGCGACGGCAAATATGCCGTGGTGACATCCGATGGTACCTGGATCTGTGTCACAACGGCAAACCATTCGGCGCTGGAGCGCATAACCAAGCGTATTTCTCATGTCTTCACGGCCCTCTGGCGCGTCCTCGTTAGCCACGCCAATCAACCAGCCGTGTCATCCGATCCAACTGGCGGAGCATCATGGAATTCGAGCCCGCGATCGAGCGCATCCATTTGAATGATCGTTAGTCAGACTTTTCCAGAACCAGCCGGCGAAGGCGGAGCATTCGGTATTCAATGGCTGGCGCATGGAAAAACAAGGGATTGCTGCTTCATCGCATAGAAGAAAATCGAATGCCACTTCAAGAAGCCCCCGACTGATCGCTACGATAGCTTGACGGGATGCGCCGATCGGTGAAAAGCAAAGTATTCTGTAGCCGTTATTCAGCCTCACAATCTCATAACGAGGAAGCTCACATGTCAATCACTCTGCAAGAGAGAATTCAAGACCTGATCGGTTCGGCGGAGCCAGGCGCAGCGATGACGCTGAAAGATGCATACGCGCTTGGCGAGCAAAACATCACTGAGATGACAAAGGGCTTTTACTATACAATCATATACAATTTTCAACTGGGTTACGATCATGATGACTATGGTGCCGTGACGAGCAAACATTATGGTGAATATTTTGATACATTAGCATCAGACCATGGCAAGCTGAAAACTTGGCGCATATTTCGTTATTATGCGCTGTTGGCATTTAAAAAGAGCGATGGGTCATTGGTCGCGAAACGAGAAGCAGCCCTCAATGCTTTTTCAGAACAGCTTCTGCAATCCCTCTATACAAATCAGCAGTTCCTGGAAACCGGTGGCATTTTTTCTCAGAACATCAAAGACGCTGCAGGGGTTTTATTATCACTGGTCGATGACTAGCGATGCCGAGCTGAATCGTCAGACGCAGTCCGGCTTTTCTCCCCTTGTTGAGCGACAGGATCAGCGGATCATTGACGACCTCGGACGCCTCGTCGATGAAGACATTGACCGGACGATGGTTGGCGCTGTAGTTGTAGCGGTCGCCTGCCACGGCGGCCAGATCCGCGATCAGGATCGAGCCGATGGCCGCCCCGACCATGCCGTCTGAGAGTGAATCGAGCCCGATATAGGCGACCTGGGCGCGCTCGACGATGCTGGCCATGGCGGTGATGGGCCGCGCGTCGGTCGAATCGTCGCTGTCAGGCGACAGGAGTGGTCCGAGCGCCCCGGCGGTGAGCATGTTCAGGATCGGGAACAGGCTGGCGACCATCTTCGAGAAATGCACCTTGTCGTGCTCGAACAGGGATACCAGCCCGTCAACGACAGTCGAGGGCTGATCGGCGCGGACCTGTTCCTGATAGAAACGCACCAGGCCCCTGGCCCGTGCGGTCGTGTCCTGGGCCTTGCCGAGATAGCGCGCGGCCGGCCCCTCCCAGCCAGGGGCCTGCGCGTCGAAGCAGCGGGTGAGCACCCGCACCACCAGCGCCGCGACCCCGCCTTCGAGATAACGGCGCAGGTTGACCAGATTGGGCCGCTCGCCGGCGGCCAGGATTCCGCCGATCACATGCGAGAGCGCCATCTGCGAAAAGCTCTTGAACGGGTCGTTGCCGCTGACGCTGGGCATGATGGCGGCGATGCGGCTGGCGATCTCAGTGGCGCGATTGAAGGAATAGAGCGGATCGATGCGATGGCTGCGATCCGGAAAGGCGGGATGGAAGCTCACGAAGCGTCCCGGCTGGCCGGTGCGCGCACAGGCCAGCCGCGCCGAGTGCTGGAGGTCCTGATCGCCTTTGGGATCGAGGATGACCACCGCCTCGCCGCGCAGCACCGCCTGGGTGACCAGCAGATCGAGCAGCCGGGTCTTGCCCGAGCCGGTGGTGCCGACAATCAGGATGTGCCCGGCGCTGTGCTCCACCGGCAGCCAGACCGGCGTTTCGCGGGCCGCCAGTCCGTGCAGCCAGTGAGCACCGAGTTGCGATTGGGCACGCACGAAGCGTTGCGGCCCGGCGCGGATCAGATCGAGCGAGAGTTGGGCATGCTCGCTGTTCCAGTCGAACCCCCAGCCAAACCAAATGTCCTCGCGATGGCGCCGGCACTGTTGGGCCAAGGTGTCCTGACCCATGAACGCCAGCGGTGATCCGCCAAGCCGCGCCCGGCGGTGGCTGTGACGCAGCGCGGGCAGCAGCCAGCGCAGCGCCAGCGGGATCGACAGCGCGGCGAGCACCTGAAAGGGGCGCTGATGCACCGGCCAGAAGCCATGCAGACCCGCCGCCACCAGCCCGACCGTTAGCCAACTGACCAGGGCGGCCAACGCGAAGTTCGAACGCCAGGGTGGGTTATAGGCCAAGGGTGATCATTCCCTTGGCAACTGGATACATCCCCGGCAATTTTTCCAACGCACGTAACAGGGCCGTTTCCGAAAGCCCGGCGCGTTTGGCACCGTCGAGGACCGGACCGCGTAGCGACACCGACAAGGCGTTGGAACGTTCGGTGATCGGCCCCAGGGCGGGGTCGCGGGCGAGCAGACGCTGGCGGACCACGCACGCGTAGTCGGTGGCGGCGGTGGCCGGTGCCGAGGCGCACGCCGTAGGCACCGTCGTCGCGACGGCGACCGACTGTGTCGATTCGGCTGGAAGCGTTGGCTCCGGGTGACCGGCGACCGGCGGATCGAGGCCCAGTGCCAGCAGGTGGCGCGAGACCTCGCGCGTGAGCCAGACGCCGGAGACGCCCTCGTGCGCACGGAACTTGAGCATCGGCTTGAGCGGGTCGCGCTCGATCCAGTCGCGCGTCACCAGATCCTGGAGCACGGCCGCGGGCGGGGTGTCGAATCCCGTGAGCGCCTGGGGATAGGGCAGGAAGACCTTGCCATTGACGGTGCTGGGCAGCGCATCGAGCGTGAGGCGTGCCTGTGCGCTCGCCGCCGCCAGTTGCACCAGGACGGACCCGGCGGGAGCGGATTGATTCAACCAGGTCCGCGCGTGTTCGGCGCTCGAAATCTGGGACGGTGTGGCGTCCAAGGTCGGTGGGGGAAAGGCCGCGACGGGCGCTGACGTGAGTGCCGGCGCCGCGCCAACACGCGGGTCGGGAACCTCGTCGGGGCGGTCGCGATGGAACAACGGGGTCGGTGGAACAACGGGGTCGGTGCCGACCGCAAGGCCACCAGCGCTGACGTGACCTCCGCCGCTCCGGGCAGTGGCGCGGCGGCGGGCGGCGTGATCGCGGCGGCGGCCGCGTCCAATTCGACCGTGGGCAAGACCGGGTCGATGGTGCGGCGGACCAGCGCCGTCACGGGTGGCACCACGCCCGAGAACAGCAATTCGGGCGAGGACAGACGCAGAAAGGACAGCTCGACCAGGCGTTCGCGGGCGAGGATGGCGGGGGCCAGGCGCCAGTAGCGCGCCGGACGTTCGTGCTCGGCGAGCGGACGCGGCACCGCGAGGTGGCGATCAATCAGAATGTCCGCCAGGGTGTCGGGATCGCGCGGGATCCCCGGTACCCGTTCGTCCGTGAGCCGTTGCAGGATCGCCGGCGCGCAGTCCGACCAGACCAGATGCAGCCCGTTGGGGGGGAACAGCCAGACCTGCGCGCCCGGCGCATTGACCGTCCAGGTGCCGTCGCGCAACAACGAGCGCATGGTGTCGACGAGATAGCGTTCGATCGGGACCCCGAGCGAGAGGGCGTCGGGATCGAGGCGGTTCTCGCGCAGATCTTGCGCCACGCTGGCGCTGTCAGCGTCGCGCATCAGGTGATAGAGCAACGCCTGGGTGTCACTGCCTGCCAGCACCCGCCCCAGCGTGTGCCACACCAGCGGATCCGGGTCCATCAGCCATTTCCTGACGGCGGGGGTGAGCAGTTGATGGAACACCGAGGCGGTGAAGACCTCGTGTCCGTGGTGGATGCGTTGCGCATTCCAGCGCAGGAAATAATGGTCGATGCGCAGGCGGGTCGCCCACGCAACGATGGACTCGTCGACCGGTTGCCAGCGGCTGGTCCCGGCGCGATCGAACACCGACACATCGGCCACCGGCTTGCCGACATCGTGTAACAACCCGACGATGAAGGCCGCCAGATGCCAGCGCGGCTCCAGGATACGTCGCTCCTCCGGCAGGCGGTCCAGGGCGAACAGCTTGCCACGGCTGGCGCGGGCGGCCTGGAAGGCGACTTCGAGGCCATGGCGAAACAGTCCCCCCGCTCCGCGATGGTGATGCGTTTCCGACGCCGGCAGCAGGTGGACGAAGGCGGCATAGTGCTCGATCAGCGGGACGATCAGGGTCTGATAATCCTGGTCGGTCAGCGCCAGGGCATCCTGCAGGCTGGCGATGAGCTCGCGTTGGGTGTCCAGAATCTGGGCCGTGCTGGCAACCGGCAGCCCTTTGAGGAAGGGCGGATAGCGGGGGATCTCCGTGTCGGTATCGACGCCGTGAAGCACCGTGGTCAACACGGCATCCTGGGCTGACGTCCCACTGTCGGCCCGGAGGAACGCGGACCAGGCCGCCTGGCAGCGGGTCATCAAGCTCGGCATGGTGATCGCGCGGCGCACCGGATGAAGGAGATTGGAGCACGGATCAAAGCATGGTTTCAGCGCGGGTGGGTAGGCGAAACGGTGCATGGGCGGGCGCCCGTTTTCCCACGGCAACTACGTCGCGCCGCATTCACCGTTCCCGATCATTCCCGCCCGATCGCCTGGCTATGATCACCATTCTTTCATGCCTTTGGTCTGGTGACATGGTCAACAGTGCGCGTTTATGGCTTGTCCTCCCGCTCGTGGCGCTCTTGGGGTGTACCACGACGCCGACACCGATGCCGGCGGCGGTTTCGCCGTCACGGCTGCCCTTCCCAAGTTATGTGACCAGCCACGCGGCGGAAACGCGGGGCGGGGCCGCCTGGCGCGGTGGTCAAACGGAACACGCCCTCGACCCGGACGGTCAGTCGTGCGGGGTCGCCTTCGATGGGCGAGTGCGCTGCTGGCGGCGGCTGGGCGATCCAGTCACCCGCCCAGAAATCCTACAGGATGGTGACAGGATCGTCCGTCCCCGGTAAAGACGCTGATAGGGCAGAAAGAGCTGTCTGGTGAGGAGGCGTGGCAACGTGTCCGACGGTGAAGTCTCCTGCCCCACGGCGGTCATGATCTGCGCCAGGCGCGGACCGGCGGGCGGATGCCTGCCGAGCCAAGCTCACGCGGAATCGGCTGCGGCGGCGTCGGGCGCCCCGGCGGATGTCGCCGTTACGGTTAGTGAATCGGCCTCCCGGATCGGTATCGTGGGCGCTTCCGGCGTGGCCTCAGGATACGGTGACAGCAGCAGCTTGGAGGAGTTCGGCGCTGACATGGGCGAGTCGTGCAGTTGCTCCTGATGTTGCCAGAAGGCGCCGGAGATACCTTGACTCGCACGGCATTGCTAATCGATGAGCATCGCCCAGTGTCCAACGGCGCTGTTCGCCGACACACTCTCTCGACAGCATCAGGCACCCTAATCAACCCGGGGCTGTTTTTCGGCTACCAACCGCGATCAACGAGACGCGGTGTCGGAGTCAGCGCAGCACCGGACAAATCCATCGCTTCGGCCAGCCTGCCCGCCGGATCTTGCCAGTCCGCAGCGCGCGCGATCTTGTATCTCCACATTAAGGGTCGGTAACGGGCCATCAAATTGCGTCGATGGCACGATGATTCTGACCCACCCTGCGATAGCTCGGCCATGTGAAGGACACCACGGCGGAGGCGCCTTCCAGCAGCCGATCCATGACCCGCTCACCAAGATACGCCTCCATCTCTTCGGCAGTCAGGTTGCCGATCAGGATGGTAGGTCGCAGCTCGGCATAGCGGGTGTTGAGCACGTCGAAGAGCATGGCGCGCCGCTTGTCATCGCTCCCGATCGCCAGGCCCATTTCGTCGATGACCAGCAAGGTGGGGGTCGTGAGCAATGCCAGCGTCTGGCTCTCCGTTCGCTGTGCGTGAGGCGAGTAGGCTTCACGCAGTAAGCGCAGGGCCGCCGCGACGGACACGAACAGACCAGGATGGCCGGCACGCATGACGCTGGTCAGGATGGCGCAGGCGAGATGCGTCTTACCGGTGCCGGGGCTGCCGATCAGCAGCAGGCCATCGCCCCGCGGATGAATGGTCTCGAATTGCTCCGCATAGGTGCGGCAGACCGTCAGTGCCTGGCGCTGGGGCGGTGTGACGGCGGTAAAATTTGCAAAATTCTTGTCACGAAACCGCGATGGAATGCCGCAGCGTCTCACGGCGGACTCCAGTCGTCGCTGGGCCGCTTCACGCCCGGCTTGGGCAAGCGCTTGCAGTTCGCGTCGACCATAGGCGGCCAGTTCCTCAGCCGAGAGCAGCGGGTCGCAGCCACGGGATCTGATCGATTGGCGTGGCCCCACGGGCATAATCCTTGTCAGCGAATCGGCACTCTGGTGCATGGTCTTGCCTCTCTGTTTCTCTGGTGTGTAGCCCCTGCAGGCGGTTGATGAAGGTGGCTTCCCAACTCGTGCGGGACTCTCCGGTATCGGTCCAGTAGACGACGAATTCGTCGATCTGGGCCTTGACCCAATCTTGGGGCATGCGCTGCTTCGACGCCCAGGCGAACACCCGCTCGCCAGGCTGCCAGTCGGGCGTGATCGGTTGCGCTGGTTCGCGACTATTGGTCCGAGGCACGCGTGGCGGCGAATGGGCGCTCAACGACGACTTCTCTCTATTTTCTTTTTGAGGAATAGAAGAGTCGTGGTGGTTGGGGGGTACTGGGTTCCCTATTAAAGGGGTACGCTGTTCCCTAAGCAGGGAACTGGTTTCCCCATCGGCGGAACTCAGTTCCCTACCCGTCGGCACCCGATTCCTTAGGGCATACTGTTCCCTAGCCTCCGGTGGGGAACGCTGTTCTCGCTGTTGGGGTACTGAGTACCCAAGGGAACGCTGTTCCCCATGATCGGTGTCCAAGGGATCTCCAGCGCCCTGCTCCCAGGCTTCAAGCAAACGGTGTTTCTCTGCAACAAACAGACTCGCCTCCTGTCCTTCGCAGAGCAGGCGATAGCTCGTCCTGCGCCCCGGCCCACCTCGGTCGCGCTCGATCAAGGCGCCATCCAGTCCGTTTAACGCCTTGGTAATCCCCCGGCGGCTCAACTCGGTCATCGTTTCCAGAACGCCGAGGGAGAGATAACAGCGTTGACCGTCGTGACTCGTATGCTCCGCCAACGCCAGCAAGACCAACCGTTGCGCCAGCGTCAATCCCCGGCGGCTCCACGCCCAACCACGCAGCTCGTCGCTCATCTCACACGACCTGTTCGGGCCGCTCGCGCAGCAGTTCGACCACCTGGACATCGAGTGCGTGGGCGATCCGCTTGATGCTGCCGAGGGTGGGGTTCTCGTCACCGATCTCGAGGCGGCAAATCCAAGTCTGGGAGGTGCGCGAACGTTTCGCCAATTCTTGCTGGGAATACCCGCAGTGCTGTCGCAGCCGACGGATGTTGCGACCGATGGTGCTGTTCATGCAGAGTTCCGAATCGCTGATGGTGATTCCAATGGGGTCTGGTGACGAAGGCCGATGTCGGCAGGAGATCGGTACCCGATCAACCCGAATGCAGTGACAAAGCAGCCATTGAATCCGCTTGCCGGGTCACTGACGCCCGCAACAGCGACAGCGTTACCATCGAGCGCACGCGCGAAGCCAAGACAGCGGGTGATGTTCGACACCGTTTGCCTTCGAGAATCATCCATAAGCAGATGAAATGAGCCACTCCGACCTGACTCGTAGTAGACGCTGATCAGGGCGCTGAGCCACCCCGAAGACATACTGATTCGGGCGTTGCACGTCATAATTGGTGATGCTCCCCCGTTCTCGAACTTGGAAATGAACGCGTGACGCAAACGTGACGCACGACAGTCACGTCAGGCACGATTGAGTCACGATGAGTCACGAAAGCGCGGGGCAGGATGTGCTAACGCTTTGTTTTAGAAGAGGTGAATTTTGAAGAAAGTGGCTACGAACCAGGTGGTCGGGAGTTCGAATCTCTCCGGGCGCGCCAATAAAACAACGGCTTAGACGATCATCGTCTAAGCCGTTTTTCTTTGAGTCACCATTGAGTCACCACGCGGACGTGTTTTGCGGCGATTCGACGGTCCTTCGTCCCCTCCCGAATCCGCCGCTTCCATCGCGGCCACGCAACTTCGTTCTCGATCATCTTCCGCGTTCTCCACGGATACGGGCAAGCTTGGGTGGCCGCCCGCCTCGGCTGGACGTTATCGGCTGGGTGTCGCGTGGTAAATCGGGCCGCGGCGAGATCCAGGAGCCGCGCAGGTGCGGCTCCCAATCGGGCCAGTGGCCCAGAATGGCGGCGAGCGCCCGCGCGGTGCGCCAGTAGTCGTACCTCGAACTGGGCGCGAGTTCGGCGGTGCCATGTTCCAGCACCCAGCGCAGGTGCTTGGCTTTGAATTGATAGGGTTCGCGGACGCCGAACCGCTCGGCGATGAGCGCCTGCATCCGGGTCGCGCGTTTGAGGTGCCCCTGGACCCCGCTTTTGGCCCCTGGCTGCGCGCGTCGCAGCAGCACGGAGAGCTGCATCAGCGGCCTCCG
>NZ_CAIPNF010000203.1 GCF_903866365.1 uncultured Thiocystis sp.
CGCAGACCACCAATGGCGGGGATTCCAGCGGCCTGCGCTGGAAGGGGCTCAACCCGGAGAGCGTCGAGATGTGGGTCCAGGAAGAACAGTCGAAGGATGCCGAAACCGATCATGGCAAGGAGGATGTCGGGTATTTCCTCGCCGATGTTGAACTGTAACTGATTGATGTCGCTTGCAGCCGCCGCGCCCCGAATCGGGGCGCGGCGGTTTTTGTTTGTGGGCGTCTAGAGTGACGACGGATGCAATGGCTCGCGTCGGAAGCGAACGCCGGCGCTCCTTTCTTCGGGGTATACTGTCGCGCACATACCTTGTGCGTGTTACAGCCACGGCGGCCATGGGGCCAGGCGCTGGAAGCATCGTGAAATGGAGACGAGCGATTCAGTCATGCAAGCCATCTACGTTCTGGTATTAGCGCTTTTCATCTCGATGCTCCTGGTCCCGCCACTGGCGCGCTACGCTGCACTCCTGGGGCTCGTCGATCAACCTGGCGAACGCAAAATCCATCACGCGATCATTCCGCGCACCGGCGGGATCGCGATCGTGATTGGTTCTCTCGCCTCGATCCTGCTGTGGGTGCCGATGCGCCAGGATCTCGTTGCCTTCCTGGTCGCGGTTGGTCTGCTGTTTGCGTTCGGTGTCCTGGATGATCGTTTTAACCTGCACTATCGGATCAAGCTGCTCGGCCAGGTCCTCGCGGCGCTGATTCTGACCCTCGGCGGCGGTGTCCTGATCCAGGACATCCCTTTCTTCGGAGACGGCTTGCTTGTGTATCCGCTCGAACTGCCCCTGACGATTTTTGTCCTGGTCGGCATCACGAATGCGGTCAATCTGTCCGACGGACTTGATGGGTTGGCCGGAGGGGTCAGTCTGCTCGCGCTTGGCGGTCTGTCCGTGCTGGCATACCAATGCGGCGACACCGCCGCGCTGATGGTCGCATTCGCCATCATGGGCGCCACCTTCGGGTTTTTACGCTTCAATACCAATCCGGCCCAGATTTTCATGGGCGATACCGGAAGTCAGTTCCTGGGATTCGCGACAGGCGCGCTGGCACTCATCGTCACCCAGCGCGAAGACTCCGCCGTGAGTAGATTGATCCCGATCCTGATTCTGGGTGTTCCGATTCTCGATACGCTGACGGTGATGATCCGACGGATCGCCGATGGGCGTTCGCCTTTTTCGCCGGACCGATTACATCTGCACCATCGCTTGCTGAGTGCGGGGCTGAATCAGCCCAAGGCGGTGGTGCTGGTCTATTCCGCCCAGGCATTCTTGATCCTGCTTGCCTATCTGCTGCGTTATAGCGCCGATACCGTGGTGCTTGGCGCCTATGTGCTGTTTTGCTTGGCCGCCTTGGGCGGGATCGGTTTTCTTTGCCGTCGGGAAGCGCGAATGAGTCCCTTGCATCTGGAGCCCGAGCGTCAGGATTTGATCTCGGACTCCCTGTTGATTGCCATCCGAAACAAGCTGCTTGTCAGAGCCCCTTATCTGATTCTGACCCTGGCCATCCCCCTGATTCTGGTGCTTGGGGCCTTTGCCGCTCCGGCGATCGGTTTGGATATCGCGTTGCTCGCAAGTCTCCTGTTCGTGGGCCTGCTGCTGAGCGTGCGATTGCCCTCGACAATCACGACGTGGATTGAGCGTCTCTCGGCCAATGTGACAGCGGTGGCGGTGGTCTATTTCGTGGCGGAATCCTTGGACGGATCCCACTCCAATTTGGTTCTGGGCTTGTTTTTCGCCATTGGCGTTCTGACCGCGCTCTGGATCCGTTTTTCCGCGGTCAGCTTCCGGGCAAGTCCATTGGATCTGCTGATCCTGCTAATCGCATTCGTCGTGCCGACTTTGTCCAATGAAAGATTCGAGCAGATCGGATTCGTGGCGTTGCAGTGCATCATTCTTTTTTATGCCATCGAGGTCTTGATCGCCGAGCGGAAACACCCCTGGGATCCGTTGCGGATTGGTGTTATGACTGCGCTGGGTGTTCTTCTTGTGAAAGGTCTAGCCCGGCTTTAAGGCAATTTCCGGAAACTGTCCATTTGAAGCGTTGATTCTGCTGCAAATTTTCCGGAAACCGCCTAAGCATCCTGCGCTGGACTCGAGTCAATGCGCCTCCTCCCAATTCTCGCCGACGCCGATGTCCACGATCAGCGGAACCGCCAGCTCGGCCGCCGATTCCATGGCGTCGCGAATCCGCGCGCTGGCGCTGTCGATGGCAGCCTCCGTCACCTCGAACACCAGCTCGTCATGGACCTGCATGATCATGCGCACCGGCGGGCGTTCTGACTGGATCCATTGATCCACCGCGATCATGGCGCGCTTGATGATGTCGGCGGCCGTGCCCTGCATGGGGGCGTTGATGGCGGTGCGTTCGGCGCCCGCGCGCCGGCCCTGGTTGCTGTGGCCGATGTCGGCGAGATAGAGCCGGCGCCCGAACAGGGTTTCGACATAGCGATCCTCGCGGGCCTGGGCGCGGATGCGGTCCATGAACGCCCGCACCCCCGGATAGCGGGCGAAATAGCGGTCCACATACTCCTGCGCCGCGCCGCGTTCGATGCCGAGCTGGCGCGCCAGTCCGAAGGCCGACATGCCATAGATCAGCCCGAAATTGATCGCCTTGGCCGAACGGCGCTGTTCGCCCGTCACCGCCTCGGGCGCGAGCCCCAGAATCTCCGCCGCCGTGGCGCGATGGATGTCCTGACCGCTGGCGAAGGCGTTGAGCAGCCGTTCGTCGCCGGAGAGATGGGCCATGATCCGCAGCTCGATCTGCGAGTAGTCGGCGGCGAGCATTCGGTATCCCGACTCGGGGATGAAGGCGCGGCGGATCAGCCGGCCTTCCTCGGTGCGGATGGGGATGTTCTGCAGGTTGGGATCGCTGGACGACAGCCGCCCGGTGGCGGCGACCGCCTGATGGTAGGAGGTATGCACTCGCCCGGTCGCGGGATTGACCATCTGGGGCAGTTTATCGGTGTAGGTGGATTTGAGCTTCGACAGACCGCGGTGCTGGAGGATGAGACCGGGGAGTTCATGACCGTCCGCCGCCAGTCGTTCCAGCACGTCCTCGGAGGTGGACGGCGCGCCCTTGGGGGTCTTGGCGAGCACCGGCAGACCCAACTCCTCGAAGAAGATGGCGCCGATCTGCTTGGGTGAACCGATGTTGAACGGATGGCCGGCGCTCGCGTAAGCCTGGGTCTCCAACGCGGCGATGCGCCGGCCCAGATCCTGACTTTGACGCGCCAGCAGACCGCTGTCGATGCGTACCCCGGTGCGCTCGATCCGCGACAGGATGGGGACCAGCGGCATCTCGATGGAGCGATACAGATGGGCCAGCGAGGGGGTCGCCTCCAGTCGGGGCCAGAAACTCCGATGCAGCCGTAGCGCGATGTCGGCGTCCTCGGCGGCATAGTGACCGGCCTGCTCCAGCGGGATCTGATCGAAGCTGAGCTGTTTGACGCCCTTGCCCGCGATGTCCTCGAAATGCACCGTGTCGTAGTCCAGATATTTCTTGGCCAGCGCGTCCATGTTGTGTCGGGTGGCGGTGCTGTCGAGCACATAGCTTTCGAGCATGGTGTCGTGCGCGATGCCGCGCAGTTCGATGCCATGATGGGCCAGTACGCTCATGTCGAACTTGAGATTCTGACCAAGTTTGGCGCGGCTGGCGTCTTCCAGGAGCGGTTTCAAGCGGGCTAGAACGGTGTCGCGGTCGAGCTGATCCGGGGCACCAGGGTAGGCGTGGGCGACCGGGACATAGGCCGCCTGGCCGGGCTCGATGGCGAAGGACAGGCCGACCAGATCGGCGCGCATGTAGTCCAGGCCGGTAGTCTCGGTATCGAAGGCGAACAGCGCGGCGGACTCCAGGCGTGTTATCCAGTTCTCGAAGGCGTCCGGGGTGAGGATCAGGTCATAGTCGACGTGGGGCAGGGCCGCCGGGGGCGCTGGCTCGGGCGCTTGCGGTGTGTCGGCCTGTCGGGCGATTCCGTCGAGGGTCGCGAGCAGACGGCGCGACTCGAAGCGTTCGTACCAACCGCGCAGGGTTTCCACGTCGGGCGGGATCCGGCGCAGATCCGTGGGGCCATACTCCAGCGGGACATCGCGCCGGATGGTGGCGAGCTGGCGCGACAGCGGTAACTGGTCCAGCGCCGCGCGCAGGTTTTCGCCGATCTTGCCCTTGATCGTCCCCGCGTTGGCGATCACGCCCTCCAGCCCGCCGTATTCGGCGATCCATTTCGCGGCGGTCTTTTCGCCGCACTTCGGCACGCCGGGGATATTGTCGGCGCTGTCGCCCATCAGACTCAGATAGTCAACGATGCGGTCTGGCGGGACGCCGAATTTTTCCCTCACCCCGGCCGGATCCAGCAGGGTATCGGTCATGGTGTTGACCAGGGTGACATGCGCGTCGACGAGTTGCGCCATGTCCTTGTCGCCGGTCGAGATCAGGGTCGGGATGCCGGCGGCGGCGGCCTGGGTGGCGAGCGTGCCGATGACATCGTCGGCCTCGACCTCCGGAATCACCAGCAGCGGCAGACCCATCGCCCGAATGACCTCCTGTAATGGCTGGATCTGTGCGCGCAGATCCTCCGGCATCGGCGGGCGATGCGCCTTGTACGCGGGATAGAGATCGTTGCGAAAGCTCTTGCCGGCGGCGTCGAAGATCACCCCAAGATACTCGGGCCGATGCTCCTCGATCAGCTTGCGCAGCATGTTGAGCACGCCCAGCAGGGCGCCGGTCGGCTCGCCCTTGGAATTGGTCAGCTTGGGCAGGGCGTGATAGGCGCGGAACAGATAGCCGGAGGCGTCGACCAGGATCAGTGGGTATTTGGGTGGCATGGGGTCTCTGTCAATGAGTGGGTGGATGGCGTCGCACCGCGTCTTGCCGGTCGTCGCTGGCGACCGCTCGGGCGGGTGCATGTGCGTCGTCCTGTATGGCATCCGTGGCGCGGTTTCGCCAATGGCGCATCGGGAGAACGAAGCGTCGTATACTGGATTCATTCCTGGCGGCAATGATGCCGCTCTTGCCTGGATCCCCGATGCCTGGAGGTTGCCTCATGAATCCCCTGTCCCGTATCGATCCCGATGACCCCTATCCGCAGAGCGATGGCGAACCGATGGCCGAGAATACTCTGCAATATGACTGGATCGTCAAGCTCAAGGAAAATCTCGAACTCCGTTTC
>NZ_CAIPNF010000204.1 GCF_903866365.1 uncultured Thiocystis sp.
CTTGGGCATGCGCAGATCGCGCTCGGCGAGGTTGTTATCGAAGGGGACGCGCAGGTCGGCGACGAAGCGCAGGACGCCCTCGCGATGCGTGCGCAATCGCTCGATGAGGTTGACGGCGGGGGTCTGCTTGACCCGTCGTCGGCTGCCTGGCGGCGGTCGGCGGCGGGGATGGAAGCAATCGGCGTCGGCGAGGAGGCCATCGTAACGGCTGAAGAGATCCTCGATCATGAGGCTGGGCAGAGCGGCGAAGCCGGCCGCCCGTGCCGCGATGGCGGTGTCGTTGGCCTCGCACAGCCGCGCGATGAGGCGCTTGGGCCAAAGGGGGACGGGGTCGGCCTCGGCGAGGGCGATCAGTTCGCGCAGAGGGTGCGCATTGCAGAAGGCCTGCTCGGCGGCGGTGCTCAAATCGGCCCGCCAGTGATCATGGACCAGGATCCCGCGAAAGCCCCCAGCAGGCCGATGGCCGTCAGCGCCTCGGCGCCGCGCTTGGCGTGGATGGCGTAGACGGTCAAGGTGGTGGTGCAGAGCACAGGCAGCCAGTGCAAGGCACCGGCCACGCGCATCCCGGTTTCGTCGGCATGGGCGACGGCGCTCTGCGCCACCGCTTGGCCGATCGCCGCCACCGGGGCGGCCAGGCGCGTCGCGGCCTGCCGGCCCCAGGTGACGAGGGTCGCCGGCGACAGCAGGATCCCCATCAAGGCGTTCAGCAATTCCGCGACCCGTTGATCGGGCAGGTTCTGGTAGTGGGTGAGATAGACCGCGAACGCCATCAGCCCCGCGCCGTCCTGAACCGGCGCGTTCACCGCCTCCGGAAAGGGGCTGCGATGCGTCTGACCGCAGGCACAAACGCCGGACACTGTCCGATACTCGGTGACCTCCCGGCGCACCACCAGATCGATCGCCTGACGGCGCTCGGGCAAGACCTCCACGTCGATCTCGGCGCAGTCACGGCCACAGGCGCAGACCCCTGCCAACGCCACGATGACGGTCTGTTCCGGGGTGTCGACCAGTGCGCGGGTGGCGCCAGGATGCCCGGTCTGGCCGCCCGGCGGCTTGCCGCTGCGCTGGCGCCGAGACTTGGGTGGAGGCTTCTTGAAGGGCGGATCGGACGACGGCGGCTTGCTGGAGTGGTGGCTATCCTTGGCCAGACGCGCTTCCAGTTCCTGGATGCGCGCCAGGAGTGCGGCAATTTGAGCGGCTTGCTTGGCATTCTCCGCACGCAAACGCGCCAACTCGGCATCTCTGCTGTCAGGGCAAGCGGGTGCGGGTCGAGCGTCAGACAGGATGAAAATTTACAGGCTGAGCAGGGTGTTTGGCAACTGATCCTGAATAGTTACAAATTTTGCCCTGAAAATAATATTGGCAAATCATAAGCTTATGTCAAGCTAACAAAGTAGAACTAAGTATAGGTTGCTTCTGGAAGTCCAGGCTTAAAAAATCCCGAACACCTATGGGTCATGGCCAGCAGCATCTGGCCGCCCTGTTAGCGAGCCTGACCCTGTTGGCGTTCCTCGTCCATACCGTGCTCGACCGACTCCATCCTGGTGACCAGGCGGTGCGCCGTCAACTGCCGTCGCGTCGCACCTTCTTCGAGCATCTGCGTGCCCTGACCCAGGATCTGCCCTTCGACTCCTGGGAGCACCTGTTCGATTTCATGCTGGAGGCTCTTCAGCCGGCGCAACCACCTCCCGCACGCCGCGCGGGCGGGAAGCAGGGGCAAATTTAGAATTGCTTCATCAGGATTGGGTGCGATCCAAACTGATGTGGTTGCC
>NZ_CAIPNF010000205.1 GCF_903866365.1 uncultured Thiocystis sp.
ACCCCACTGAACGCCGTGCAGTCGCGCATTGTCAGCTTGCTCGACTTTCCGCAGGATCTCTATCTCGGCGTGGGCGCCCAATCCGGGTAATCAGCTGTCAAAATGGGCGAACCGTGAGCTTCATGCGAAGAGCCGCTATTCTCGCCCTTTTTGTCAAGCGGGAAAAACTCGAAGATCGAGTTTCATGCGAGAGAGCGTGCATTTGGTGATTTCCGGGAAAAACTCGACCGATTTTCCGTTCGCCCTGAGCGGTGAGCTTGTCGAACAGTCGCGTTCCGCTGTGGTCCATCTTCCCGTCGCATCTCATCTCAACCGCAGCAGAATAACACTCTCGGGAATCTTTCCGCACATCCTGTCGCCGAGCAGGCCGCTGTGAGAGCGGCCACCGCGTTCGCCTGTTCAGGTGGGTTTGGGCGTGTCCGCTGACGCCTGACCCTTCGCGCGTCGCCGCTCGCCACTGCCGGTCCGTCCCTTGGTCTGACTGGCGGCCGAGTAGTACCTTTCCTTGATTTCGCGCGACGGCAGCGGTGCCGCATGCACCTCGGAGTCGCTCGCCAGACCCTCGACGAGGGCATTCATCTCGACATCGCCGCTCGCATAGCTGCGGATCCGGTCGGCCACGGTGTTGAGCCGCTGCTGAGCCTGTGCGAAGTCACCCTGACGATTGGCCAGCGCCGCATCGCGCCGGGCGAGGTTGGCGTGATAGGCGGCAACCAGGCGATCCACATCGCGGTTGCGGGGTTGACGGTCGTTGGCGCTGTGCCTGGCCCAGGTCCAGTGCAGGCTGGCGCTGGCCAGCTCCTGCCCCGTCGCGTCGGTGACGCGCACCCGCAGCGGACAGGTGACCTCCGCTTCGCCGGCCGGGAAGGTCACCGCCAAGAGCAGATCCTGTTCCTGTTCGCTGACGAGATCGCCGAGCCAGACACTCAGGGCACGCCCGTCCGCTTCCTGGCGCCACGGACCCAGCGCCGCCACCTGGAGATCGGCCTCCCAGTGCAGCCAGACCCGCGCCTCGGCACAGACCACCGCCAGGGCATCGCCCAGCTCGCGGGTGAGGATCGGACCGATGCGTTCGGTGTCGGCGAGGTCGTGGAATACCCCGCCGCCTGCATCGGCGAGGGTGCCGAGCAGCGCCTCGTCGAAATCGTCGCCGACGCCGAAGGTGTGGGTGACCACCCCGAGTTGCCGTAGGGCGCCGGCATGGGTCGCCAGTTCCGTCGCCTCGGTGATGCCGGCATTGGCCAGCCCATCGGTGAGCAGAAAACAGCGGCGCAGCCGTTCCTCCGGGGTCTTCTCCCCGATCAGACCGCAGCCGGTCAGCCAGCCCTCGCTGAGGTTGGTGGTGCCACGCGGACCGATGGCGGCCAGCGCGCGCTGCGCCTGCACGCGGGCGCCGGCGTCAATGGCACGCAGTTCCAGCAGGGTATCGATGTGATTTAGCTGAACATGCCGCCCGCATTGAGACAGGGATCAGGTCCGTTGGCGTGGAAAAGCGTAAAACGGCCGGAGAATAAAATGACACTTCTCCGAAACTCCACAGCCCGAACGACACGCCTGTGGTTGCTCAGAAAAATGGGGGCAAGCATTGGTCACGTCATGTGTCGCACAGTTTCCGGCACACATTTTACTCGGTCTACACTGGGTCTACATCCGCACCGCTTTTTGGAAGTTTCGGCACTGGTTCAGTTCAGTTGTGCAATATAAATTATATATATCAATAACTTGATATATATACCCGCACATTGGAAAATCTGACTTCCTTACAGGGAAACCCT
>NZ_CAIPNF010000206.1 GCF_903866365.1 uncultured Thiocystis sp.
CTGATGCGCCTTGTTTCCGGGATGCCAATCCCAGGCCGCCCATGAGGGGCGACGCAGGCCGTGTCATCCAGGGTCACGGCGGTGTCAAGGACGCTCATGCCGCACCTCCAGCCGACGGCTGATCCGCGTGCGCGACCAGGGCGCGCTTTCCGGTTTGCGGTTGCGCCTCCACCTGCGCGTCAATCCGCGCGAGCAGCTCCCGGAACTTGTCCGCGTACAGCCGAACCTGCGTTGCGTTCGGATTCTGGCGGGAGGTTTCGTTGCGCCCGTCAACAAGGCCCGTTTCCGTCAGGCTGTTGAACGCGGCCGTTCCGGTGGCCGACGAGCGGCTGGTCCGCGTCGTCTTCTCGATCAACCCGAGCGCGATCATGGCCGCCAGTGCCGCGTGACGCGACATGGCCGAGCCGTGGTCTTTCAGCAGGTCAGTCATCGACTTGGCGAGCGCCTCGCCGGTCGAATCGGACGGGAGAAACGTCGATGGAATCCCCTCGCTCGCGGCAATCTCGGCCAGCATGCGCGCCTTGCTGGTCGCGGACATCCGCAACAGGGATGCCGCCGCGCGGGCAAGGATGCGTTTGTCGCGCCGTTGGGAACGGATGCGCTTGGGTTGCGCCTTGAAGGCCGGCGTGGCTTCGCCCGATTCGAGGGCTTGCCCGCGTTTGATGATCTTCATGCGTGCCACGGCGTCATACCCTGCCATCCGGCAGACTGTGGCGTCGCGGTCGAGATCGTACTGGCGATACGCTCTTGTCGGCTTCCCGGAGGCGTCAGTGCTTGGTTTGAATCCATTCCTCAGTTCTGAGGGCAGCGCGTCGAGTCGCGCGTCACTGTCACGCAGTACGTTGTCGTGACGCTTGCCAGTGAGTTCGGCAATCTCGCGAGAGGTCATGGACGGTTGAGTCGCGGTGATCTGGTTCATGATTAGCCGCCTACCATTGGACACGAACAACGTTCTCGATGTCGCGGAGTCCGTTCTTGTGCGCTTTGCCGGTGAGGTCGGCGAGTTCGCGGGACGTCATCGCCAGGGACAAGGCGGACGTGCGGGGGGTGTGGTCGGTCATCGCGTCTCCCGTGCGCGCTTGCGGAGGATCTCGGCTTGGCGGTCGGACAGAAACAGCGACTCGCCGTCGGCGTCGTACCGTGCGATGAGCGAGGCGACAAATTCCATCTCCCAATCCGTGCTGGCGTTTGCTTCAGCCGCCTCCAGAGTGCCGGCGATGTCGGCGAACACGTCGGAGGCCGTGGCTTGAGTCGTTCTCATGCCGCCTCCGCGTCGCGCACGGCCTGCTGCACAAGCGCCTGGCTGGAACGGCGGATGCGCGCGATCAACGGCGCGGGCAGGCTGTTTTCCAGCCATTGGCGACGGTGCAGAAAGCCGATGCGATCCAGGATCTTCAGGCGCTGCAGGATCCCCCGTCGCGCCTTGCCGTGGCGAACGCCATGAATGGTGGTGGGGGCGATCCCGAGAACATCGGCGATCTGGGCATCCGAGTGGAGATCGAAACGCGCGTTCAGGCACGTTAACCACGGGACATCGCCTGGATCGCTGGCGCTGGCGGCCTGCCGTTCGCCATGCTCCGCGCGTTGCCGCCTGACCGTGGCGAACGGCAGACCGCCGCTCACGCCAACACGTCCTGGGCGGTGGCGGCTCGGTCAGAAGCGTCCGCTCGATCCTGGTAGATCGTCAGAAGCGAGGCGTCGAGAACGCTCGCGACCGTGTCCAACAAATACAAGGAAGTCCACAGACAAGGGATCCGGTCGTTGTCTTGGGCGACCCGGCGCGCGGTCTGAATGGCCGATGCCAGCATGACGGCGGCCAGCTCTAACGCTTCGTCGGTCGGTACGCCCAGGCGCAGCGTCAACAAGTCCGTGCGGGCGGCGGTTGCGGGAGACGAGTGGGACGGTTGTCCGGCCTCGTCTGCGCCGGGCGCGGCCTCCTTGATGGAGGCGACGGTCGGATGGTCGGTCCGCGGCGACGGCAAAAAAATCTCTCGTGAAAGCATGGACATTCCTGTGTGCAGAGAAAGACGTTCGACCTCGGCGAGGCCGGGATGGACAAGCGTACTGACGGTCCGCGTCACGGATTCGCCGGCATGCTTGGGAAAACCTGGGCGAAGGCGGTCGGCATCGGAACCCCCTGGAAAGGTGAGGTGCGCGCGCGGGGATTTAGGTGCCGTGGCGCTGGCGCACGATCGCGGTCGCGCGGGCCTGAATGCCGAGCAAAAACGCGGCACTGGGGGCCAACGTGCGCGGGTGGACCGGCAGTTCGTCGTCATGGCGGAAGGTGCGCGTCGGGATCGCCGCCGCGCGCGCGGCGCAGGCATGGCACTGCGTCTCCGGGCGCGCGCGCCGCGCCTTGAGCTGCGAGGACGACAGCGTGGCGAGCGTGTCGCAGCAGCGATAGCGGACGCGATAGCCGTGGGGCAGTCGGGCCAGAATCGTGACGCCGCCCACGAC
>NZ_CAIPNF010000207.1 GCF_903866365.1 uncultured Thiocystis sp.
CTCGATTTGAAGAAAAGATTGCATTCGGCATTACGGTCATTGCAACAAAAAATAGCACGCGTGCGATCATTCTTTAAATTCCCAGAGACTCAATATGCGGCATGAATAGAAACGTCTGGATATCACATTAAATGGCTATAGTTACAGTTTTTCATCGCCGCACGATAGATGTCAGCGAGTGCTTTCAGATACTGCGGTCGAATGTTTATATGCTCTTTCATGGCATCTAATACAGGTGTGACACGCTGTTGCAGCGCATCGGGAAGCTGCTCAAGCACTTTTTGCAACCCTCGATAATCGCTTACATCAACAAGATTACCATTCACCCCTTCAACAACACAATCCCCAATCGCCCCCCGATCTGAGGCAATCACCCAAAGCCCCGCCTGGAGTGCTTCGCGGGTGATGAGGCCATAGCTTTCCGGCCAGATGGAGGGGGCAATGAGGACATCCATTTGCGCATAGAGATGAGCCACCTGCGATTGCTCAACCTTGGAGATATATCGCACTGGAGTCTTTCCCCAATGTGCATCGTAAAACTCGCCGGATTGCAACGCATGATCGACGATCAAAAGTGAAAAATCAGAAAACTCGCCGCTCTCAATGGCCTCGCGCAAGAGATGATAGCCTTTGTGGCGGCTGATCCCGCCAATGAAACCAAGCACAAGCCGGTCGTCCTTGCGCGGCGCTCGCGGCATTGGAACGAAGGGCTCCGGGAGATTTTCGTGGGTTTGAACGTGGCTGACTCCGGCTTCACGGTAGAGCGCGACGAAACTGTCCGACACAGCCAAGACCCCTGCTGCTTTTTTCAGCACAGTGTGCAGGGTGCCGCTGCGCGCAAGTCGCTGGTTGATGGATGGTCCCCGTGGCGGCGGGGCCCCGCCGCTGAGCGGGTCGGTGTGGTCGACCAACTGGCCATCCTCATCGACCAGGAACAGGTAGCGCGACAGCCACCAGGCGTCATGCAGGGTGACGATGTAAGGGATCTTGCAAGTCAATGCGGCCATGGCCACCGAGGTGGTCAGCATCTGGATGCTGTGCAGATGGATCAGGTCGAAGTCGTAGAGGCGGAAGAAGTCTTCGCAAAATGCCTGGATTTTGCTGTCTTCGTGGGTCGACCAATCCCGTGAGGGGATCTCGACGCGGGTCACCAGGGCGGCTCCGTACCAATACTGATCGACCCCATAGGGACGCGCAGGGTCAGGGTCGGCCTGGGTGGTGAGCACGAAGACATCATATTCATCGGCGTAGTGTTCCAATAGACCGCGCACCTGTGTTTCCATCACACGGGTTGCGCCACCGACGGCTTGGGGGTGAAAGTAGACATTGGCGAAAAGCAACCGCTTTTTGGCGCGCACGACCGATGTCGGTCGATAAGGCGCCAGGATGCCTTCTAGAATGCGCTCGCCCACGTTGGGGCTAAAGCGTTCCAATGCCAATTGACGGGCAGCCCGACCGATCCTGGCGCGCAGTCCGGCGTCTTCGATCAAGCGTGCGAGTTGTCTTTTCCACTCATCGACGGTTGCGGCAAAGAGGGCTGTCTCGCCATCGGTGAGGACCTGCCGATAGGCGGCGGTCGGCGACAGCACTGACGGGATGCCGAAGGCGGCTGCTTCCAGCCATTTGATTTCGCTTTTGACATCGGTGACGCGCGATGTTTCGAGGACCGCGACATTGATGTCGGCCTGTTCAACCAAGTCCATGTAGGCGAGATAGTCGGACGTAGGATCGATGAGTTTGATTCGGCCCGCGCCAATGAATGCGATGGGCAGTTGATCGAAATACCCCACGAGGTGAAGACTGACCTGCGGAGACTGCTTGAGCACTTCAATCGCCGCCGGAAGAAAGAGATCGTAGAAAGCCTGTTTATGGGCCTTGGTGGCGCTGCCATAGAAGAGGTTGATCGTCTCGTCGCCCTTTACGCGCGTCCGCCTTGGGGTTGGTTTACTCGCCCGCGCGAAGATTTCCTCACTCATGAGATTCGGCAATACCGTGATTTCAGTGCCGTCCGTCAAATAGCGAGCGGCTTCATCGGCGAGCGGGCGGGTCGAGACACTGCAATGATCGGAAAGGGCAAGCGCGGTGCTGAAAAAGGGATTGTCCAGCATCAGATGCCGATGCTGCTCGGCATCGATGCTGCCCGCGTAGGTTGCGAGCGCGGGTGGAAAGAAATCGGGATCGAAGATGAGATCGTCGATGTCATAAATAATGGGGATGCCCAAATGACGGGCATAGGCAAACAACTCTAATTCAGCCGCACAGGCGGGAACCCGGCAGGCATAGAGCACGGCGGCGCCCATGAGCCGGCGCCGCCAGTCCGCGAAGGGCATCTCCGAGAGATCGAGAACATCCGTTTCCCACCCTAGGGCAGTTGCTTGCTCGACCTTTTCGCGCACGCGATAGTAAAAACATTGGAACAGATCACGAGAGCCCCAGAATAGTATTTTCTGTGTATTGATCGCTGACCAGCGACGCGGCATGCCATGAGGTTCGCCTTGCAGTTTCAGTGACAGGCGCGCGAGCAACATCAGATTCCGCTGGCGTTGGTCGACCCCAGCCGCAATGTCACCCGATTCAGCAAGGTGGCGTGTCGTCACGACCAGGTTATCGAAATACTCGCGCAGCAATCCCCTGCCTTCACGCTGGCTCAGGGTTTGATGCGGGTTATGGGTCTTGGCCTGCTGGAAGGCATCGATTGCATGCGTGACCTGCGCTTGTAAAAGTCCGTAGTGCCCGCGAATATAAAGCCGCGTCAGCACGCCGAGTTCATGCCAGGCATACCAATCATCGGTATGCGCGTGCCAGTGCTCGTTGAGGAGTGACAAGGCTTTTGCGTCGCGCCCGGTCAGCCGATGCAACCGCACGATAAAGAGCCAATGCACAGAATCAATGGCATGGGCGCCCGACATGAGGAGGTCGACGAAGTCCAGCGCCAGATAGGCATCCTGCGTGATGCGATGTGTCCAGTGCGCCAAAGGCAAGGCCAAACGACTCAGAACACTGTCGGCCTTGATATCCTCGGCGGCGTCCGCGCTTGCCAGGGTGGCTGCCAGATGGCGATAAAGATCCCGCAGGATCGCATTGACTCGTTCACGATGCGCCGCAAGCGTTTCATTGACCGGTGTCGAGTGGAAATCATCGAGAAACGCGGCAAGGAGCCGCTCGCCATTCAATGCCGACCATTGCCTGCTACCGATCTGCGCCAGGACACGCAGCAACTCAAGCTCAAGGCAGGGCAATCGCACGTATTGAAGATAAGCGGGGTCATCGAGAATCGTCATGACCTCGGTCAGATGCCCCAGGTCGCATTGCTGGCGTAACATGGCGATCAAGAGATCGAAGCTGGCGGCGGATGCCATCGGCCCGCTTGACAGATGCTCGGATCGCGCAATGCGTGAAGCGCCCGTTATAGTATGGGGCGGTTGCGAGTCGATCACCGCAGCCGCGTCGTCGAGTGAGTCGAGAACGTCTTTCGGGAGCAGGATCGGTCCTTTAAGAGGTGTTTTATCATCGACCGGCAGCGTCGCTGGCTTTGGCGCGGGCAAACCAGGATGCTCGGGACTTTTTAAAGCGATGCCGTTGGCAAAAACGGTCACCGGATGACCACCCTGCTGAGCTGCGATCAAGGCTTTGGCCAGTTCCTCGGATGGTTCACAGAAAAAACCCGCATACAGAAATGCCTCGCCGCGCTCACCAGCCACATCGGCGCGCTCCTTCCAGGTCGGCTTCAACCCATAGCGTTCCTGTTTGATCTGTACCTCAAGCCGCAACGGACGAAGGCGGCGCTCCAGCGCCCAACCTTCAATTGCCCAAGGTTCGAGACGCTCCACATAGCCTAGAACCGATTGACGACGTCCCAGCCGCGCCAAGCGGGCAATCAGTGTAGCAGACGGGCGGGATGGTGTTTTTTGCATGCAGCTGTCCTCAAGATCGGATGGTGGCCCGAGGCCTCGATCATCGTTTGGTCCACCTGGGAGCGCGGGCGTCTCGCCCGCCTCGCGAGCCAAAGGCCCGCGCTCCCAGGAACGGCTAACATGGATCAAACGATGATCGACGCCCGGAGATTTACGCACATCTCTCGCCTGAA
>NZ_CAIPNF010000208.1 GCF_903866365.1 uncultured Thiocystis sp.
GCATCGGTTTCGCTACCAATCGCGTTAGCCATGATCTGCTATTTCCAAATATAATTTTGCCCTGAAAATAATATTGGCAAATCATAAGCTTATGTCAAGCTAACAAAGTAGAACTAATGACATGGATTGAAGTGCTAAAACGAACCGCCCTGTAATCTCCCACACCGAGCGCAGGATGCAGAACGCCTTGGCCCCGGCCTCCGAGCGGAAGCCGCCGCTGACCTTGAGTTTGACCTTCACCGGGCGCACGTTGCGCTCGGCGCGATTGTTGTCGAAGGGCATGCGCCAATCGGTCAGAAAGTGCCAGACCTCGGTTTTGTAGTCGCGCAAGCGCACCAGGAGGTTGGTGGCTGGGTGTTGTTTGGTGCGCCGCTTGTCGTCGGGATCTGGCGGTCTGACCGGAAACACCGCCAGCCCGTTGGCCACCTGTTCGTCATAGCGGGCCAGCAAGCCGGCGACGAACGCGGAATTTAAGGCCGTGCGCTTCTGGGCTTGAGCCTGCTTGACGGTCTCCAACCCCTCCAACAACACCTGCCGCAACGCCACCGGCCACCAATGCCCGGTTGACTCGGCCATATAGAGCAGCTCGCGCAGGTGGTGCGCGTTGCACAGGGCATGGGTCGCTTCGCTATAATGCCAGTAGGACTTCCAGTGGTCGTGCACCGCACAGCCTTTGAAAGACGGCAGAATTCCGGCCGCCTCCATGGCCTCCTGGCCGCGTTTGGGGTGGATGCTGTAATGCACCGCGCGCTCGCAGGCCCCAACATGCAGCCAGTGCAGGGCTCCCGCCACGCGCATCCCGCTTTCATCAAAGTGCCCGACCTCGGCCTCCAGAACCGCCGTGCGCGTGGCCTCATACTCATCGGCCAACCGCTCACTGGCCTGCTTCACCCACGCCTGCACCGTCCCATCCGAGGGACTGACACCGTATTGATCGGCCAGAATCTCCGTCACGCGCTCCAGGCTAACGAAATGCCCCTCTACCAAAGCAACGGCATAGTCCTTCAACCGCGCTCCATCGCTGACGTCGGGCGTGACATCGCTCGGAAACGCCTCACAGTGCTCCCGGCCACAGGCACACGGCACCGACCATTGACGGTACTCCGTCACCACCACCTGCGGCTGCGGCAGATCAATCTGTTGGCGCCGTTCCTTCAACGCCGCGTCCTGCTCGCCTAACTCCCGTCCGCAGACGCACACCCCAGACGGGCGCACATCCATCACCACGTCCGGGGTCTCGACCATCCGTAACGTCTCTCCCGGATGACCCGCTTGACCTCCGCTCGGCTTTTCCCCGCGACGACGCGGCTGCGCCGCCTCTTTCCTCAGTCCATCTGACGACGGCGGCTGGCTGGAGGGGTGCTGCCTTTTAATGATGTAGCCTTAGCAAGGCCGAGCACCAAACTGATCGATCTTGTCCCAGAACTGCGTCCAGCGCCCCGTGGATTGCACGAGCGCGCGCAGGCTCAAGACAATCTTGGCGCCCTGGTGTTTCCAGCGCATCCCCGCACCACAGAGGCGTTGCTTGACC
>NZ_CAIPNF010000209.1 GCF_903866365.1 uncultured Thiocystis sp.
CTGGCCGCCGCCGAGCTGCCCACGCGCGCTCGTGAACGTCTGGCCAAGGCGCCGCGTCTAACCACACAATTGTTGGCCACCATCGCGTTTTTCTTCGCCACCCTGCCGGGGCAGGTCGAGGCTCTCGCGCGGTCGCCCACGCTGGAGCGCGCCCTCCTCGAACACCGGATTCCGGCCCTGTATCTAGAGCGCGTCGCCGCGCGCAGCACCCATGCCGAACCACGTCACCGAGTGCGTGCGCTGAGCCGCCAGTTGCTCGAACCGCTGCGCCAAGGCACGCATCCGCTCCAGGCTTTGCCGGGTGCCGAGCGCGCGCACCTGGAACAGGTGGCCGGCGAATGCGCCGATCGCTTCCAGCGCAGCCGCTCCGGTGTGGAGGGCCGCAACGGTCAACGGTCCCTCCATCACCATGGCCGCCATCGTCTGAGCGACCGCAAGCTCGCGGCGCTCACCGCCGTGCATCACTTCCACATCCACCGCGCCGACCGCACCACCGCCGCCGAGCGCTTCTTCGGTCGTGCCCATGAATCGCTGTTCGTGCAGGTGCTCCAGCGGGTACCTCTGCCGCCGCGACCGGCGCGCCGACGACCGCGCCCGCCCACGCCGCCCTATCGGATGCCGGTGGCGGCGTAACAGGGGTGGCCGGATCGATGATCAAGGCCCCGCCCCGCCAATGTTCCAAGGTGGGATCGATGCGCTCGACGCGAGTGTTGCGCGGCATCCTTGTAGGGGCGAATTCATTCGCCCCTACATCCTCTGCATCCCCGGTATCCGCGCAACCGACGCGGCGAATGAATTCGTCCCTACAGGCTACAGGCCAGCATCATGCTCAAGAGATGGAGATGCCCTTGATCTTCTTGCGAATCCCGCATAAGTAGAATGGGTGACACGCCCTAGGAAACTGTTGATCAACTGTTGTACTCAAAGCGTAGCCTTCAACGGACCCGGCAATCGCTCGGCGGGCGAAGAGATCGGGTCGAGATTTCTCGGTTACTGTCTCATTCTGTCGCGAAACTCGGGGGAATTCTCTATGCGCAAGATCCCACTGACCACCGTCGCCATGACTGCCATCCTTCCCGCCCTGGCCTTCGCCTGGACGCCCTTTGCGCCCGAGATGACTGGGCCACCACCCTATCCTGGCTACCCGGTCCCCGATGGCCAGCCGCTCGGGGTGCCCTTCGGTCCGATGGCCCCAGGCTACCCGAACGCCTGGCCCGCCATGCCCCCTGGCCCATTCGGCGACATGCCGCCCATGGACAGAGAGAGCCGTCAGGTGCCGCCCGCCAGCCGGATGCGGATCGCGCGTCAGGCCACCAATGACGCTTATCTCATCGACATCGCGCTGGAGAACATCGACCCTGAGCAGGTTAAGATTCGGCCGGCGGGCCGGGGTCTGACGATTGCCTACAGCACCCGGATGCAGACCAGCGAGGAAGAAACCCTGCCCCGTGGCGAGGGGTTCCGACAGAGTTACCGGATTTCGCGTGGCTCGGCGAGTCGCCGCATCGCGCTGCCCCCGGATGCCGATCTGGCCAACCTGTCCCGCGAGGTCAGCGACGGACGCATCCGGCTGCGGATCCCGCGCGTGCCGGGTGGACGCTGGCCGTCACCCGTCCGCTAGTACAACTGCGCCGAGGTCCCAATGATCAGGCCGTCTTCGTCTGACGCAACCGCGTCCAGACTTATCCCGCGAATCAGCGGCGAGGAATCTCAACGTATGCACTATGAAACCCCACAGGATGCCGAGGATGCCTATTACGACGCGCTCGAAGCCGGCGACGCGGTGGCCATGGACGAGGTCTGGGAGGCGTCCGACAAGATCGCCTGTCTGTTGCCCATGACCCCGCTGACCACCGGACCGGAGGTGCGGCGTTTATGGCGCGCCATCTTCGAGCAGGGCGCCCGCTTCGAGATCGAGGTGCGGCATCATGTCTGGATCGAAAACGGCGATCTCGCGATCCATCTGATCGAGGAACGCACCGGCACCCGGCACGACGGAGGATCGCCGCCGCCGGCCATCTATGGCACCAACGTCTTCCGCCTCGGTCCCGATGGCTGGCGTCTCCTGCTGCACCAGAACTCGCCGGCGCCGCTCCCGCCGCCAGGCGCGGCGTCCAGCCAGCGCACGGCGCTGGCCTGAGCCGGGCAGGGTGGAATGCGCGTCAAGCTCCTGACGCTGGGCTGTCGTCTCAACGAGGCGGAGTCGGAAGACTGGGCCGACCGCTTTCACGCGCGGGGATGTCAGGTCGTCGGCGATGAGGATCCCGCCGACCTGATCGTGATCAATACCTGCGCCGTCACCCAACAGGCGGTGCGCAAATCGCGCCAGATCCTGCGCCGCAGCCATCGCGTCAATCCCGCGGCGCGGCTGATCGTCAGCGGCTGCCTGGCCGCGCTGGAGGCGGAGGCGCTGGCGCGCGAGAGCGGCGTCAACCTGGTGGTCGGCAACCAGGACAAGGATCGTCTGGTCGAGATCGCGCTCGACGCGCTCGCCATCCCGTCCATGCCGGAACTGGTGACCGCCAATGACGCCAGTCCGTTGTTCGCCCGGGGTCGTCAACGCGCCTTCGTCAAGGTCCAGGACGGCTGCCGCTATCGCTGCACCTTCTGCATCACGACACAGGCGCGTGGCGAGGAGCGTAGCCGTGCGGTCGGCGAGGTCGTGCAGACGGTCGAGCGTCTGCACCGTGCCGGGATCCAGGAGGTCGTGCTGACCGGCGTGCATCTGGGCGGTTACGGCAGCGACACCGGCGGCGATCTGGTCACGCTGGTGACCCGGCTCCTCGCCGAGACCGAGATTCCGCGTCTGCGTCTGGGATCGCTGGAACCCTGGGATCTGCCCGATGCCTTCTGGCCGCTGTTCGCCGATCCGCGGCTCATGCCCCATCTGCACCTGCCGTTGCAAAGCGGCTCGGACGCCGTGCTGCGACGCATGGCGCGCCGCTGCAAAACCGACGAATTCGCCCGGCTGGTAGCGCGGGGTCGCGCACTGATCCCGCATCTCAACGTGACGACCGACATCATCGTCGGCTTTCCGGGCGAGGACGCGGACGACTGGGGGCGCACCCTGGCGTTCGCCGAGGCGATGCGATTCGGACACCTCCATGTCTTCAGCTACTCGCCACGGGCGGGAACCCTGGCGGCCACGCTGCCGGGTCAAGTGGATGCGGGGACGAAGCGTCAGCGTTGTCAGGACTTGCAGGCGCTCGCGGCCCGGCTGAAAACGAAGGTTCTACAGGCGCAAATCGGCCAACGGGCGCAAGTGCTGTGCGAAGGCCCGGACGATGGCGAGCGACGCGACAGCCGTTTCGGCTATACGCCCAACTATCTGCCGGTGCATGTCGTCGCGGACATTCCCGGAGTGACAGGCAATCGACTGATCGATGTCATCCTGACCGGCCTTGTCGCAAGCGGCGAGGCCATCGTGGGTCAGCCAGTCCGCCGCCCGGAGTAAACCGCGTCCGTGCAGACGGCCATGTCTTGCCGTTAGAGCCCGCTCTCGATCCGCGCATCGCGCGCGCGGTTCAACTCGGTCGCGATATAGTTCAGCGAGATCCCCAGCTCGCGGGTCCAGGAGAGTTCGATACGCCAGGCCGGGGAGGGTTGCCACTGGTGCACGGCGCGTCCGTCGCCGCGGCGAATCGAGGCAAGGCGCGCGGCCGGGGTCTCGGCATACTCGGGGAACTGACTTTGGTCCTCGCCCGGACCATATTTCTCGCGCAGCAGGCGATAGGTGTCGTCGAAGCGCAGCTGAGTCGAGACCCCGTAGGCGCGCACCACCTTGTAAATGCGCTTGGCAAAGGCCAGCACATAGAGCTGATTGTCGCCGTCGGGAAACATCAGGGCCAGACTGTCCGCCACGTTTCGATAGACCGTGGGGGCGGGCACGGTTTGCAGCAGAGGGCTGACATCGCCGCCCAGACAGTAACGGTCGAACACCAGCTTGAGGCATGGATCGTCCGCCAGGGCGGTCCCGGCGAGCAGGAGCAACCCGATCGTCAGCGCAACCGCGGCACCCCGCGTACCCGATGTTCCAGCCATGACGTCGCGCCTCGCGTGGTGATGTCTAGAGAGGATAGCCCATCAAGTTCTTCCGGGCGCCGGTCTCGAATGGCTCCAGCACCACCTCCGCCCGCCAGAGCCGGGCGATCAGCCCCTGGGTCGCCATTGGATGCCCGCTGGTCCAGAAACGCTCGCGGCCGATCCGGTCCGCCGGCGCCAGCAGGCCGGCCTCGGTCAGGCGTCGCCGCACCTGACGGGCGACCGCCGCCCCCGAATCCAGCACCGCGACGTCCGGACCGGCCAGTTCCTCGATCAAGGGCGTCAAATGCGGATAGTGGGTACAGCCCAGCACCAGGGTGTCGGCTCCGCGCGCCAGCAGCGGCTGGAGAAACCCGGTGAGCAGAGTCCGGGTCGGCGCGCCGTCGAGGTCGCCGGACTCCACCCGTTCCACCAGACCGGGACAGGGTTGCGGCAGGATCCGGGTGCAGTGGTCGATCCGGTCCAGCAGCGCCGCGAAGGTTTGGCTCGCGAGTGTCTGGCGGGTGGCCAGTACGCCCACCACGCCGGAGCGCGTGCGCTCCACCGCTGGTTTGACCGCCGGCTCCATGGCCACGATGGGGACCGGATAGCGGCTGCGCAGCACCCTGGCCGCCGCGCCGGTCGCCGTGTTGCAGGCCACAACGACCGTCTTGGCCCCTTGGGCGAGCAGAAACTCGGTGATGGCCACCGCGCGCGACTCGATGGCCGCCAGCGGTTTGTCGCCATAGGGCGCATGGCCGCAATCCGCTACGTAGAGCAGATCCTCGTGGGGCAATTCGCGACGGATCTCGCGCAGCACCGAGAGCCCCCCGACGCCGGAATCGAAAACGCCGATGGGTTGACGGGGGTTCATGGCGCTCTCCGGGTCACGGCGATCGACGGCGGGGCGTCCCGCTTGAATCGAGCAGCAACCATTGGCGGGGCAGGATCCGGCATCTCTGATCAATCCGTTCAAACCGCGCAGTGTATGATCCGATGGCGGGGCTGACAATGCGTGTGTCGCCGGTGCGCGGCTGGATTCGATCCCGGACATGGCCTAGCCTAGTGCAACTGTGCGAAAGTCCCAAGACCGTCTCAGGTCTCGGAACTTGAGCAGCGAAGCACTAGCGACCTGTCACAGATCTTCCAGCCACACAGGATACCCAACCATGCGTAAATTCTTGGGCGCGTTCGCGCTCCTCGCCGCCGGGACTCTCCAGGCCGCGATTCCCGCCACGCCCGTGATGACGGTCTACGAATTCAATGGCCCCTTGGAGGTGCCCTATTTCAATATCAGCGATTTGTCCCGCGCGGGAACCCTGACCCAGGGCACCTCGCTGATCCCCTGTCTGCCGATCCGCGATGGCAAGCCGTTGACGGATCGCAGCGGCACGCCCTATGTCGGCTTCGAGATCGTGGTGGATCCGCGCCAGGCGTCCCGCGCCTCGACCGAGGTCTTCAAGCGCGCGGTCGCCGCGCGCAAGGCTCTCAAGGTCAAAAACCATCACTGTCCGGCGAGCGTTCGGCATGTCATCGGCATTCGCGATCTCTATGCACTGGAGAAGGCGCCGTCCTTCGATCCGCCCCGCGCGAGTGGCGGACGCGCCGAGTCGGGCGTCAGCGAACTCGATCGCCTCGTTCGCGCCTTCCATGCCTCCAGCGATTGCGAGGGGGCGAATGTCAAACTGACGGGGCGCCGTCCCGCCCTCAAGCGCGCCTGGGACGATTTCATCCGCGACCATGCGGACTTGGGCTCGCCGACCACGCTTGCCCGCGCCATGCATCTGGATTATGTCATGCGCACGGCGATCTACGAGGGCCACCTGGGGCGCGGCTGCAATGCCTATGGCGCCTGCGAGCGTAACATTATCGCACTCTCCATCCGCAATCGCGCCGTCGGTCAGTGCCGGAAGAATCAGGGCTGCTCCTTTCCGGGCGATTTTCAGGGTGCCGCATCTTCGGTCTCCCAGTACAACATCTGGGACGAATACCTGACCCAGATCTCGGGCCTGACCTCCTGTTTTCTCCGCCCGGATCTGGCCAGCGATGACCGCTATGTCAAGCTCCAGGCGATGTACGCGCAGAGCCAGCCGGATGTCGAGCGCATTCTGTTTGGCGACGATGCCGATTTGGGCGAGGTGTTCCCCGAGAATTCGCTGGCCGACCTCACCGCGATGCGTCACTACTATCACGCGCCGGCCATGGGCAAGTGTTTCCCGAACCATGACCGGGTGGAATACATGAGCGGCGCGGTGGCGCGTAAGGGGGACGATTTCGCGCTGATCGCCAATACCCGTATCCAGGTCGGGGCTAAATCCGGCGATGGCTACACCTTCCAGGAGTTCCGGTTCGAGGAAGCGTCGGACCGGGATCTCGTGCGGATCGAGGACAACTATCCCGGTTTTCTGGTCGACGCCCGCAAGGTCTCGCTGCGCGCGCCGGGATCCTGCCCCGCCTACGGCATTCCCAGCGGCTGCCGCTCGGGGACCGTCGGGCGTTATCGCAAGACCCCGAACTGGCTGAACGATGGCAAGCCGCTGGGCATTATCTGCCGGCTCTCCGATCGGGGCGAATCCTGTCGGGGCGGCGGCGCGACGACAACGGTGGAAGTGGGCGGCGTCTGCGACAAGGAAATGCGACCGGTCGCCGGGGTGCGCTGAGTCCCTGAACCTGGAAAGCGCAGTTGATCGGTGCAAGCGCGCTGCGCCGCATCGAACCTGACCGGGTTCAATTGGCGCGTATTGTGCTGGTTCTCCATCAATGCCCCGTCAAGGTTCTGCCGGGGCCATCGATCCGATGGATCTCCTTTGGAATCCGATTGTCGCAACAAAGGTCCGCCGATCGATCTTCACGCCGCATCGCGGCAATTGTCGACTGTCCGACAGAACAACATGCCATGAGGTATCCAAGGTGTCGTGTCCCGTGGAAAAAACCGACCGCTACATCAGTTTCGATGGCATCGCCTGTGACGAGCATGCTCATCGCATCGTCCTCTCGATCCGCGACTGCATTGGCGATGCCGCCCGGCCGTCGCCTTGGCAGTCCTATTTCGAGACCAAGCTGGGAGAGTCGGAACGAAGGGGTCATGACGAGCTGTATTTCGTGGGAAGTCAAGTCAACGCGATCCGCGAGCTGTTCGAGCAGTATGGGCGCGAGGAAGCGTTGGACTTACTGGGACGGGTCGAGGAGGAGTGCTGTTAACGCGCGCTCGGCGGGATCGGCGGTTCGCACTCGGCGATCCCGGCGGGGGCGAGTAGACGTTCGAGGATTTCACTCAACGCCCGGCCCACGTCGGCGACCGTGACCCCTGGAACCAGATCCGAGACCTGCGTGATGGCGAGTCCGGCGTAACCGCAGGGGTTGATGCGTCGGAAGGGTGCGAGATCCATCGCGACATTCAGCGCCAGTCCGTGATAGCTGCACCCGTGACGAATCCGCAGACCCAGCGAAGCGATCTTGGCGTCCGCCACATAGACGCCGGGCGCATTGAGGCGGCGCGCTGCCGTGATTCCCAGGGTGTCGAGCAGGTCGATGACACATTGTTCCAGCAGGTCCACCAGCCGCTTGACGCCGAGACCGGTCCGCCGCAGATCGAGCAGCGGATAGACGATCAACTGTCCGGGACCGTGATAGGTCACTTGCCCACCCCGATCCGACTGGACGACCGGAATCCTGCCCGGCGCCAGGATGTGCTCCAGGCGGCCGGCCTGACCTAGGGTGAAGACGGACGGATGTTCGAGCAACCAGACCTCGTCGCGGGTGTCCTCGCGGCGGGCATCGGTCCAGTCGCGCATCGCGGTGAGCGTAGCCGGGTAATCCTGAAGACCGGGCAGGCGGCGGATCAGCAGAGGCTCGCGCAGGGTAGGGCGGTCGTCGCTCACAGCGCCCAGACCACCAGCTCATGCGCGGTCAACTCCTGATAGATGGCGTCGAGCTGAGGTTTGCCGTGCGCTTCGATGGTGACGGTCACGCTGATCCATTTGCCGCCCCGGCTGGGTCGGACCGAGATGGCCGTTGCATCGAAACCGGGCGCATGCCGTCGGACAATCTCGATCACCGCGGACTCCAGGCCGCGGTCAGCCGGACCCATCGCCTTGATCGGAAAGCTGCAGGGGAATGAAAACAAGGTTTCCTGGGGGTCGGACATGGCCTGTACGCAGCGATCGTTCGATCGCGTCAATGAAGAAGGCTGTCGACCAGCTTCAGAAGGCTGTCGACGAATTTGCGCCACAGGTTGCCGTCGGCGACCTCCTGGAGCGCGACCAGGGGAACCCGTGTCATCTCCTCGTCGCCCAGGGTGACCACGATGTCGCCGACTTGCGCGCCCTGGGCGATCGGGGCGATAAAATCGGAGGTCTTTTCCAGCCGTGCGTTGAGTTTGTCATAGGTGCCGCGCGGAATGGTCGCGAAGACATCCGTGGCGGGACCGACCGGCAGGTTTTGCAGACGGCCATACCAGACGCGAATCGACTCGATCGGTTGGCCGGCGGGATAGAGGCGATGGCTCTCGTAGAACCGGAACCCGTAGTTCAGCAGGGCCAGACTCGCCTCGGCGCGCGCCTTGGGCGTCGCCGATCCCATGACCACCGAAATCAGGCGCATGTCGTCGCGCTTGGCCGATCCCACCAGACAGTAACCGGCGGCCTTGGTATAGCCGGTCTTGACGCCGTCGGCCGTGGCATCGCGCTTGAGCAATGGATTGCGGTTCTGCTGCGTGATGTTGTTGTAAGTAAAATCCTGGTTTTTATACCAGGCGTAATAGTCGGGAAACTCCCTGATCAGGGCCAGCGTGACCCGAGCCATATCGCGGGCAGTGGTATAGAGTTCGGGATCCGGGAGTCCGTTGGGATTGGTAAAATGACTGGCCGTCATGCCGAGCCGCTGGGCATGATCGTTCATCAGGTTGGCGAAGGCCTCGACGCTGCCGGCGACATGCTCGGCCAGGGCCACGGCGGCATCGTTGCCGGATTGGATCATCATGCCTTTCAGCAGATTCTCCACGTCGACCTGTTTGCCCACCTCGATGAACATCTTCGAGCCGCCTGTCCGCCACGCTTTCTCGCTGATCATGGCTTGATCGGTCAGCTTGACCTTACCGCCAGCGAGTTCGCGGAACACCACATAGGCGGTCATGATCTTGGTCAGACTCGCCGGTTCCAGACGCTCGTCGGCATTTTGTTCGACCAAGGTCTTGCCGCTGTTGACATCGATCAGCAGATAGCCCTTGGCCGCCAGCTCGGGAGGGGCGGGTATCGGCGGCTGCGCGGTCGCCGACGAGAGCGGCAACGCCCAAAGACAAAACCATAGGAAAAAGAGTGGGGAGACTGACTTCATGAGGGATCCGGGGCTTGGGATGGCGGGGATGGAGCGACGTCTATTCTAACCCTCATCCCCGGATTTGGCACTTCGGATCAGTTCGTCACCCGTTGTGGCCGGTCCACGCCAAGCGCCACGAGCTGCTGTGTCAGTCGGTCGGCGTCCTGTTCGGAGGCGACTGGACCGATTCTGACCTTGTACAGCGCCGCGCCGCTGGTCTCCGGACTCAGGATTCGGATACGGTCGGACCCCAGATGTCCGTTCAAGCGTTCGCGCAGTCGCTCGGCGTTGCGCGGATCGCCAAAGGCGCCGATCTGGAGATACAGCGCTTCGCCATGGCTGGCGGGTTGCGCGCGGAACGCGACCGCTGCCAGCGGCTCGGGCGAATCGGGCAGATCCCGCGCTGCCACCGCCGTGATTGGAAGCGGCTCGTCCCCGCGGGCGGGCAGCGGTCGCGGGGTCATCTCGCTGTCTGCCAGGCGCATGGGCGCACGTGCCGGACGCGCGGGCGGCGGATCGGCCGGAGCGACAGCACGCGGGGCGGCGACGGCGGTTCTGGCGTTGGCTTTGCCCGATGCGGCGAGGAAGGGGCCGGGATCCGAGCGCGGACGCTTCGGGTCGATGGCGCGCACCTCGACCATCGCCGTCCCCGTCTTGACCACGCCTAGCTTGACGGCGGCGGTATGGGACAGATCGATGAGACGCGGACCATGAAAGGGACCGCGGTCATTGATCCTGACCACGATGCTGCGGCCATTCTCGACGTTGGTCACCCGCGCATAGGTCGGCAGGGGCAGGGTCTTGTGCGCCGCGCTCATGGCGTGCATGTCGTAGGTCTCGCCCGAACTGGTCTTGCGCCCGTGAAAAGGCTTGCCGTACCAGGAGGCCAGTCCGCGCTCCGCATAGCCCCGACTGCTTCGCTGGATTTGGTAACGCTTGCCGAAGACCACGTAGGACTCGGGATTCCCGGATTTCGACAGGGGTTCGACACGCGGGACCGCGTCCGGAATGCGGGCGATGTGCGGGGGGATATCCTCGTCTGATTGATCGATCTGGCTGGCGCAACCGGAGAGCAGCGCGAACAGCAGCGCGCCCCCTATCCAGGCGACCTTCGCCGATGCCGAGACGGTGGGCCGAGGGTCGGCCACCCACGTGGTCGGGACAAGCTTATCTGTTCGCATGTGGTGCTGTCTCCAGACGACCGCGCTCAATCACCGCTCGCCGGCATGGCGCGCCCGGATCGCCTCGCTCAACTGAAGAATCGCCATGGCGTAGAGGTTGCTGTGGTTGTAGCGCGTGATGACATAAAAATTGTCGAGACCGATCCAGTATTCGTCGGTCGGTCCAGCGAGCCGGATCAAAACCGCCGGGGTTGATGGAGCGGTGGACGCGCGCCAGTCGATGCCGGCGTCGCGCCAGTCGCCCGCCGTGCGGTTGGGCATGAGCGGCGTTTTCCCGGCGATGTCGACGCCGTCGGGGAGGCCGGCCTTGAGTTCGGACGGAAAGGCGACCGGTTCGCCGGGACGCCAGCCGTGCAGCTTGAAATAGTTGGCGACGCTGCCGATGACATCCGGGTTGCTGTGCCAGAGGTCGCGCTGGCCATCGCCATCGAAGTCCACCGCGTAGGCGCGGTAACTGGACGGAATGAATTGGGGTGTTCCGAGCGCCCCGGCATAGGAGCCCAGGATCCTGCCGGGGTCGAGCCCTTCCTCGCGGCTCAGGAGCAGGAAGGATTCCAGCTCGCCGCGAAAGAAATCCGCCCGCTTGGGATAGGAAAAGCCGAGGGTCGTCAGCGCATCCAGCGTCCGGTGGGTGCCCAGGTTGCGTCCATAGCGGGTTTCGACGCCGAGGATGGCGACGACGATCTCGGGCGCGACACCGAAGGCGGTCTCGGCGCGCGTCAGGGTCTCGGCATGGTCGCGCCAGAAGGCGACGCCGGCATCGATCCGCTCCGGGGTGAGGAAGAGCGCCCGGTACTCGGGCCAGGGTTTGTCCTCGTAGGGGCGATTCATGGCGTCGACGATCGCTGGCCGGTAGCGCGCGGTCTCCAGCAGGGTCTGGAGCGCGACGGGGTCGAAGCCATGACGTTCGGTCATCTCGGCGACGAACCGCTGGACGCCCGCGCGGTCGTCGTCCGGCGCCGCCGCGACCGGACCCAGGATGAGCGCCACGGCGAGCGCGGCAAGGAGACGAGCGACGGGCATGGGACGCGACCCTCGGCCATGAAGGCGATAAATGACATTCAGTATAAGGCATAACCGCATAAGCGAAAAGCAGTTTGGGAATTCCCGCCGCTGCCCCTTCGGCAGACTCAAAACCCGGAGCCGGCGGAAAATCGGCAGGCACTTTCCAGGACATCAGCCAGTCTTGTTTCTGCCAACTGCCAACTATAATCAATGCCTTTCAATAACGACCAGCGAGGGAGCGCGAATCAAACCAATGCACGACGGTTTGGAACGGGGCATCCGCGATGATCGTTGTCGTTGTCGTTGTCTAAAGTGGACCCCCTGTCCAGGACAGTTTTTCCCCGAATTTAAGTTGTGCTGCCGCCCTCAATCGCAGCGGTTTGGCGCTGCCCCAGTGTCCGTTCTGTCTCGCCGAAGCGATCCACGATGTTGGCTCCCCCGCCTTCCCC
>NZ_CAIPNF010000210.1 GCF_903866365.1 uncultured Thiocystis sp.
CGAGGTCTCGGCCGATGTCAACCGCGCCCTGAGCACCCCGGACAATGTGCGCGAGGCGCTGGAGCGCGAACTGCTGCCCAAGCTCGCCGATGACTACGGGATCGAGTACAGCTTCGAGGGCCGCGCCGCCGATCAGCGCGAGACCCTGGGCGACATGCGCCTCGGGCTGATGTTGGGGCTGGGACTGATCTATCTGATCCTGGCCGCGGTCTTCGCGAGCTGGGGCTGGCCGCTGGTGGTGATGACTGCGATCCCGCTGGGTCTGGTCGGGGCGATTACCGGACACTGGTTGCTGGGGCTGGATCTGACCCTGCTGTCGCTGTTCGGACTGTTCGGACTGTCCGGGATCGTGGTCAATAACGCCATCATCCTGGTCAGCATGTATCACGAACTGCGCGAGACCGGGATGGCGGTCGACGAGGCGCTGGTCGAGGCCGCCACCTCGCGGCTGCGGGCGATGCTGCTGACCTCGGCGACCACCGTGGTCGGTCTGGGACCGCTGATCTTCGAGACCAGTCTGCAGGCGCAATTTTTGATTCCGATGGCGGTTTCGCTCGCCTTTGGCGTCGGCTTCTCCACCATCCTGGTGCTCATCTTCACCCCGGCGCTGCTGTCATTGCACGAGAGTTTGCATCAGCGGATGGGGCGGGTGTGGGACTGGATGCTCGATCGGCCCGCGGCGGCAACGCTTTCCGCGCGGAGCGATCGGCCGGCCGGCTGACGGCGGCCGGGTGCCGTGCCTGCTTCAATAAATCCGTTGCAGATGCTGTGTCACGGCCCCGTGCTCGACCGGCGGCGGATTGCGCCGCCTCAACTTCGGAATGAAACCTGTCGCTTGTAGAGCGTCAGTAGGCGATGCATCGCCTACCAGACGGCGGGAGCGAATCCCGCCGGATTGCGGACCTCGACCTGCTCGCCGTTCTGACACAGGACGTAGAAACCCTGGGCCATCGCATACTCGGCCACCGACGGCGTCACCACCATCCCCGCCACCGCGCCCATGACCCGATGGTCCTTGTACAACGGCAAGACCCGCTTGAGCTTCGCAAGCCGCGCCACATGCGCATCCACATGCTCCACCGTCAGCTTGCTTTTGCACTCCACGCCCACCAGGGCACCATCGTTGACCACCAGCAGATCGATCTCCAACCCTTCGCCATCGCGGTGCGCCGAGACGCCCGGATAGACCGCATGCACCTCGATGCCTTGGGCGCGAAACAGACGCACCACGGCCGGCGCCACCAGGTGTTCGACGAACTCGCCGAGCCGATTCCCCAACTCGCCCAGATTCTTCGACACTTGTTTGACCAGGCGGTCGGTTTCCTGGAAACGGCGGTCGGTTTCCTGGAAACGGCGGTCGGTTTCCTGAAACCGGCGGTCGGTTTCCCGCGACGATTCCTTCATTAAGCGTTCGGTTTCCTGAAATTTGCGGTCGCTTTCCTGAAACAACCGCCAGACGTCTTCAAGGGTCGGGTTGGCAAGGGACATGGCCTGGATTCCTCGCGGCACTCAATTGGTTTATAGCTCGGCTGTGCTCATTTTAGCGTCATTCGCCACCGTACAATAAATTTCAGATACTTGCTTTCCACAAGCAAGTTCTGAACTGGATATCCTCTTAGTAACTGATGTTACGCAGCCGCCTTCAGGCGGTTGATCTCACCGAAGGCATGCTGAAGCACCTCGACAGAGCGTTTCGCGCGCAGCGCGAAGTGGTCTTCCGGCTTTGGGATCTGCTGCATCAGTGTCTCCCGTGTGAACGTCAGTTGACGTGGCTGGCCGACCTGAGCCATTGGTTCATTGTGTGGGATGTCTGCCGCGACGCACCTGCTGACGGCACGGCGTTGAACCTGACCGTCATGGACCAAGCCGGTCAGGCGGTGGGCGACCCTGGATCCAGCCCGAACGGCAGCGGGGCGGTCTGGGTGGTCAGCGATGACTTGGCGGAGGCCATTCCGTCGTTGATTCCGAGATCGTGATGCGTCCGTCCTTCGTCGCGAGGCGGCGGTGACCGGAAATCCTGGATATGTCCCTTGATCGACACTCACGACACTTTTCGGCTCTCTGGGATCTGAGTAGGAACCGGGAAGGTCGAAAAATCTATTAATTATATGATCTTACAAAGATCTGGAGACGCATAGGTGTTCGGGATTTTTTAAGCCTGGACTTCCAGAAGCAACCTATTTAAACGACCTAAGGATGTCTCTCTTTTCTTATAATTTGGATCGAAAATTTCGTTTGCAAAAAGCTTTATC
>NZ_CAIPNF010000211.1 GCF_903866365.1 uncultured Thiocystis sp.
ACGTAGGGTCCGCTGCGCGGACCACCGGCCGATCCGTGCTGGCTGGAACGCTGATTCAGCCATATGGTTTTTCGTGGTCTGCACGGTTCAGACGGTACTGATCGAAACCTCGTACACCCCGCCAATCACCACGTATTCATCCTCGCCCTTGAGCATGCCCGGCAGCAGGCGGTTATAGAAGAAGACCTTCGGCAGCGGTACCTCGGTCTCCAGAATGTAATCGCCGAACTCATCCGCCCGCTCGCGTTGGCTGGTGAAGCTGTTGAGGTTGTTGAACAGTACGCGATGAAAGCCGCCGCTGCACGTCTCCTGGATTTCGTGCTCATCCATGCGGTTGATGCCGCGAAAGAGCCTGAGATGGGTGCGGTCCGGGAATTCGCGCGTCAGCTCGTACTGACAATAGGTATAGAGCAGGTCGAGTTGCGACTCCAGCGCGTTGGTCGCGTAGAGACCGCGAGTGCCTTCGGTCAGGTAACGCTGGTAGGCCTCGCCGTCGCGATCGAGCAGCGAACCCGCGTGATGGCGGGCAAGCAGTCCGAAACGGCTCTCGACCCAGCGCTTCAGCACCGCCCCCTCGCGACCGTCCGAATCGAACGACCAGCCCCGCACCAGCCGCGGGTAATTGGCGTTTGCCCGTGATTTGCGCCCACGCCCCGGCGTCAAACCCGCTTCGTCCAGCTCATCGAGCAGGAAATTCACCGTCATGTAGTCCTGGAAGCGTTGGGCGCGTTCCGGGTGACTCGGGAAGTCGGCCAGGGTGCGGAAGAGGTCGGCGTGGAAATCCCGGATGCTGTCGATCTCCAGCGGCACCGGATGTCGCTGGTAGGTCAGACTGCCGAGGATCACCGCCGGCAGGTTGCAGCGGTTGAAGGGTAGCCGGGCGCTGGGCGGAAGGGTCGGCGGTTTGCGAGTGTCGTTTGGTCGATTCAAGGATTGTCCGGTTTGTCTGTTGCGATCCATACAGCACATGCGGCTTTGTCGTGGATGCCACCATCTCGAATTTCTCTCGAAATTCGAGATTATTGTTTATTAAACAGAGTCTTAAATTGCACTTCCCGGTTTGGCACCGAGCTTGCTTAGAAGCTGTCGAGCATCGATTCGTTCAACGCTTGCGACAGCAGGCTCACAGGAGACTCTACCCATGGCAATACGTCAGTGCGCCATCTACGGCAAAGGCGGTATCGGCAAATCCACCACCACCCAGAACCTCGTCGCGGGTCTGGCCGAGCTTGGCAAGAAGGTCATGATCGTCGGTTGCGACCCCAAGGCCGATTCCACCCGTTTGATTCTGCATGCCAAGGCCCAGAACTCCATCATGGAGATGGCCGCCGAAGCCGGCTCGGTCGAAGACCTCGAACTCGAAGACGTGCTCAAGGTCGGCTACCGCGACATCAAGTGCGTCGAGTCCGGCGGTCCCGAGCCGGGCGTCGGCTGCGCCGGTCGCGGCGTCATCACGGCGATCAACTTCCTCGAAGAGGAAGGCGCCTACACCGACGATCTGGACTTCGTGTTCTATGACGTGCTCGGCGACGTGGTGTGCGGCGGGTTCGCCATGCCGATCCGCGAGAACAAGGCCCAGGAAATCTACATCGTCTGCTCCGGCGAGATGATGGCCATGTACGCGGCCAACAACATCGCCAAGGGCATCGTGAAGTACGCCAGCTCCGGCAGTGTGCGTCTCGCCGGTCTGATCTGCAACAGCCGTAACACCGCCCGCGAGGACGAACTGATCATGGAGCTGGCCCGTCAGTTGGGCACCCAGATGATCCATTTTGTGCCACGCGATAACGTGGTGCAACGCGCCGAGATCCGCCGCATGACGGTCATCGAGTACGACCCCAAGGCCAAGCAGGCCCAGGAATACCGCGATCTGGCCAGCAAGATCATCAACAACAAGATGTTCGTCATCCCGAAGCCGATCACGATGGAAGCCCTTGAGGATCTGCTGATGGAGTTTGGGCTCATGGACGGCGAGGACGAAAGCATTATCGGCAAGACGGCAGAGGAAGAAGTCGCGGCCTGAGCGGGAAGGTTTCAGTAGCGAAAAGGTTTCAGTTGTCAGGTGTCAGTTGTCGGAAGACGGCTGCACATTGCGCTGACAACTGCCAACTGAAAACTGACAACCGATAACGCAGTAACTGAAGCCGGGAGTCCGCGAATTGGCGGCACGGCAGGAGCATAGGCAATGACAGCAATGACCCGCGAAGAGACCCAGGCCCTCATCCAGGAGGTGCTTGAAGCGTATCCGGATAAGGCGAAGAAGGATCGCGCCAAGCATCTGGCCGTCAACGACCAATCGATCGAACAGTCCAAGAAGTGCATCACCTCCAACCGCAAATCGCTGCCCGGCGTCATGACCGTGCGCGGTTGCGCCTACGCCGGCTCCAAGGGCGTGGTCTGGGGTCCGATCAAGGACATGATCCATATCTCGCATGGCCCGGTCGGCTGCGGTCAGTATTCGCGCGCCGGTCGGCGGAACTATTACATCGGTCACACCGGCGTGAACACCTTCGGCACCATGAACTTCACCTCGGATTTCCAGGAGAAGGACATCGTGTTCGGCGGCGACAAGAAGCTCGCCAAGCTGATCGACGAGATCGAGGGGCTGTTCCCGCTCTCCAAGGGCATCACGATCCAGTCCGAGTGTCCGATCGGTCTGATCGGCGACGACATCGAGGCGGTCTCCAAGAAGAAAGGCAAGGAGCTGGAGAAGCCGATCGTGCCGGTGCGTTGCGAGGGTTTCCGCGGCGTCTCCCAATCGCTGGGTCATCACATCGCCAACGACGCCATCCGCGACTGGGTCATCGGCAACCGCGACGGCGACGAGTCCTTTCCGACCACGCCCTATGACGTGGCCATCATCGGCGACTACAACATCGGCGGCGACGCCTGGGCCTCGCGCATCCTGCTCGAAGAAATGGGCCTGCGCGTGGTGGCGCAGTGGTCCGGCGACGGCACCCTGGCCGAGATGGAACTGACCCCCAAGGTCAAGCTGAACCTCATCCACTGCTATCGCTCGATGAACTACATCAGCCGGCACATGGAAGAGAAGTACGGGATTCCGTGGATGGAGTACAACTTCTTCGGTCCGACCAAGATCGCCGAGTCGTTGCGCAAGATCGCCGCCTTCTTCGACGAGACCATCCAGGCCAACGCCGAGAAGGTCATCGCCAAGTACGAGGCCGAATACCAAGCCATCGTCGCCAAGTACCGTCCGCGTCTCGAAGGCAAGCGAGTGATGCTCTATGTCGGCGGCCTGCGTCCGCGTCACGTCATCGGCGCCTATGAAGACCTGGGGATGGAAGTGGTCGGCACCGGCTACGAGTTCGCGCACAACGACGATTATGACCGCACCATCAAGGACATGGGCAACGCGACCCTGCTCTATGACGACGTGACCGGCTACGAGTTCGAGGAATTCGTCAAGAAGATCAAGCCCGACCTGATCGGCTCCGGCATCAAGGAAAAGTACATCTTCCAGAAGATGGGCGTGCCCTTCCGTCAGATGCACTCGTGGGATTACTCCGGCCCCTATCACGGCTACGACGGCTTCGCCATCTTCGCCCGCGACATGGACATGACCATCAACAATCCCTGCTGGAAGAGCATGCAGGCGCCTTGGCTGAAGTCCGCCGAGGGCGGCGAGGCCGAGAAACTGGCCGCCAGCGCCTGACCTCCTACCCACCTCTCCCCTTGGGGGAGAGGGGCCGGGGGTGAGGGGGTAGACCTTGGCCGACAGCGCACCAGTGTTTTGCCGGCCTCACACCCTCACCCCGGCCCTCTCCCACTAGGAGAGGGAGGGTTTTGACGCCGCTCCCGGCGGCCACCGATCACGATTTGCCGTCGTCCGCCAATTCGCGGCGCGGCAGGAGCACACGCATGAGCCAGATAGCCGACAAAATCAAACCCTGTTACCCGCTGTTCGGCGACGCCGACTATGTCGAAAACCTCGGCAACAAGCGCAAGACCGTCGAGGAAGCCCCGTCGATCGACAAGATCGAAGAGGTCTTCCAGTGGACCACCACCCAGGAATATCAGGAGCTGAATTTCAAGCGCGAAGCCCTGACCATCAACCCGGCCAAGGCGTGTCAGCCGCTCGGCGCCGTGCTCTGCGCGCTCGGTTTCGAGAAGACCCTGCCCTATGTGCACGGCTCGCAAGGCTGCGTCGCCTACTTCCGCTCCTATTTCAACCGTCATTTCAAGGAGCCGATCGCCTGCGTGTCCGACTCCATGACCGAGGACGCGGCGGTGTTCGGCGGCCAGAAGAACATGTTCGATGGCCTGGAAAACGCCAGGGCGCTCTACCAGCCCGACATGATCGCGGTCAGCACCACCTGCATGGCCGAGGTCATCGGCGACGACCTCAACAGCTTTATCACCAACGCGAAGAAGGAAGGGCACATCCCGGAAGGGTTTCCGGTCCCCTTCGCCCATACCCCGAGCTTCGTCGGCAGCCACACCACCGGCTGGGACAACATGTTCGAGGGCATTCAGCGCCACCTCACGCTGAACTCTATGGACGATAAGGTCGTCGGCAAAAACGGCAAGATCAACCTGGTGCCGGGCTTCGAGACCTATCTCGGCAACTACCGCGTCCTGCACCGCATGATGAAAGAGATGGGCGTCGGCTACAGCCTGCTGTGCGACCCGACTGACGTTCTCGACACGCCCGCCGACGGTCAATTCCGCATGTATGACGGCGGCACCACGCTCGACGAGATGCGCGATGCGCCGAACGCCATCGATACCCTCTGCCTGCAACCCTGGCAGTTGCCCAAGACGCGCAAGTTCGCCGAGGTCACCTGGAAGCACGAGGTCAGCCACATCAACATCCCGATGGGGCTGGAGTGGACCGACGAGTTCCTGATGAAGGTCTCCGCGCTGAGCGGCAAGGAAATCCCCGAATCGCTGGCCAAGGAGCGCGGGCGTCTGGTCGACATGATGACCGACAGCCACACCTGGCTGCATGGCAAGAAGTTCGCGCTCTATGGCGACGCCGACTACGTGTTGGGCATGGTCAAGTTCCTGCTGGAACTGGGCGCCGAGCCGACGCACATCCTCTGCCACCAGGCCAACAAGCGCTGGAAGAAAGAGGTCGAGAAGGTGCTGGCCGCGTCCCCTTACGGCGCGAACGGCACAGTCTACGTCGGCAACGACCTCTGGCATCTGCGCTCGCTGTGTTTCACCGACAAGCCGGACTTCCTGATCGGCAACAGCTACGGCAAGTTCATCCAGCGCGACACCTTGCACAAGGGTAAGGAATTCGAGGTACCGTTGATCCGCATCGGCTTCCCGATCTTCGACCGTCATCATCTGCATCGGATGACGACCCTGGGCTACGAGGGCGCCATGTACATCCTCACCACCCTGGTCAACGCGGTGCTGGAGCGTCTCGACGAAGAGACGCGCGAGATGGGCGTGACCGACTATAACTACGACCTGGTGAGATAGTTTCAATCGGGTACGCGATGCGTACCCGATCAAGCCGATGCGAGATCCCTATGCCAAATGTGATGATTCGTAAAAACGACGCGGGAAACCTGCTCTTCTACGTCGCGAAAAAAGATATGGAAGAGACCATCGCCTCGGTGGAGCTGGATACCGCCGAGACCTGGGGCGGTGGCGTGGAACTGACCGATGGCTCGCGTTGGTATATCGATCCCATCAGTCCGCCGCCCGTGTTTCCAACCACGCTGCGCTTCAAGCGCGGCGACGAATGAACTTTGGAGAACCGCCATGTCGATGAAAATCGTCCGTGAAATCTGTACCGCCTGCGGCGACTGCGAGCCGGTCTGTCCGACCCAGTCCATCAGCCCCTGGAAGGGCGTCTACAAGATCGACGCCAACACCTGCAGCGAATGCGGGGGCGATGGCGAACCCGGCACGCCGCAATGCCTCGAAGTCTGCATGGAAGACGACTGCATCGTCCCGGCATAACCGCCCGGAGCACCCCGAGGACCGCCGGCTTCTAGCCGGCGCCAAGCTCGCTCAACGACGCACCGCCCAACCGAATGTCGGCGCTCCCAGGGCCAACCAAGCAACCGCAATCGAGGAACCTCGCCATGTCCACCGGCCATCTCTCCGACGACATCGCACTGCGAATCGCGCTGGCCGCCCGCACCCTGCCAGACACCGACCCGGCGCGCCTGATCCGAGTGCTCAAGGACGCCGTCGGTCTGCCGCCCACCGCCGAGAGCCTGGCCGGACTCAAGGTCAAGGATCTGAAACAGGCCGCCGACGGCGAATTCGCCGACGTCGATCAGTCGGTCCTCAAAGCCGCCCTCGCCATCCTCAAGGGCGACAGCGGGATCGCTCTCGACCCGCCCCCGGCGACCGAACCCTATACCGAGGGCGACATGCCCGACTCGATCCGGGTCGCCTGCGCCTCGGATACCGGCGAGGAACTCGATGGACATTTCGGCGCCGCCCAGCGTTTTCTGATCTACCAGGTTTCGGCCGTCGAGCATCGTCTGATCGACGTTCGCACCGTCGGCGAGACCCGCCTCAGCGACGATAAAAACGCCGACCGCGCCGCTTTGATCGCCGACTGTCAGGTGCTTTATGTCGCCTCCATCGGTGGACCGGCGGCGGCCAAGGTCGTCAAGAAAGACATCCATCCGATCAAGGACGACCGAGGCGGCAGCGCCCGCGACCGCATGCTCGCCCTGCAGCACATCCTGGCCGACAAGGCTCCGCCCTGGCTGGCCAAGGTCATGGGACATGCGCCGGAAGAGCGGATCCGCTTCGAGCGCGACGGTGCCGAGGCATGATGGAGCCAAACCGTCTCCAGCAGATTGCCGCGGTCGTCCAGCGCGCCGGTCTCAACGAGCAGACCCTCGCCGTCTTGCGCGAGACCTTTGACGACATGCATTTCACCAGTTGCCTGGACGATGACGTGGGCAACATTGAACCCGCGCATCGGGACACGAACTTCAATGTCTATCTGGTGGACGGGCGCGAACACTGCCTGAAACTCACCACCGATCTCCAGTCCGCGACCGGCGTTCTGCTCGCCCAGGTCGATGACGCGGACTGATTCCGCCCGGATGCGCGCGACCGTGGAATCGCCAGCGGACGACGGCCCGAGAACCCCGGTCAGCCACTGTCGCGGCTGCCCGCATCGCCGCGATCTCCTGACCGAGGGTCGTTGCAGCCCTGGCGATGTCTGCGTGCGCGCCATGAGCGGGCGTCAGATCGAACGCTTTTTTCGCGTCAATCCCGCGCTCGCCGACGATTACGCCGGCGACAGTTTCTGGGAGCGGCGCGCGATCGCCGCGCGTTATCTCTCGCAGAAAAAGCTCCTGCCCCTGATTCATGACCCGGACGAGGTGGTGCGAAGGGTTCTCGCCTATCGCCTGCCGATCGAGGCGCTGGACGTCCTGATCGACGATCCGGACCGCGAGGTTCGGATCACGCTTGCCGATCGCCTGCCGCCGGATCGGATCGAGCGACTGGCCGCCGACCCGGACTATCTGGTCCGTCAATACGTCGCCCGGCGGCTTGCGCCGGGGCGCCTGTTCCGCCTGATCCGCGACCCCGACCGTCAGGTCAGGGTCACGGTCGCCGCACGGCTGCCGCTCGAAAGTCTGGGACTGATGCGCGACGACCCCGAGCCGGAGGTTCGGCTCCAGGTTGCCGAACGAATTGGTTTCGCGGAGGCCGAGCGCATGCGCGCCGATCCCGATTGGCGGGTGCGGGCGCGGCTTGCCGAACGTCTGCCGCCAGCGTTGCTCGGCCCACTGCTCGAAGACCTCGATCCCGACGTGCGCGGGATCGCGCGGAACCGGGTCGATCGGGATCCATTCGATCAAGAACCATCGCCACGAACAAAACCAACGGAACGATAGCGTGAATACAGCGAACGACCTGAATTCCGGATTGACAGCCAATCTCCAGCTACAAGTCGCGGAGGTCTGCCAATCGGTCGACGTGTCCGACGGCATCGGACCACTGGTCAACGCCGTCCAGGCGCTGTTGCCCGACCTGTCCGTGAGCCATGCGATGACGCGCGGCGGCTGGCATCGACTCGGCGGCGTGGTGGATCTGGACGGCCAGCGGATCGCCCATCACATCACCGACTGGGCCGAGGCCGAATCCGGCGGCGATATCGACGAACTGATGTTCAAGCTCTCGGAGTTGCGCTATTTCGCCACCCGACTCAACGGCCAGACGCATTATCTGGTCGCCCAGACCGGCCCCTTGGCCAGCGATTTCATCCAGATCGAGATCGAACAGCTTCAGGAAGTCCTGGACCGCTGCATCACCGATCCCGACTGGTTCCCCGACAGCATCGCCGACTTCGTCGACCCGATCGACTTTCCGCGCCTGGAACCCGAACCGGTCGGCGCCCCGCGTCTGGCGTTCCGGCGTCTGGTCAAGGTCGCCGACCTGATCGAGTCCAAGGATGCCGGGCCACGGCTGCGCCGCTTTCTCGACGATTGGGATCGCAGCTCGGCGGTCGAGTCGGAAGGTTTCTGCCATCATTGGGTGCTCGCGCTGCGCGAATATCAGGATCGCGATGGCGACCGACACCTGAGCGCCAAGCCGGTGCCCGTGCTGGCCTCCCAGGTTCCGGACCTGCCCGATGCGGAGGTGGCGCGGGGCGCGGGTCTGGCGAACCAGATCCACGGCTTCGACCGCGAGGTCGGCTACCCCTTCGCCTGGTACTTTCACATGCTGACCAACCGCAAGGTCTCCCACCAGCTGGCCGAGGCCGTCCACGCCGACCTGATGGGCGCCTATGCCTACCTGCCAGCCCGCGACCTGCGGGTGTTGCGCGACTGGTATCAGGATCCCTATGGGATTTAATCGGTCGCGGCATGCGCCGCCAATCCACCGATCCATCCCTGCGCCAAAGGTTCCAGGAGTGCGAACGAACCTGACCCTTTGCGCACTGCAAGCAGATCGAATGCGGTAACATTCGGCGACTTCAAGCTGTTCCAGAGCCCCTTGCATGCCCGATTCCTATATCGAGCGGATCCTGAAGGCGCGCGTCTACGATGTCGCCCTGGAAACCCCGCTGACCCGCGCGCCCCAACTCTCCAGCCGGCTCGGTAACGAGGTCTTCCTGAAACGCGAGGACCTGCAACCGGTGTTCTCGTTCAAGCTGCGCGGGGCCTACAACAAGCTGGTGAATCTGGATGCCGAATCGCGGGCGAAAGGCGTCATCGCCGCCAGCGCCGGCAACCACGCCCAGGGCGTCGCACTGGGCGCCCGGCGGCTCGGCATCGCGGCGCTGATCGTGATGCCGCGTACCACGCCGGCGATCAAGGTCCGCTCGGTGCGCGCGCACGGCGGCAAGGTGGTGCTGCACGGCGATTCCTACGACGACGCCTATGCCCACGCGATGGAACTGGTCGCGGAAAAGGGGCTCACCTTCATTCATCCCTTCGACGACCCGGACGTGATCGCCGGTCAGGGCACCATCGGCCTGGAGATTCTGCGTCAGCATCCCGATCCGCCCCATGCCATCTTTGTCCCGGTCGGCGGCGGCGGGCTGATCGCGGGCATCGCCGCCTACGTCAAGTGGCTGTATCCGCAGATCAGGATCATCGGCGTCGAACCCGAGGAGGCGCCGACCCTGCACGCCGCGCTGGCCGCCGGTCATCCGGTCATGCTGCCGCGGGTGGGCCTGTTCGCCGATGGCGTGGCGGTGCGCATCATCGGCGAGGAGAGTTTCCGGGTGGCGCGCGCGCGGGTCGACGAGGTCGTGCTGGTCAGCACCGACGAGATCTGCGCCGCGATCAAGGATATCTTCGACGACACCCGCGGCATCGCCGAGCCCGCCGGGGCGCTGGCCGTCGCCGGGATGAAACGCTGGGTGGAGACCACCGGCATCCGCGACGCCCATCTGGTCGCGATCGAAAGCGGCGCCAACATCAATTTCGACCGTCTGCGCCATGTCGCCGAGCGCGCCGAGCTGGGCGAGCACCGCGAGGCGCTGCTGGCGGTCGAGATCCCCGAGCGTCCCGGCAGCTTCCTGACCTTCTGCCGAACGGTCGGCAAGCGCCAGATCACCGAGTTCAACTATCGCTATGCGGATACTCGACGCGCCCAGGTGTTCGTCGGCGTCGAGTTGAGTCGTGGCGACGAGGAGCGCGCCGAGCTGATCGCCCGGCTCGCCGAGAAGGATTTCAAGGTGATCGACATGACCGATAACGAGACGGCCAAGCAGCACATCCGTTTCATGGTCGGCGGCCACGCCCCCGGCATCGCGCACGAGACTCTGGTTCGATTTGAGTTCCCGGAGCGTCCCGGCGCACTGTTCGATTTCCTGAGCGCGCTCGGCAAACGCTGGAACATCAGTCTGTTCCACTATCGCAATCACGGCGCCGCCTATGGGCGCGTGCTCATGGGCGCGCAGATTCCGCCCGACGACCAGGACGATTTCCACCGATCGCTCGACGTGCTGGGTTACAGTTATTGGGACGAGACCGACAATCCGGCCTATCGGATCTTTGCCGGCGACAGCTCGCCGCACTCGTCTGATTCGCTCGCCAGCGCGCCGCTCGTTCGGGACGCGGTTTGAGGCGGTTTCCGGGAAAGTGTCTACCAGAATCGACGCTTCAAATGGACAGGATTCACGGCCTCTCCGTGAGTAGATTGTTTTTAGGAAATCACCTAAACCGCGTCCAGCGCGATATGCGTAATTTTCAGTTTGTGTTTGGCTCTGGGGATTTCACCAGCCTCACAAGAGACGCGGTTTAAAATTTTATATTTTTTAATATCTTAAACCGCGTCCGCTCCGACTATCCTAGATGCGGCCAAGGTTAATCCAATCCAAAAACATCGCATATTGCACTGGACGCGGTTTAATGCTGACAGCGCGGACAGAAAAAACTCGACCGCTGTCCGATCCGCGTGAGTCGCAAGGGCTCGCCGCAGATTCCGCAGGGCTCGCCCGCGCGTCCGTAAACCCGCAGCGATTGGGCGAAATAACCAGGTTGTCCATCCTCGTTGACGAAGTCCCGCAGCGTGGTGCCGCCCTGTTCGATGGACGCCCGCAGGACCGCGCGAATCGTCGCGGCCAGCCGCCGATAGCGTTCCAGACCGACACGGTGACAGTGGCGCGCGGGATGGATTCCGGCCATGAAAAGCGATTCGTTGGCGTAGATGTTACCGACCCCGACCACCACCGCCGCATCCATGATGAAGCTCTTGATCGCGACCCGCCGCGTTCGGCTCAGTGCATAAAGGTAATTGCCGTCGAAGGCGTCGCCCAGCGGTTCCGGTCCCAGATCGCACAGTAGCGGATGCTGGATTTGCGCAATCTCGGGCGACTCGGGCGTCCAGAGAAAGAGGCCGAAGCGGCGCGGGTCATGAAAGCGCAGACACTTCCCGTCGTCGAGCGCAAGATCCACATGATCATGCCGTTTCGGGGGACTGCCGGACGCGACCACTCGCAGGCTGCCCGACATGCCCAGATGGACGATCAGCGCGCCACGCTCCAGCCCGATCAGCAGATATTTACTGCGTCTCGCAAGCGCGCCGATGGTCTGTCCGGCGACCAGTTCCGGAGTCTCGGGCGGGATCGGCAGGCGCAGACGCGGCTCGCGCACCAGCAGGCGCTCGATCCGGCGGCCCTCCAGGTACGGACGGATGCCGCGCAGCGTGGTTTCGACTTCGGGAAGCTCTGGCATGGATATTCGACTGCGTCTGGCATGATCCTCGTGTTTCGCGGCTCAAGCCCCGAGACCGATGCCTCCTCGCTGTCGTTGTCGTAATCGAATATTCGCCATGTCGAGACCGCGACAACGACAACGATCCGAGACGATCTCGGGACTTTCGCACGGTTGCACTAGAAACAACCGTGCTCACGCCAAGGCAACAAACTCACCGCATCCTTGCTTTCTACCTTGCTACGGGCCAAAGGGAAAAAACGTCTTTAACACTAAAGCCACGATTCCGCCCAATACCAAGCCAACCATCCATTTCATAAACAGCAATTCACGTTCCACTCGATCAATGTCTGCTTTCAGCTCGCGTTCCAAACGATGAATGTCAGATTTCGTGACAAGCTGAGAATCCATCGCTTCAGAAAATGCGGACACCAGCGCTTCGGCTTCTGCTTTCGCATGTTCTTCGGCGATGCCCGCTGATTTGAGTTTTTCGACAAGCTTCAGCGTATCGAACGTAATCGTCGCCATCTCGTCGCCCACCATTGACGTGCAATGGAATCAATACAGCATTCCCCGCGCCACAAAAAACGCCCCCGGTATCCCGAGGGCGTTCGAATGGTCAAGCGTTGAGCATTGAGCGTTGAGCGTTGAAGTTCGCCGTCAATCCGCCTTACTCATCAGCGTCCTCGGGATCGGGCGCGAACGGATCCTCTCCGAAACCGATGGGCGTGGCCTTGTCCGGTTCGCCGCGGAGTTTGCTTCTCCGCCGAACGTCGACCGGCGGCGCCTGACCGTCGGGCGTCAGACGGACCTCCGGAGGTCGGCCCAGTTCGACATCGCCGGGCAGGATGGCATCGGGGTCCGGCTCGGCGACACTCGATTCTTCCTGATCCGACGGCGGCGCGAACGGATCATTGCTTGCGTCCTGCGCCTGCTCGGAGACGGGGTCCGACTCCAGAACCCGATCCGACGGCGCCGCCTCGGGCGCGGGCGGCGTGGGATCGATGGCGCCAGGATCCTCGGTCAGCACGGGCGCCGTGGTGAGCACATAGAGCAGCGAGTAGGGTGCCGCGACGCCGTCTTGCGATCCCTGTCGCGGCGCGCTGACCGGCAGGTTCCGACTCCAGCGCCGACGATCCTCGGAGACCAGAAACCGCAGCGCGGTGCCATCCTCGGCCTTGAGTTCGACCGGCGAACCAGCCGGCTCGCCGGTCAGCGGCTCGATCCGCTCCGCGACCAGTGCCTCCAGTCCGTCCAGCGCGTCGGCCGCCAGCGGAACTCCGGCGAGCCGCCCGAAGACCGGCACGAAGCCGCGCGGCAGCAGGCGGCGCGAGACATAGTCGAGCGGCGGCGCGATCAGCAGAGGATAAAAGCGATCGTCGATCAAATGAATCAGGCCCTCGCTCGCCACATAGCGGTACTGACCCACCGGGTCGATGCCGCCGAAGGCCAGTTCAAGCGTATTGAGTCGCAGCCGAATGCGGGGCGACGCCAGACCGACCTGGTCGAGCGCCACCGTGGCTTGCGGGATGCTGCGATGCACCGGGGTCTCCAGAATCGCCAGCAGTCTGTCGATCCGCTCCGGATCCGCGTCCACCTCCAGGGGCGCTTCCAGGCGCCAACCCTGAAGCGACTGGCCAAGCTGGAGGGTCGGTTCGCCCTCGCGGGCGATCTCGATCAGCAACAGATCGGACGCGACCAGATCCGACAGGGTCGGCGGCGTGCGCGCCCGGTCGATGTCGCGCTGGATCAGCGAGGCCAGCACCAGCACCAGCGCCAGCAACAGGCCGTTGATCAGCCAGCGCCCTTTCATCGTCCCCTCCAACGCTGCCAGCGCACCGCCAGGCCGATGCTCAGAAAGAGTCCCGGTAACAAGAACAAGGCCCCGAGACCCAGCAGCATCCGCCGGTTGTCGTCCAGGATCAGGGGCGCGGCGGCGCTCGGGGGCGGGGGCAGTTCCAGCAGCGCCTCGCCGCGGCTCAGCCAGCGCAACATCCGGATCCCGAGCGCCCGGTTGCCATGGCTGCCGAGCTGGGCGTTGCCGATGAAATCGCCATCGCCGACCACCAGCACCCGCTGCTCGCGGTCGGCGCCCGCCTCCGGCTCGGGAAGCGTTCGCGTCAGGGCCAGCACCACCGGCAAGGGTCCGGGCCGTTCGCCGACCACCTCGTCACGGTCGATCTTGCCTTCGACCCGGCCGGTTTCGTTCCAGCTTTGGGCGCCGGTCGCGAGGTAGGAGGCCAGCGTCCAGCCGGGCGCGACCTGGGTCTCGAAAGCGAGGCTCCCCGGCAGCAGCGCCGGTTCGCTGAGTCCGCCCGCCAGTGCGTCGTCCGGGTAGTCGGCGATCACGGCGACGGTCGGCGTATCCACGCCCAGACCGGCTGCGGCGGCATCCACCACGACGCCCGGCAGGATGGACAGGCTCAGTTGCTCGGCCAAGGGCTCCAGCCCGTTCAGCGGCCCCGGATCCAGCAGCCAGAGCAGGTTTCCGCCACGATCCAGATAGCGGTTCAAACCCTCGGATTCGCCCGGAAAGAGCGGAATGGTCGGCGTCGAGAGCACCACCAGACGAGTGTTGTCCGGCACGTCCTTGAGGAGCGCCAGATCCAGGGGACGCGCCAGATAGCCCTGTTCCCGCAGTTCCTGCCCGAAACGGCCCAGATCCGCGCCGCTCTCGCCGAGAATGGCGCGTTCGCCGTGACCTTCGATAACCGCCACCCAGGGCGCGCGGGTCTCGAAGAGACGGGAAATGGTGGCGGAGATGGCGCGTTCGTTCAGTTCGTTCAGGGTCTCGCGCCGGCCGCGATATTCCAGCAGGATCTGACCGACCAGCGACACGTCCGCGTCGCGTGCCTGTTCGGGAAAGCGTTGCGGGTCCAGGTAGTCGATCCGCAGATCGGGCAGGGCTCGCGAATACGGGGCCAGAAGCCTTTCGATGGCCTTGCCGAGCGGCGTCTCCGCGGCGGCGAAGACCGTGGCGCGAAGCGGAGCCTCCAGGCGATCGAGGATCGCCAGACTCTCGCGGGTCAGGGTGTTGCTGGCGCCGGCGGTCCAGTCCCAGTAACGATCGTGCCGCGCCACCAGCCAGCCGGCGGAGATCGCCAGGGCCAGGAGCAGCACCACGAACAGCCCGTCGGCCAACTGGCGTTCCAGTCGGCGCAAGCGATTCCGGAGCGTGTCGCTCAGCGGCTTCATTGCAGACGCCGATTGGCGAGCCGGCGCTGGGTCAGGGCCAGAAAGACGCCGGTAAAAAAGAGGAAATAGGCCAGATCGCTCAGGCGCACGGCCCCCAGCAAAAACCAGAACAGATGCTCGTTCCAGGACAGCCAGCCGAACAGCGAGAGGGTCCGGTCCGTGAGCGATTCGGCGCGTCCGACGATGGAGAACAACAACAGAATCCCGAAGGCCACGAAGACCGACGCGCCCGGCTGATTGGTCAGACTGGAGGCATAGAGCCCGATGGCGCAGAACAGCAGGGTCGCGAGCCAGAGCCCCAGCGTCGCCGCGGCCACCTGTCCGACATCCAGCTCGGCCGCGCCGGCCAGCATCAGCAGATTAACGGCCGGCAGCAGACAGAGCGGCGTCATCAGCAGCGCCAGACCGAGAAACTTGCCGATGACGACCTCCGCGAGACGCACCGGCGCCGCCTCGATCAGTTCATAACTGCCGTCGCGAAACTCGCCGCTCAACATCCGCATCGCCATCAGCGGAGCGGCGAGCATGGCGATGACGGCGGCGAAGCCGAACAGATTCAGCGCCAGTTCCTGGGTCAGGCTCGCCACCCGCTCGTCCGCGCCCAGACCGCTGAAGCTCTCGATCACCCCCAGAAAGATCCAGGCGAGCACCACCTGTCCCGCCCCCAGCAGGATCCAGGGCAAGGGCGTCACCAGCCCGCCACGCCACTCCCGCCCGACAATGGCGCCGATCATGCGTCGTCCTCCACCCCGATCAGATCGAAAAAGGCCCGTTCCAGATCGCTATGCTCCGGCACCAGTTCGCGCAGTTCGAGCCCCGCCTGGACGACCTGACGTGCCAGCTCGGCCGAATCCGCGCCATCGGCCAGCAGCACCCGATAGCGATCCTCGCCCATGTCCACCGCCCCGACGAGACAGCTCAGATCGGTGAGCTTGACGAGCGTGGAGCGCGGCCCCAGGCGTACCCGCCAGCCGTAGATCGGCTGCTCCTTCACCAGATAATCGTTGAAGCGGATCCGGCCCTGGTCGAGGATCACCGCCCGGTCGCAGACGGCCTGGATCTCGGGCAGCAGATGGCTGGACAGGATCACGCCGCAGTCGCGCGCCAGTTCGCGGATCAGACGGCGCAGCTCGCGCATCTGGAAGGGATCGAGTCCTTCGGTCGGTTCGTCCAGGATCAGCAGTCGGGGTTGGTGCAGGATGGCCTGGGCGATGCCGAGCCGCTGCCGATAGCCTTTCGAGAGCTTGGCGATCAGCCGCCGTCCGCTGTCTTCCAGACCGCAGCGCTGTTTGACCTCCTCGATGGACCCGGCGATCCGGCGGCGCGGAATGCGATGCAGCCGGGCGCAGAAGGTCAGATATTCGTCGACCCGCAGCTCCGGATAGAGCGGCGGGCGTTCGGGCAGAAAACCGAGGTGGCGCTTCGCCTCCAGCGGGCGGCGCGCCAGATCGATCCCCTGGATTTCGATCCGCCCGCTCGTCGGCGCGAGCATTCCGCCGAGCAGCCGCAGACAGGTGGTTTTCCCCGCCCCGTTGGGTCCGAGCAGACCCAGCACCTCGCCGCGTTCCAGACACAGATTGACCTCGGCCAAGACCGGATGGCCGCCGAAGGAACGACTGAGATCGGTGACGCGAAGGAGTGTCTCCATAGGGGAGAGAAGATAACCCGTCGGAGCCGAGATGCCAAACGCGGGGGAAGCGGGTTTGGTGGGGACTTGCGCTGTGCGCTGTGCGTGGCGGGAAGCTTCTTGAGGGGCGTGACACCGCCGAGCCGTGTCACCAGAACTTGACGATGGAGTGAGCTTAGATTCTGCGATGATAAGGGTTGCATCCACCACGAAAGGAGGCGCTTCCTTCCTCGCCGAATCTGTTCGCCATATCAAGATGGCTGATTCAGAAGTAGTTTATGCGTCAGCCATCGACCGCAGACGACGACGTCGACCGGCCCAACCAACCAGGGACAAACCGCCGAGGAATAGAGGCGCGGCTACAGGAATCGGGACAACAGTAGGCTCGCACTCAATCGCTAATTTGGCGGATAGGAGTTTGAAATTATCAGGCGGCGGGGCGGCGTCCGTGCCTTCCTATGCGGGGATGTTGGGGTTCACTTTCGTTCACCCCACCTACGCGGGCTTTACGCAGCGACTTTACGACGGTAGCCGACCCCCATAAATCCCATCAGGGCCGAGCCAAACAGCCAGACCGCTGCCGGAACCGGAACGACGCTCGACTTCTCGACGATTTTTCCAGTCAGGAATGCCGAGTTGGATTGGCTTTCCTTTGTCCAAAATTCACTCGCGAGCGAGCCGCCGACTTGAAAGCCCGAGAGATTGATGACGTATTCCTTATCGCCGATCATGAAGCTGTCGGTTTGTGCAAGGTTAAGGGCGAAGGTCACTCGGTCGGCACAGCCATTCTGGTTGACGCCTGAATTATTACTACCGCCGTTTGCGCAGGGGCTATCGCTATTGGGGGTCTCCCAATGAGAAAAATCGAACACAGACGTGATGATTTCAGTGGTGGTTTCGAAGTCCAGCGTTGTGTTGACTTCTAGTTTGGCCGTCTTGAGGGTGAGGGAGTTACTCGTAATAGGCTGGTTGTTGTGTATAAAGGTTCCAAGGTTAAAGGCCACCTCGGGTGTAACTGTGAACGGCGGTGGGGCTGTGCCGGTAAAGCTGTAGCTACTTTGGCTACCTCCCCACACAGGAGTTCCCCACTGGATCGTGGATGTGTTGATCCCGTTCACAATGGGGTCCGAGTTAATCCATTTCCCTAAGACCGAGTTTACGCTTACGGCGCCTGCTTGGGGGGCAAACGCGAAAGCTGTCCCGATCGCAAGGTAACTTCTCAATAAGTCACGGCAGCCTTGGCTGAAGATATCCGTTAGAATACCCCATCGCTTCCCCAATCGTTTCCCGTGCATCGTCCTACCGTCATGCCCAGCTCGATCAAACTTCCTGACAT
>NZ_CAIPNF010000212.1 GCF_903866365.1 uncultured Thiocystis sp.
GATCCGGATGCGGTCGAAAAAAGAATCAAGCAAATGCGGGTCAGGCATGAGCAAAGGCAAAAGGATATCGAGCGTTATTACAAGCTGACCGCGACGGGATAGTCAATGTGTTTGAATTAAAGTAACAAAGTAGAATTAATCTCGATTTTTAATGTGATTGGTGTAGCAGTCTCCAACAAGATATCGAATTTGATGGATTCGATGGTCCGACCCTGCAACGGGCGAAATCCCCGATAGAAGTCTTTCGTATTAACAAAATATCCAGGGAATTTTGTCGTTGCGGGTGGCTGCGTCCCTGGGGTCAGGGAGACGAACGTATCGGTTAAACCGAACAGAGAGGCGAAATAGCCGGCATAGCTGGTGTTCGGTTGCCCCGTAAAGTTAAACGTGAGATCCAGGCTGCCCCCAGGCCGGCTGCCAAGCGGGTCGTTTGACTTGCTTGACATGGCGATCTTCATTAGCCATTTGGCGGATTCAGCAGTGCCGGTATTGCCGGAGAAATTGTTTGAACCGAGGTCACCCGCCGTGATTTTCGTGTTCCAGTCGTCGACAATAAATTGCTGTCCATTTTTTGTGGGCAATGCTTCGAGGACATCGGCAAATGTCTGCCCTTCTGGAGTGGATAAACCGCCTAAAAATGCGATGGGACATATTACGGCGATGATGAGCCAACGTATGCGTTGACTGCTGTTGGAGCGACTTGGAAACGACCTCGATGATTGCCTTACACGCAATAGAGCTGTCAATGATTCAGTCATGATTATTCTCTACTGAGGTGCAGTACCTTGAAGATTTGCCGGATTGCAAATTCGCCGCCGTTCTGGCGTGTCGCGGGTGGAGCGCTGGACGAGCCAAACATGCTTCGCGCACCATGTTCACCGGCCTTTCAGTAACACGCTCTGCGCCATAAAAACAGGCATGGCTGAAGGGAATATACTCCCCGATACAGCCAGAAATCCAGCGCAAACGTGGACGCTTGCCGAACCAGATCGACTCTTTCGTCATCGCCACCTTTGCCGCCACGTCCACGGCATCCGATATGGGACGAATGGCCGGACATCCTGGCCTCGACGCCGACATTACGCGCTGTCGCACTGAAATTTCTGGTTGCGCTCCAGCCACTCCACCAGCGTCGACGAGGGCGCGTAGAACGGCTGCCAACCCCTCCCACTTTGCTGCCTATACCCAAACGGCGAAAGTGGGAGGGGGGCTGGGCGGACTCTATACCAGCGGCGGGGGTCGGCCCATAGCATTACCCATATCTCCTGAGTCATTATGTGTGCGGCACTGTAAGCGCTTGTTTTTTTTCAGATGTAGGGGCCGCTTCGGTATGCCTTGGCGACTCGAAAACCGGCAACGTAACCCCCTGATCTGGCTCGCCCTGCCGACTTGTGGGTAATGCTATGGGGTCGGCCATGAGGAGACATTCGCAGCTGAGCCGCTCGGGTCCGGTTCACGCTGTTTGCTGACGCAGGTAGTTAAACCCCGCCTAGCATGAGATGCGTAGTTTTTCCTCTTCCGGATCGAGGCTCGTTCTGGTCCAGAGCCGGTCGGCGATTGTAAACGGATCGAGGTTAATGGTCTGCGCAAAGTTACGCACGCGCGTGATTAGTTCTGCCGCGCTGGCGTGACAGTGATGGTAGGTGACATCCTCGCGCAACCAGCGCCAGAGGGCTTCGACCGGCATGAAATCAGGGCTGTAGCTGGGCAGCGGCAGCAGGGTGATGGCCAACTTCTCGGCCAGCGCCGCCACCGCGCCGGCGCGGTGATAAGGCGCCCCATCCCAGATCAAGACGATCTCGCGCGTCGGCTCATGCTCGCGGAGCCGTTGCAAGACCGCCAGCGTGTACTCGGCGTTACCGCAGGAAAAGTCCCAAATCGCCACTTGGCCGTGGTTGTAGAAATAGAGGCCATAGAAGCTCACCTTCGCCGACAGCCCAGGGGTGTGTGAACCGACCCACAAGCGTTCCCCGACTGGCGCCCAACCATATCCCAGGTCGGCCTCCTGGTGGAGGTGGGCTTCATCCAGATAGACGACCAATGGCGATTCCGGCTTCAGCGTCCGTGCCATCAGCGCTTGCAGTTGCGCAACAAAGGTCCCGCGCGCGTCGGTCGTGGCGCGGTTGAGCAGCGCCTTGGCCTTTTTCCAGGAAAACCCGAGTCGCTTGAGCGTCTGGCGGACCGTTTCCCGACTGATCGCACGCCCAAACTGCGTTTCGATCCACTCAACCAGCCGCTTGAGCGTCCAGCGCGGCGGCGCCGTGTGTTGCTCAAGCTCGGTGCTTGGCACCAGCCGCCCGGTTTCCGCATCCTTTTCCATCGCCGGTGCCGCCGCAGCGGCGAGCCCCACCCGGAGCACCGTGTCGAGCGCCTGCTCCGTCACCGGGCAAAAAAGGGGGTGAGACCGCCCGTTGGTTGAAAGACCACTTACCGCAAGTAATGGCGACCACATTGCACTGCGGCACATAGATTTCTTTGAAGTGATCCCAATCCGCCTGGTGGGAGCCGGGGCGCAGAAGGTCGGTAACCCAGTCTTGCAGGAGCGGACCCCAGACCTTCTGCACCGCTTGCTGACCACCAATTTGCTGCCTCAAGTCGAGAGCCTCGCGCTCGCACAAGGCAATCTGCTGCGCGAGCAGCACTCTGACATCGGATTGCTGATCCTGATGCGACCCAGACGACAAAAGCACGTCAAGTAGCTCCACACATCGTGCTTGGCAAGCGGCCAGGGCTTGGCGAACCCGAGATTCCTTTAGAATGTGCTGTTCAAGGTCCTGCTCGCGCTGCCTCCACTCAGACTCATCGACCTCGGGTGCCATGCATTGATCAATGAGCTTGTCGACTTCCGCTATCAGTCGACTCAAAGTAGCTTGAATAGCCCCACGCGCACCGTTCAGCGAGGCGATTCGATCTGTCAGTTCGGTGCCTGCCTGCTCAGCATTGTCGATTGAAGCGGACCACCTTTCTGCGTCGACAAACACGCTACCGTACAACTCGGGACTTAGGCCCCCGGCCGAGTTGCTGCGCAGTTGTTTGATTTCCTGACCTTTGGCTTTCCATGCCAACACTAAGCTATTGCCAACCTCGTCGTCGACATCGATCCGATCCGCGAGTGCCTTTCTCTCAACCTCTAGCTCTGCCAAGCGAATGGCTACATCTGGACTCTGAAGTGGGCGAACACCTGCAGCAAGCAAACGGTTGGCATCGTTTTCCAGGTCCTTCAGTCGCGCACTAAGGAACTGTCCATCATTTGTTTCCCGATCTTTGTTTAACCAGTATGCTTCAGCATAAGTGAAAAACATGCTGAGGACGTCACGTTGGCGGCGGTAGAGCTGATCCTGTCGGAACCCGTGGAAGCCCACGTCAAGCTGGTCTGTGAGCAACTCAATGAGAAACATCGACGCTGGGTAGCCGGGTTGCTCTCTGAGGTGGTCGGGTATGGCGGCACGAAGTGGGTCGCTGAGTTGACTGGCTTGGATCCGAAAACCATCCGGCAAGGTCGCCTTGATCTCCAGGCGGGGCTGGCGGACTGTCCCCGCGAGCGGGTACGCCGCGCGGGTGCTGGACGCCCCCCGCTAAAAAAAAGACGGGAGGCTGCAAGCCGATCTTCTGGCATTGATTGAGCCGGAGACGGGAGGCGATCCAGAAGGACGGGCCAAATACACGCGCAGCAGCTTGCGCAGTCTGGCGAAGCGGTTGGGTCGCGGCTGTGCCACCACGGTGGGACGGTTGCTCAAACCGCTCGGCGATTCGCTGAAAACCAATGTCAAGCGTCTGATTGGCAAGGCCCATCCGCAACGCGACCGCCAATATCGGTTGATCCAGCGCCTCAAGGGGCGGTTCCTGCGCTGCGGCCAACCGGTCATCAGCGTGGATGCCAAGAAAAACGAACTGATTGGCAACTTCAAGAATGCGGGAGCGCGTTATTGCCAGACGCCCGATGTCGTCAACACCGATGATTTTCCCAGTGATGCCGAGTGTCGAGCCACCCCCTATGGGGTCTACGATCAGCGCGCCAACCACGCCTTGGTGAGCGTGGGCACGGCGGCGGCGACCGCGCAGTTGGCGGTGGCCTCCATTCGGCGCTGGTGGGAGTGTCATGGCCGAGAGCGCTACCCCAAAGCCGATCACTTGTTGATCGAAGCCGATGCCGGGGGCTGCAACGGGCATCGCCCCCGGTTATGGAAACGCGAGTTGCAACAGTTGGCCAACGACACCGGATTGGCGATCACCGTCTGCCACTAC
>NZ_CAIPNF010000213.1 GCF_903866365.1 uncultured Thiocystis sp.
CTGGAAACACCAGGGCGCCAAGATTGTCTTGAGCCTGCGCGCGCTCGTGCAATCCACGGGGCGCTGGACGCAGTTCTGGGACAAGATCGATCAGTTTGGTGCTCGGCCCTGTTAGGATACATTATCGAAAGGCACCACCCGATTGACCGGCGGTCCCATCATCGATCAGCGAAGGATTGCAAATTCATGACGGCCTTTATACCGTTCAACCGCACCCGCTCCGACGGAGCATGCGTTGATGCCAACCTGGTCGAACACTCGCAACCGCACCGGCCATGCCGGACCCGGTTGCAGTTTTTGTAAGACAATAACCCCGATGAGGACAGCCCTGTGAGTCGATGGTCCGAGGATTTGATCGCGGTCGACCGAGCCAGAACCCTGGACGGTCTCTTTCTCCAGCGGATCCTCCGAACGCCCGACCGTATTGCCTATCGGTCTTGCGAGCGCACCGGCGGCTGGCAGGAACTGACCTGGCGCGACATGGGGCAGTGGATCGCCCGCTGGCGGCAGGCAATCGCCGGCGAGTCGCTCGAACCCGGCGACCGGGTCGCGATGCTGCTGCGCAACTGTCCGGAATGGGTCATGTTCGATCAGGCCGCGTTCTCGCTCGGCCTGGTCACGGTCCCGCTCTATACCGACGACCGCGCCGAGAACGCCGCCTATATCCTGCAGGACGCGGCGGCCAAACTTCTGCTGATCCAGGATGCCGGTCGCTGGAAGCGTCTGGCCGAAGTCATCGGCGACGCGCCATGGCCAATCCGAGTGGTGATCCTGGAGCCAAGCGAGGCGGCCACCGAACTTGCAGCGAATGATCCACGGGTCGTCGTCGCCGGCACTTGGTTGCCCTCCCGCGCCCCAGCATTGACCCAGCGCGACGGTGACCCTCATGCCCTGGCAACCATCGTCTATACCTCCGGCACCACCGGCCGACCCAAGGGCGTAATGCTCAGTCATCGCAACATTCTGACGAACGTCCATGGCGTCGTGACGCTCATCAATGTCTATCCGGAAGATCTCTTCCTCTCCTTTCTGCCGCTCTCGCACATGCTGGAACGAACGGGGGGCTATTACCTGCCGGTCATGGCCGGTTCCGGCGTGGCATTCGCCCGCTCGGTGGGGCAACTGGCCGAGGATCTCCAAAGCATTCGCCCGACGGTCATGATTGCCGTCCCACGAGTCTTCGAGCGTGTCTATCATCGTCTCCACGAGCAGTTGCAGAGTCGCCCCGCCCCTGTGCGCTGGCTGTTTCGGCTGGCGGTCGCGACCGGCTGGCGCGCCTTTCTGCGCGACCAGGGACGCGACGGCTGGCATCCGCTCCTGCTGCTCTGGCCCTGGCTGCGGCACAAGGTCGGCGCGACGGTCCTGGAGAAACTCGGCGGACGGATGCGGGTCGCCGTCAGCGGTGGCGCCGCCCTGCCGGCCGGCGTGGCGCACACCTTCATCGGACTCGGCTTGCCCTTGATTCAGGGCTACGGACTGACCGAAACCAGCCCGGTCGTCAGCTTCAATCCGCTGCGGAAAAACGTCCCCGAGAGCGTCGGCGTCCCCATCCGCGGCATCCAGGTGCGCATCGGCGCCGACGACGAACTGATGGTGAAGGGCGACAATGTCATGCAAGGCTACTGGAACAACCACGCCGCGACCGCCAAGGTGCTGACCCAGGATGGCTGGCTGCATACCGGCGATCAGGCGCGCATCGAGGATGGTCACATCTTCATCACTGGCCGACTCAAGGATATCCTGGTGCTGTCGAATGGTGAAAAGGTGCCACCCGCCGATCTGGAGATGGCCATCGCCATGGATCCATTGTTCGATCAGGCGGTGGTGCTCGGTGAGGGGCATTCCTATCTCTCCGCGCTGCTGGTGCTCAACGCCGAGCTCTGGGTCGGGTTCGCCCGCGAGTACGGATTGGATCCCGAACAACCCGCCAGTCTGGCGGATCCGCACCTGCTCAAGGACATCATCAAGCGCATCCGCCTGGCCCTAAGTGATTTCCCCGGCTTCGCCAAAATCCGCCGCGTCACCCTGACCCTGGAGCCCTGGTCGATCGACAACGGACTGCTGACACCCACGCTCAAGGTCAAGCGCGCCACCGTCATGGAACGCTACCGGGACGTGATCGCGGGCATGTACGACATGGATGCATAGCTTGCCTTCATGCCGGTCAGTGCCTACACTACGGATTCATGACGCGGGTGTAGTTCAATGGTAGAACTTCAGCTTCCCAAGCTGATAGCGTGGGTTCGATTCCCATCACCCGCTCCAACTCCCTCCTTCTCCTCAGCTGCTTCAGCGTTCATCCGCTTGGATTGAGGCGCTTCTTCTGCCTGACATCACGCCACACGATTTCGCCGCCGCGCTCCTGGCCTGGTTCGACCAGCATGGTCGCCATGATCTGCCCTGGCAGCTCGCCCCCACGCCTTACCGCGTCTGGGTCTCCGAAATCATGTTGCAGCAGACTCGGGTCAGCGTCGTCATCCCCTATTTCGAGCGGTTCATGACGCGCTTTCCGAGCGTGCTGGATCTGGCGGAGGCGCCGATCGACGATGTCCTGGCGCACTGGTCCGGGCTCGGCTATTACGCGCGGGCGCGTAACCTGCACCGTGCCGCCGGGCTGATTCGGGACCAGCATCAAGGCATTTTTCCCACCGACGTCGATCAGGTCCGGGCACTACCCGGTATCGGTCGCTCCACCGCCGGAGCCATCTTGTCACTCTCCGCGGATCAGCCCCACCCAATCCTCGACGGCAATGTCAAACGGGTACTTGCCCGCTGCTTCGCCATCGACGGATGGCCCGGACGCAGCGATGTGCTCGCCAAACTCTGGACGCTGGCAGAACGCCTCACCCCGCGGGAACGGGTCGGCGCCTACAACCAGGGCATGATGGATCTTGGTGCCACACTCTGCACCCGCGGCAAACCGGCCTGTAAACGCTGCCCGGTTGCGACAGGCTGCATCGCCTGCGCACAAGGCCGACAGACCGAACTCCCAGCCAGCCGACCACGCAAACCGCTTCCCGAGCGAACCACCCTCATGATCCTGACGATCAACCCCGACGGGGAAATCTTCCTGGAGCGCCGTCCGCCCACCGGCATCTGGGGCGGACTCTGGAGTCTGCCGGAGACAATCGCCGGCACGAACCCCGCCGACTGGTGTCTGTCCCATTTCGGTTCGGCCCCGCTGGAGGTTGAAATGCTCCCGCCGCGCCGTCACACCTTTAGCCACTTCCGTCTCGGGATTCAGGTCGCGGCCATTCGCATCAAAGGGTCGATCAAGGAGATTGCCGATCATGACGATCAACGCTGGCTGAATCGAACGGACCTTTTAGAGTTGGGTCTTCCAACCCCGGTCAAAGACATCCTCGACGCCCTCATCATGGGCACACAGCAGATTGAAGGAGAAACCCCATGAGCCGAATCGTCCACTGCGTCAAACTCGGCCGCGAAGCCGATGGACTCGACCGCCAGCCGTATCCGGGCGAGATCGGAAAACGTATCTTTGAACAGGTCTCCAAAGCGGCCTGGCAGGACTGGCTGCGCCACCAGACCATGCTGATCAACGAAAATCGCCTCAGTCCGCTGGATCCCAAATCGCGGAAATTTCTAGAGGGTGAAATGGAGCTTTTTTTCTTTGGCGAGGGCGCCGAAAAGCCAGCGGGCTATGTGCCGCTCAAGAGTTGAGCCAATCCGCATGTGCGGTCAACCAGCCCGCCATTTCCAATACTTGACACGAGCTGTTCTTGTTGATTTAATGCGGCGCTTAACTTAATTGCATCATCATTACGTAAGCCCAGGTAGCTCAGTTGGTAGAGCAGAGGACTGAAAATCCTCGTGTCGGTGGTTCGATTCCGCCCCTGGGCACCAACAAGACCATGAAAATCCTCGTGTTTCTCTGAGACACGGGGATTTTTTATGCCTCAAGGTCACTGGCTCTGGTGCATTTCCGGTACCGGAGACCTTGGCACTGGTTCAGTTCAGTTTTGTAAGATAAGTCTTATATATCAATTGCTTGAATGGTTATCCTGCATCTTAAAAAACCGCGTAATCTGCCATGAACCCTTGTATTGACTGGGTTTGACGTGCGGCCCCTGCCTTTCGCTCATCGCGGTCAGACCGTCCAATTCATTGATTTAAAATGCTTTTATGGCTAAATTGAACTGAACCAGTGCCGAGACCTTCGATCTCCACGGTTACGCTCAACCGCGTTGAGCATAATCCGCTCGGCTTCCCCAATCGAACTGTTGACCACTCGGCCGGTGGTTTCGATCCCATCCAAGGAAGCCAAAAAGTAAAAAATCTCGGCATATTGATCTTTTTAGGGGATGACGAACAAAATCACCTCTGACATCTTGGTTGCCTAATTCTACTTTGTTAGCTTGACATAAGCTTATGATTTGCCAATATTATTTTCAGGGCAAAATTATATTTGGAAATAGCAGATCATGGCTAACGCGATTGGTAGCGAAACCGATGCTCTGTTAAAAAACATGGTTGGTA
>NZ_CAIPNF010000214.1 GCF_903866365.1 uncultured Thiocystis sp.
CTGGAAACACCAGGGCGCCAAGATCGTCTTGAGCCTGCGGGCACTCGTGCAGTCCACTGGACGCTGGGCGCAATTCTGGCAAAAGATCGACCAGTTCGGTGCCCAGCCCTGTTAGGATACATTATCGAAAGGCATCACCCCTTGAATGTCGGCGTGCTGCTCGGAGGTGAGCGGCGGCGGGGTGCCCTGATGGGTGCCTTGTAACAGGGCGATCAGCTCGGGCTTATGCGTCCGGATCTCCGGCAACCAGCGATCCACCGCCGATTGATCGCCGGAAACCTTCAGTTTGCCAGTGTCGCCAATGGCCAGTTGTACGCCGGCATCCGACAGGTTCTGCAACAAGTGGCGGTCATAGCTCGATCTCCACCATCGGTCCATTGTTCTTTTCGGGCGTGAAAACTTCGGAATGACGTTCACCACGTTCACGATGTTCACGCTGGCGGATGGTCACCATGACGCCGTTGCGCCCCGCCTTGCCGATCTCGACCTGGAGGCCGATTTGCGCCAGCGCCGGCCGTTGTCGCCGGAGCGCATCGCCGAGTCCGCGCGCCGATTTGGGCCAGGCGTCCGCGCCGTCGCGGTGTTCGTTCAGGCGTTCGAGCAGTTTGCCCATCGTCCCCTCGAACACCAGGGCCTGCGCTTCCGATTCGGCCAGGGTGCGCACAGCGGACGCCACCGGCGAGGCATCGAGACTGCGCGCAATCGAGTGGCGGCGATTCTCCTGGTAGAGCGCGAGAAAATAACGCACTTCACGGTACGGCAACGCGAAATTGATCTGCGTCAAATAATCGGCATTTTCTCGGGGATCGATTCCCGTCTGGAGTGCGGATGCCTTGCATGACGGCTTGATGCACCAATCCGCCCACGCCTCCATCAGCTTGCGCCGTTTCAACAGCAGGTCACCTCGCTGATAGGCCGCTTCGACCTTGTTCTCCAAGACCTGCGCAAGAGCGGCCTCGGCGATCTCCCTGGGGAATCTCGACACCTCGCCGGCCCAATCGCGGAAACTGGACCGAAATCCATGGGGGACATAGGCGCCACGATTGCCGCCGACGCCATAGCCCATGCCGCGCATCAGTTGCAGCAAGGCCATGTTGGAGACTGGCTTGCCGTGCCGGGCGCCGGGAAAGAGATAGAGATGACCGTCGAGGCGCGGGAGTCGTGCCAGGATCTCCAGAACGGCTCCGGTGAGTGGAACGCGATGCTCGCGCCTGGCCTTCATCCGCACGGCGGGAATCGTCCAGATCGCAGCCGCTTGGTCGATCTCTTCCCAGCGGGCACCAATGGTTTCGCCGGTCCGGGTCGCCGTCAGAATCAGCCATTGCAGGGCCAGGGCCGACATGCTGGCCTGGCTGGCCAGTTCAAAGAGCAACTCCGGGAGCCTGGCGTAAGGCATGGCCGGATGGTGCTCGACCGTCTTCACCTTGGATGGACGAGCGAGCAACTGATCCAGGTGTCCGCGCCAACGCGCCGGGTTGCTGGCATCGCGGTATTGATGGGCGGTGGCATCGTCCAAGACATTCTCGACCAAGCCCCGCCTCCCGTCGCCTGCCGTTGAGCATGAATCGGTACACCCATTTACGGGCGCCGGAGGGCGAGACGTAGAGCCGGAGCCCGTCGCCGTCGTCATGCTTGCCGGGCGGGGCTGTGGCGGCCTTGCGTGCGGTGAGTTTGCCCATGTCTGATGTCCTTCGAAAGCGGGTCGGTCCCCCAACTGGTCCCCCACTCAGACATGGATTATAGCGGACTTTGCTAGACGTTGTTAGACAACAAGCTATTGAATATGAAAGATAGACTGGACGGCGATGGACCTCTTAAAGCGTCATATTAGCGGACTCTCTCTCCGCCAATTCAAAACGCATTGCCTCAATCACAGTCCCCGCCGTGCCCAAGCAACGATGCCGTTCGCGTCCATGGCGCCGGCCTGACGCGCGACCTCGGCGCCGCCGCGGAACAGGGCCAGGGTCGGAATGCTGCGAATCCCCAGCCGCCCCGACAGGTTTTGGGCCTCCTCGGTGTTGATCTTGATCAGCCGCATCGCTGGCTCCAGTTTGGCGGCGGCGGACTCGAAGGCCGGCGCCATCATCCGGCAAGGACCGCACCAGGGCGCCCAGAAATCGACCAGCAACGGAAGATCGCTGCGCGCGAGATGACGGGCGAAACGCGCTTCGTCGAGCGCCAGCGGCATTCCAGCGAATAGTGGACCGTGACACTTGCCACACTTAGCGCCCCCGCCCAAGCGACTGCTGGGTATCCGGTTGACGGCATCGCAGGAGGGGCAGACGACATGCAAATCTTGAGGCATCACACAATACTCCTCGGTCCATGCCAACCCATGTCGTGATCGACTCTGTCACGGACAGAGGGGGCACGGAGAAGAAAAACTTGAATCAACTTGACCCAATGGCTACTTTCGGTCGATGTATCCGCTTTCCAAGCATAGAAGTTCTCAATCATGACTCAATCCCCCTTCGTGGTGACCGTGACCGCGCAAAATTTTCAGTCCGTCGTCCTCGACGGGTCTTTCGAGCGTCCAGTGCTGGTCGATTTCTGGGCCGATTGGTGCGCACCCTGCCGCATGCTGATGCCGATGCTCGCTAAGCTGGCGGCGGATTACGGCGGTCGGTTTATCCTGGCCAAGGTCAATACCGAGGAGGAGCAGGCGCTTGCGGCCCAGTTTGGCATCCGGAGCCTGCCGACGGTGCAGTTGTTCAAGTCTGGACGCGCGGTGGATCAATTCATGGGTGCGCTGCCAGAGTCCCAGGTCCGCGAGTTTCTGGACCGTCACATCCCACGCGAGTCCGATGGATGGTTGACGCAGGCCCAGAATCTGTTGGCCGACGGTGACCTTGATGGCGCCCAAGCGCTGATCGGAAAAGCCCGAGTCGAGAATCCCACCAATGCCCGTCTCCCTCTCGCCGAAGTGCAGTTAACCGCCGCTCAGGGCGAGTTTGCCAAAGCCCAGGCCGCGCTCGACGGTCTGCCAATCGAGCTTGCAAACGAGCCGGAGGTGATCGCACTTCGCGGACAACTGCGGTTTGCCAGAGCGCTCGACGGTGCCCCTCCAGAGGCGGAACTGGCCACCCGGATCGCCACCGACCCCAAGGACAGTGAAGCCCGTTATCAGCTCGCCGCCCATCAGGTGCTGCGCGGCGACTTTTCGAGCGCACTTGAACACCTGTTGGAATTGATGAAGCGCGACCGTGCTTTCGAGGACGACGCGGGACGCAAGGGCATGCTGGCGGTGTTCGATCTGCTCGGGGGTGGTGATGAACTGGTCGCCAGATATCGGGCGAAGATGATGAACGCCCTCTACTAAAATCGAGTATTTCAGCGGCGGGTCGGCACCCGGGACGATGGGTAAACCACCGATACCGGTGACCGAGTTGCTGCCCTGCCCGCCACCCGGCGGAAATCGATGGGATGACGAAGAGTCTGCACGCAGCCAGGGTTATCTCCTGCTATGATCTACCTACCATTTCCTGCGGGTGCTCACTGGGCACTTGGCTTCCAGGCGGTTAGAGGCGGCACCCAATCGTGCTCGCCGAGATCGAAGCCGGCCTTGCGAAGCGATCTTCCCCGTGAACGTCGAAGAGCAAAATGGCGCATTTCGAGAAGAGATGACCCTTAGGTGATAGGTCCGGTCCGGCGTAGCCTCTGGTATCTTGCAAGGATCCTGGAGACCCGACTGGTATCTGGCCGATTCCGTTTTAACGAAAGGAGATTGTATTCATGACTCTCAAGCACATTGTGACCAGTTCCGTCGCCGTCCTCGCGATTTCCCTTGCAGGTGCCGTTGCCGCCGCGCAGCCGGCCACCCCCATGGTCTCCGGCGACGAGCCGATGAATGTCGGCCAGGGCGCCCAGATCAAGACGCCTGTCCCTAATGCCAAGTCTCAGGAAGCAACCGAAAAGGTCATCCAGGATCAGGGCGCCGAGCTTTCCGGAGACTACCCGTCCGACCAGGGCGATGCCGCCCAAATCAAGGCCCCTACCTCCAATAAAAAGGCTCAGGAGGCAACGGAAAAGGCCCTTCAGAAGGAAGACGCGACCGGCGCCATCAGCGGCAAATACAAGTGACATCGAACGCGGGGTTGCAAGACCGCCGTTGAGGTGCCCCCAGTAACAGGAGAGCCGCTGGCACTTCAGCGGCTCTTCCGTCTACTGGTACACACCAGTCCCGATCAAGCGAGCCAAGGACAAAGACAGTCAATCGCTCGCCAACCGATCACTCGCCCTAGACCCGACGTCTCTCCTGCATGAGCAGCCCGAATTCCTCCCAGGGATGACCCACCCAGCGGAATTCCCCAAGGGGGTCGGTGGCCGAATCCGGACTCCGGCAACGGCAAACTCCAGCGACGGCGATGAGTGAAGCGCCTTTGAAGACCAGGGGAACGTAGGGCCGCAGCCAGACCGGGATGCCGGCTTCCTGAAACACTTTTTTCAGCGGACGACGATGATCGGCGCGTAACGGCTGGCAGTCCTGCCCGGTCAGCCCGAATCGCACGATAAGCGACTGTTGCCCCAGCTCGCTCGCTTGACCGTCCGTCGGATCCACGCGATCAGATGCGGCATGCCACTCCAACCGGCCCAATCCTTTGGGCAATCCCAGCATCGCGGCCACATCGCCGCCGACTTGCCAGTCGATTTCGAGTGTCGCTAGTGGCGGATCCGGCAGGGGCGGAAGCGCGAAAAGATCCTGACGGTAACGCCGGATCTCGCAGCCGGACCAGGCGACCAGCGGGTTGGCGTCCGGGCGAGCCGGCAGGACTTCATCCAGGATACGGTCGATCTGTCGGGTGTCCGGCAAGGCAAAATCCCGACGCCTGAGCCACAATCTTAGCGCCGCCTTCTGAAGCGGCCGGTCGATCCGCAACAAAGCCGGGATACCGATCGTGCCAGGACGTTCGCCATCGAGACCGGCCAGGGTCTGAGCCGCCAGACGATCAGTCAGTTGGGCTGCCTCGGCGCAATGGCTTGCGCTACGCGAGAGTGTCGTCGCGAACGCCGGCCAGCGCGCGCGCAATAGCGGCAACACCCGAAGTCGAAGGTAATTGCGATCCATCGCCGTCTCGCGGTTGCTGGGATCTTCGATCCACGCGAGGCCCCGGCTCCGGGCATAAGCAACCAGCGACTCCCGCGTGACATCGAGTAGCGGGCGTACCAGCCGACCGGTGCCAAGTGGCGCCGCGAAGGGCATGGCGGCCAAACCCTGAGCGCCGCTCCCGCGCAACAGGGCAAGCAGCAGGGTTTCGGCCTGATCGTCACGGTTGTGGGCAGTCAGCAGAAGATCGCCCGGAGCCAACAGACTGGAAAACGCCCGATAGCGTGCCTCACGGGCCACGGCCTCGATGCTCTCGCCGGGGAGTGGACGCAGATGCAGGCGCCGAACGGTAAAGGGAACCGCCAGTAAATCGCATTGAGATTGGCAGTGGGCGGCCCATTCACAAGCGTCCGGGTGCAGGCCATGATCGAGATGGATGGCATACAAGGCACCCGGCAGATGCTCGCGAACAGTGGCGGCGGCGGACAGGAGAACACTGGAGTCCAGACCACCGCTGAATGCGATCCAGCAGTTTGAGACGTGTTTCAAGGGGGCAAGAAGTGCTGTCAGATGCTGTGGAGCGAAGCCTGCCATGCGAATCAGCTAACCGCCAATAATTGCATATACACAATAGCCGCAACGTGATTCTGAAGATTGGCGCGAGCGCTGATTGACCGCGACACTGATCGAACCACCGAGCTTGATGTTGTTGCTACCACTCTTTCGGCGTAAAGCGATCATCGTTACGAATGAGGATCGTGTCGCCACTTTGCGCCAATACGAACAGACCCTGGCGGTAAGCGTACCGGGCGACCTCATCGGGCAGCACCATCGCCGCGACCGCGCCCATCAGCCGATAGTCGGCGTATTGCGGAAACAGACGCTTGAACTTCGCCAGCCGTGCCAGATGTTCCTGTACGTCCTCCAGGGTCAGACGGCTTTTACACTCCACGCCAATGGCGGTTTGCGCGTTCGTGATCAGCAGATCGACCTCGATGCCTTCTTCGCCGTCCAGATTGACCGCGGTGACATCGCGCATCACCTGATGGACCTCCAGTCCGCGGCTGCGAAACAGGCGCACCACCGCCGGACGCACCATCTCCTCCACGAATTCGCCCAACCGGTTGCTCCAGCCGCCAAAGGTCTTGCTCAGTTCCCTGACCAACCGGTCGGTTTCCTGAATCCTGCGGTCGGTTTCCTGAAATTTCCGGTCGGTTTCCTGAAATTTCCGGTCGGTTTCCTGAAACTTCCGATCCGTGTCCTGAAACTTTCGCTCGGTTTCCTGAAACATCCGCTTGGTCTCCTGGGATGTCCGTGCGGTCTCTTTCTGCGCTTCCGCAACCTCCCGAAACAACTCCAGGATCTCCTCGTAACTGATCGCCATGCCGTCACCTCATTCTGTCGGTCAAACCGAGCCTCTGTCGATCGCGCGCCGTCACGCCTCCTTAAACCGTCCGTAGGCCATCAGCCGCTTATAGCGCGCCGCGATCAGCGTCTCCGGCGGGATTCCGGCGAGCGCGTCCAAGCGTTCCACCAACACGGCCTTGAGCGATTTGGCGACGGCATCCGGGTCGCGGTGGGCACCGCCGAGCGGTTCCTTGATGACCTGGTCGACCAGCCCCTGCTCCAACAGCTTATCGGAGGTGATCGCCATCGCCTCGGCGGCGAGTTGCGCCTTGTCGGCGCTCTTCCAGAGAATCGAGGCGCAGCCCTCCGGGGAGATCACCGAATAGGTGCTGAACTGCAACATGCCCAGCCAGTCGCCGACCCCGATCGCCAGCGCGCCGCCCGAACCGCCCTCCCCCACCACGGTGCAGAGGATCGGGGTGCGCAGACGCGACATCTCGCGCAGGTTGCGGGCGATCGCCTCGCTCTGCCCCCGTTCTTCCGCGCCGACGCCCGGATAGGCGCCGGGGGTGTCGATGAAGGTGAGGATCGGCAGCCCGAACCGCTCGGCCATCTCCATCAGACGCAACGCCTTGCGATAGCCCTCGGGGCGCGGCATGCCGAAGTTGCGCAGGATCTTTTCCTTGGTATCCCGACCCTTTTGATGACCGATGACCATGATCGGTCGACCGTCAATCCGTGCGAGTCCGCCAACGATGGCCCGGTCGTCGGCAAAGGCCCGATCGCCATGGAGTTCATGGAAGTCGTCGAACAGCCGTCGCGCGTAGTCGAGCAGATAGGGTCGCTGCGGGTGACGCGATAATTGCGAGATCTGCCAGGGCGTCAGCGCGGAGAAGATCGATTCGGTGAGCGCCACGCATTTGGTATGGAGCCGCTCGATCTCTTCCTGGATGTTGAGTTCGTTATCGTGGCCCACCAGACGCAGCTCTTCGATCTTCGCCTCAAGCTCGGCAATGGGTTGTTCAAAGTCGAGAAAATTCAAATTCAGGTCCATAACTCTTACATCGTTGTTGTTTTATGGCTGCAATGCGCCTGACATCAAGCATCGCCGCGCGTTAGCGCGGCGGGTCTCCCTCAAGCAGCGCCTTGAGGCGTGTCAGTTCGGCCTCCGCGCGCTCGGCACGTGCTCTTTCGGTCCTGGCCAGAACCTGTTGCGCTTGGGCGAAACGGCGTTGTTCCTCGGCCAGTCGCGTTTGTTCTTCCGCCAATCGCGTTTGTTCCTCAGCCAGTCGCGTCTGCGTTTCGGCACGCTGGCGCTCGTCCTCGGCGGCGTTCCAGGCAGCCTCGGCATGGGTTGGCAAGGGCACGCCGTCGGGCGTCGCCCAACGCAGCCAGGTGCCTTCGATACCAAGATAGTCGCCCTGCCACAGGATCAGCGCCAGACCAAGCAGCGGACTGCGGAGACGACCCTGCCCGTCGCGCTCGATCGGTTGGTAGACGCCGTCGGTCAGTTGAAAACCTGCACGGTCCTCCGGATTGAAGGGATCGAACCAGAAATATTCGGGCACGCGCATCCGGTCCTGATAGATCTGTTTCTTCTCGCCCTTATCGCTGGCCGCCGTGCTCCGCGAGAGCAACTCGATGACTACATCCGGCGCCTTGCCCTGCTCCCACACCACCCAGCTCTTGCGTTCGCCGCGCGGCACGCCAAGGACGACAAAGACATCCGGCCCCCGAAAATGGCGACCCCGCGTCTGCTCCAGGCTGAAATAGACGAACATGTTGCCGTTCGTGTAGCCCTCGCCCTTTTCCTGCAACCAGAGATCGAGCGCATCGATCAGGAGATCCATCTGCCACTTGTGCCGTTGCGTCTCCATGGGTTCTCCGTCGTCGCAGGGGAGTTCGTCCTGTGTGGGCGGAACCGGCGGCATGCCCTCCGGCGGATCGCCCGCCGGCCAGTCGGGGTCTGAAAACAGCGGTTGGGCCATCGACATGGGCGCTTTCCTCACGTTGCTTGCGGCGCGTCGGCGAAACTCGGCTAACGTTGCAATCTAGCGCAGCCCAGGCTTCGAGTACAGTTCGGCGCAACTCGCCAAGGGCGAGAACCCCGGAGAATTCGGAGTCCGCGTCAACCCATCAAGCGCGTCCACCAGACAGTCGCCTGGATCCTGACCTGCTCGACCACATTCTGGATCATGCCTGGCACGGCGTCCAGGTCGACGGGTATCTCCAGACTGAGCCTGCCCGACCAGGAATCGGCCGGCGGTGCCAGCCATGCCAGCGCCAGAACCGTCGCCAGCATGCCCAGGCTGCTCCAGGGATTGTTCAGACTGAAGGGCTTGAGCGCCGTCCCGAAGGAGCGTTTCAGTCGGGCGTTGAAGAGATCGACGCTGTAGATCTCGTCCAGGCTCAGATGGGTCAGATACCCAATGCCCACCATCAGACCCGCAAGCCATGCCAGCTCGGACGGCAGCCGCCACAACCAGGCGGCGATATTCGTCGTCGCGAGGGTCACGGCCGCGGTCGCAAGCCAGGAATGCCAGATGCCGCGATGCACCGTAAGGCGGGAAAAGATCTCGAAGAATCCGTAGCGCACACAGAGATACACGCCGCCCCAGATCAGGGTCAGTTCCAGCGGCGGAAAGCGGTCAATCAGGGGCAAGGTCATGACGAATGCCAACCCGGCACCGAGCACGCTAAAAAGCGCATTGACCGGCTTGGATCGCGCCGAGTCGATATCCGGCAGCATGCTGCCGACGA